>DATJKM010000315.1:0-7827 GCA_035491515.1 Candidatus Udaeobacter sp. | reverse complement strand
CATCGAAGTGCACGAGCGCCAGAAGTTCGAAGCACTTAGCCGCTTGCTTGATATGGAATCCCCTGAGCTTGCTATCATCTTCGGCCGTACAAAACGCCGGGTTGATGAGCTTAGCGAAGCGCTTCAGAAGCGTGGTTACACAGCTGATGGCTTGCACGGCGATTTGTCTCAAAACCAACGGGATAGCGTAATGCGCAAATTCCGTGACGGCAGCATCGATGTATTGGTAGCAACGGATGTTGCTGCACGCGGTCTCGATGTTTCCGGCGTAACGCATGTTATCAACTTTGACCTTCCGCAAGATCCGGAGAGCTACGTTCACCGTATCGGCCGTACAGGCCGTGCAGGTAAAGAAGGTACTGCTTGGTCGTTTGTAACGCCTCGTGAAACTGATCACCTTCATTTCATCGAGAAAATTACACGTCAGAAGATGAACCGCAAGCCGCTTCCAAGCATCGCTGAGGCTATCGAAGGTAAGCAACGCGTAACGGCTGAACGTCTTCTTGAAGTTGTACAAAACGATGAGTTCACGGAATACAAAGCGATTTCCATTCAATTGCTTGAGCAATATGATTCCGTTCACTTGCTCTCCGCAGCAATCAAATTGCTGACAGGCGAGAAGAAAAACGTGGAAATCGAATTGACGCCGGAAGATCCGCTTCGCGCGAAGAAACGTAAACCGGACATTCGTTCGAATGGTCGTCCATTTAACCGCAGCGGCTCATCCTCATCATACGGCGGCAACCGCAGCGGAGGCGGCGGATACCGTGGTCGTGATGACAGACGCAGCAGCGGCGGAACTGGCGGTTCTGGCGGTACTGGCGGCAGCTCACGCGGCGGCTACGAGTCACGCGGTAACAGCGGCGGCTACGGCAGCAAGAGAAGCAGCGAAGGACGCACTGAAAACCGTCGTCCGAAAAGCTCTTCCGATGGTTATGTAAACAACTAATTAATCTTTACCTGAGTATTTTTCAAAAAAACCGAGAAGTCCGTGACCCTAACGGGCATCCGGACGTCTCGGTTCTTTTTTTGTTATTGTCCGGTAGGATCAACTTACTTTTCTGGAGGCAGATCAGATGGAACCAAGAGGGTTAATGGGTGGATTTTACCGAATTTCCGAATGGATTATGCGGTTATCGGTTATCAATGTATTATGGTTAGTCTGCTCAATTCCATTCGTTTTCTTTGCGTGGGGATTGCTTTTATCACAGGATGAAAGTCAGGTGTATTCCGCGTTAATTGCAATGGCTGTCGTTGCTCCGTTTACCTTGTTTCCAGCTACTGCGTCAATGTTTGCGGTTGCCCGCAAATGGGTAATGGGTGAGAGCGATGTCGCTCTGTTCAAAACTTTTTTTCGTGCCTACAAGGAAAATTATAAACAAAGTATGCTTGGCGGTATTATTTATACGATACTGCTGGCGATTATGATTGTTGATTTTATCGTATATCGTGAACAATTGAATTTGTTGTCATATATCTTCATTGCTTTTCTTGTTTTGTTAATCGTCTCTTTATTTAATTTTTTCTCCATGCTTGTCCATTATCATATGAAAACGTTTCAATTGCTGAAAAACGCTGTACTCATTACGATCGGCAAACCTTTCCGTTCGCTGTCTACTGCAATAATGAGCGGAGCTGTCATCTTTTTCAGCACGCGGTTTACGTTTCTTATTCCTTTCTTTATGGGCAGTATCATCGCATACTTGGCATTCTGGAATTTCCATTTGATTTACCAGAAGCTGCAGGATCAAGCGGAGAGAGCTCGTTTGGCGGAGGAAGAAGAAGCAGAGAAAGCTGCGGAGCTTGACCGTATCGATTTGGTTAAGGATGATTCGAACGACTCCAGTAAATAACAACCGATCAAAGTTTACTTTTTCTTAAGTTCGGTCTATAATAGCAATACCTCCTGCGATGCTCGTTACGGCTTTACGCTGTTTTGAACCAATGGCTGTTTCACGGGAGACCAATATCGAAGCGTAGCTGACATGCCCCCGAAACGGGATCTCAAAAGCGGTTCTGCGGTCACCCACCTGCGTAAGCGGGTTCAGAAACATGTGAGTCGGACGGCATAGGCGGGTTCTCATTTTCAAATGAAGAGCATTTGCTGGTTAAATCCGGTGATAGCTCTTTTTTCATTGGACAAATCATGGTATCATATAGAGTAATGTACATAGATGCCGGAGGGGGAGATCGTTGTTGTTGAAGCGGGCCTTAATCGGGCTTCTGCGCAGTCATGAACAGACTGGCGACAGAGCCAAGGATCCAATGCTCAAATCTCATTTCTACAAACTGCCTAAAGATAAGGTTTGGGATGAAGTGATATCGACTCTTAAGAAAATGCAAGGCTATAAGGTGCTGCACGAGGTGCAATCCGTTGGTGAGATTGTACTTGAGAAGCGCACGGCATTTGGAAGAACGATGGACATTACCGTTTCCGTCATTAGCGTAAACCCGCTGCAATCGGCTGTCGATATTTATTCAGCGTCCCGTGGATCGTTAGGGGATCTTGGTTCTAATTACAGAGTCATCCTGGATTTATACCGTACACTTGATAAGAAGCTTGCTGCATTTAAAGTTAACAGTTAATACATAAACAAAGCGAGGAAGGATATCCTTCACTCGCTTTGTTTGCAATATTTGAAAAATAAGCTCTAAAGGATGCGGATTATACGAGCGCTTTGACAGCGTTGATCGCTTGCTCATAGTTCGGGTGCTCGGTCATTTCAGTCAAGTATTCAACATATTGAATCGTATCATTAGCATCGATAACGAAGATCGAGCGTTGATCAAGACCAAGCTCTTTAATGTATGCGCCGTAAGATTCGCCGAAGCTATGTGCTTTGTAGTCAGATAGCAAAACGACTTTGTCGATGCCAGCCGCGCCGCACCAGCGGGCTTGTGCGAATGGAAGGTCAACGCTGACTGTGAGGACAACAACATTATCGCCTAGTGAGCCTGCAACTTCATTAAAACGGCGAGTTTGCGCATCGCAAACGCCTGTATCGATAGAAGGTACAACGCTGATTAATTTGATTTTACCGGAGTAGTCCTTGAGAGAAACATTTTCTACGAGCGATTTGTTAAGGTTGAAATCAGGAGCCTGGTCTCCCGCCTTCAATTGTGGTCCAACTAATGTGATCGGATTGCCTTTGAAAGTGGCGACTCCATTACGTTCTTGTGTCATTTGAAAAAATTCCTCCTCTAATTTGAATGGTCAATACCAGGTTTATTATAATCGTTATGAAATGGCCTTGTCCAATTGTTGGAGAGGGAAGGTGATGATTTAATGATTTTCTTGCGGTATGAGAGCTTTCGCTCTTATTTAAAGCTCTATCCGGTTACGGCTGCTGTGATAGCTCTAAATATTATTTATTTTATCATAATTGTCATTAACGGTAATCCGAATGAAGGGCTGCATGCGATTCAGTATGGCGCATTCGTTACCAATCCGAAGCTTGATCCTTATGGCATGCTGGAGCCGTGGCGTTATGTTACATCGATTTTCATGCATTCAGGGATTGAGCATTTGCTTTACAATATGTTTGCCTTGCTAATATTCGCACCGCCGCTTGAGCGTCTTCTAAATAGCGTCAAATATGCTTTCTTTTATTTACTTTGCGGTATCGCGGGAAACGGAATGAGTGCATGGACCAACGTTCTCGAAGGAGGCTTCGACACTCACGTGGGTGTAGGAGCTTCAGGAGCGATTTACGGCGTGTACGGTGCGTTTCTATTCATTTCCTTGTTCAAGAAGTCGAGGTTAGATGAGGGCTCTCGTAAAACGGTTTATACGATATTAATTTTTGGGGTTATTTATTCCTTCCTTGTGCCGAGCGTTGACCTGTGGGCCCATGTTGGAGGAGCTCTGGCCGGCTTCCTTCTTTACTATGTATTCGATCGTTTGAATACGCGTAGAAATAAAGCGCTTTGAATGAAAACTATGTATTTACGGGAGAGAAACGAACAGGTATGGAACTTCGTCAGCTTTATTATTTTGTAAAGGTAGCAAAAAAAGAACATGTCACGCAAGCGGCTGAAGAGCTGCATGTGGCACAATCGGCAGTCAGTAGGCAAATTCACCAGCTGGAAGAAGAGCTTGGGGTCAAGCTATTCGTTCAAAAGGGAAGAAACCTGCAGCTCACGCCGGTCGGCCAGCTTTTTCTGAAGCGTGCTGAAGTCATCTTGGCTGATTTAGAGCGGGCTGTCATTGAAATACATGAATTTCTGGATCCTGAGAAGGGTGAAATCAGACTCGGTTTTCCGCATAGTTTAGGGATTTCATTGATTCCTCAGGTCGTTGCTGCCTTCCGCAAGCTGCATCCGAATGTGAAGTTTCGATTTAAGCAGGGGATGTACCCGTCGCTTATACGCGACATGATCAAAGGCGATATAGATTTGGCATTCATATCTCCTTTTCCCGATGAGCATGAATTTGTATGCGGTGAAGTGCTGCTCACAGAGGAGCTGTATGCCATATTGCCGCCAGGCCATCGTTTATCCGACAAGGAATCGATTAAGCTGAAGGAGCTGGAGGATGAGACATTCGTTTTGTTTAGCGAAGGCTACTCGTTAAGGCCGATCGTCTGGGAAGCCTGCCAGGAGGCGGGATTTACACCGAAGATCGGTTTTGAGGGGGAAGAGACGGATACGATTCGCGGATTAGTGGCTGCAGGGATGGGTGTAAGCTTACTGCCGGAAATGGCGCTTCACTACACGGGTCCGCTGCATCCTACAAAGATGCGTGTAACCGAGCCTCAAGTGACAAGAACAATTGGGCTTATACGGCGTTCAAATGAGAAGCTTCCGCTTGTTGCAAAAGTATTTCACGGTTTTTTGCTCCGTTATTTTCAAGAAGGAAATAAGTAGCCAGGCAGGATAATATAAGAGGAGCTGTTCCAAATGGTCTATAAAGACCATTTGAAACAGCTCCTTTTTTGCGTATCAAGTTTTGTTATTCTTGGCGGCTGCCGCCTACAAAAATTAGTATATACCTTATAAGCTCCAACAAGGAAAGGAGGGCTGCCGCTACATAAGTCAAGGCTGCTGCATTAAGTACCTTTGCAACGCCGCGCTCCTCATCGTTCGTAATGAAGCCTTCTGCTATCATAATATCTCTTGCTCGGTTGCTGGCATTAAACTCAACCGGCAGGGTGATGATCTGGAACGCTACCGCAACCGAGAAGAAGATAATACCTAGCCCGATCAAATTCAGTGCCGAGAAAAGGATACCGGCGATGAATAGGAATGGGGCAACGCCAGAGGCGAAATTAACGATTGGGAAGATGCGGTGGCGCAATACGAGCATCGGGTAATGCTGTGCATGCTGGATTGCGTGTCCGACCTCATGACAGGCGACGGAAACCGCTGAAATTGTATTTTCGTAATAAACAGGCTCCGATAGACGAACAACGCGGTGAATAGGGTCATAGTGATCCGTGAGTACGCCTCGTACAGGTTCGATAGGCACATCGTGTAATCCGTTGGAATCGAGCATCCGTCGTGCTGCCTGGTAGCCGGTTAAACCGCTGTTAGCTTGAACGCGAGTCCATTTCTTGAAGGTTCCCTTAACACGGAATTGTGCCCAAATCGTTAATATAAAAGCAAGTACGATTAAGATGTAAATAAACGTCATTGAGTCATTCCTCCATTATAGTGATGAAATATACCGCTACATGAGGGAGCTTTTGTTGATGAGAAGCATCAGCGCCTCGATACAGGCTGCTGTCTGCGGCATAAGACGCGTGTAGAGGTGATTAGCCTGGCGGGGCTTGAGCTTCTTGATCACGGGCTCCAGCTCCTTCACTTCACGCTCCAGTTGGCTTAGATGATGCTGCAGGTCGGTTAGCTTGCGCGAGACTTGCTCCTCAGGTGTGATTTTGCTCCAGCTTTCAATGGTTGCTTTTATCTCATCTAAAGTATATTTATCTTTTTTCATCTGTTCAATACGCTCTAGACGCTGCAAGGTTTCATCAGCGTAGAGGCGATAGTTTTTGGCTGAACGCTCAGCAGGTTCTATTAGACCGATTGAGGTGTAATAATCAATTGTTCGCGGGCTGATTCGCGCCAACTTGGACAGTTCTCCGATCCGATACATATTTATATCCTCCATTCGTTCAATATAATAAAGTGAAATACCGTCATACCCTATATTTCACTTTGAAAAGCAGTGCTGCGTAACCATAGATCAAACGTGATTTAACTACTATACTCTTAATGATAATAGGAAAGTAACTATACAGTCAAACGTGTTACATAACCATGCCACTAGATCTTTCCATTCTTATAAATATGAGAAAGTTTTATTTTGTTTCTTCTATATATAATGTTAAGTTTAATTTAATACAGACAGGCAGTCGTTCGAGGGAACTATCATGAATTCCACAAGTAGGAGTCAATGCCTAAAAAAAGTGAAAATGCGAAGAATGAGTGGGAAAGATGGGGGGTTTTGGGGTTGATTTGTTTAAAAACTTAACGTTCGTGTCAGATTTCGTGCCGAATGTTTGATTTTTTTTATAAAATTAGATAAAACGTATTGTCAAACTGAGCACTACTGACTATAATGACATTAAGTCTTTCCTCTCATGTAAGGAAACATAACACTTAGGGAGTGGTCGTATTGATTAAGAAAACGATGTTGGCTTTGGGAATCTTTACCTTATTGTTTCCAGTAATGGCGTTTGCAGAGGATCCTTCCGCCGCAACGTTGAACATGGGTCTAAACTCGCTCTGGGTTATGCTCTCGTTCATTCTAGTTCTACTTATGCAAGGTGGATTCATCCTTCTTGAAACAGGTTCTACTCGCATGAAAAACGCTGGCCACGTTGCAGGTAAAACAATTTTCACAACGGGCTTGGCTGCACTTATTTATTGGGCTTTTGGTTACGGTATCGCATTCGGCGGCGATAGCGGAGTAAATGCATTGTTCGGCTGGGGTAACTTCTTCTTCGATCCGGCAGTTGCTGCGGGAGAAGGCGACAGCTATCCAAGCACTGTATTCTTCTTGTTCCAACTGGCATTTGCAGCAGTATCGCTATCCATCGCATGGGGCGGTTTCGCAGAAAGAGCGAAGCTTTCATCTTATATCGTATTTACTGTTTTCTTCATCGCAATTATTTACCCGGTAGTTGCTCACTGGATCTGGGGCGGCGGCTGGCTAGCTGAAGACGGAGCGCAAGACTTTGCAGGTTCTACAGTCGTTCACTTAACAGGTGCGCTTGCAGCTTTCGCAGCAACGGTTCTACTAAAACCGCGTATCGGTAAATTTAACAAAGACGGCTCTGCAAATGAAATTCTAGGCCATAACCAAGTGTTCACAGCACTTTCTGTATTGCTTCTATGGGTTGGCTGGTTCGGTTTCAACGCAGGCAGCACAGTAGCTATCGGCGACGGTTTCTTCGGATATGTTGCGTTTAACACGATGCTCGGCGCAGGCGCAGGCGGCGTGGCAGCACTTCTTATTTCTTGGGCGGTTACAGGCAAGGCAGATATTACATCTATGCTTAACGGTACGCTTGCAGGTCTTGTTGCCATCACGGCATCTTGCGCATACGTTGCTCCTTGGGCTGCGGTAGTAATCGGCCTTGTAGCTGGTGTGCTAGTATTCTACAGCGTGAAGTTCTTCGAGAAAATTAAAGTCGACGATCCGATCTACGCTTTGTCCGTTCACGGCGCAGCTGGTGTATGGGGTACGCTTGCTAACGGAATTTTCGCAACACAAGCGCTTGCTGAGAAAGTTAACGTTGGTCAAGGCGGTTTGATCGATACGGGCAGCTGGGAGCAGCTTTGGGTTCAATTCGAATCCGTTGTAGTTGTTGGCGCATTCGTACT
>DATJKM010000314.1:0-16483 GCA_035491515.1 Candidatus Udaeobacter sp. | reverse complement strand
TCGGACAGCGTGATATCTCGATGCTCCTTGCAATAGGTCAGCAGCCCCTTCGCCGCCCATGATAAGCGGTCATCCTGGAACTCTCCGATCATTTTGCGGAACAATTTATGTGGGATTAGCTGCTCGTGAACTAATGCTTGCATCGCTTTAATCGCCTGCTTGGTTGTCATGCGGCCTTTCTTGGCAACCTCGTCTATCGTGAGTGATGCGGAATCTGCAGTGCTTGAACTAAGCACGATATAAATCATTTGCGAATAAATATCCAAATTCGGGTTATAAAAGATCTCTGTAGAAACCGTAAAGTTGCGTACGTTGCTAGGTGTAAGTTCAGTTGTCATATTTTTGCACTCCTTTCCGACTGGTCTTTACCATATCACTATCATAATAAAGGTTCGGATAAAGGGTTTCAATTTAGGCTTTATTAGAAAAAGTTAATGGAAGCCGGACTGAGCGCACGAAAAGCAAACGATTTGCCGCACTATTTGTTTTTATCCGCATAAACGGCCATCGCGTCGCGCATGAACAAGGCTAAGCCATCGCCAAATTTATCGATATTTTTCGTAAAGCGCACGTCATCGACATACATTTGGCCCAGCCCCTTGAACGCTTCGAGCGAGTAGCTGCCCATTTGGTTCAGAAGGATAAACCATTCCTTAATGGCTGCTTGCGATTGCTCTGACTCCGGCGAATCATTCCTAAGCGCTGCAAGCTTAGCATAGATCGCGTTCATGCTGCCCGCCAGTTCCTCCTGCTCCTGCTTCGTCATTTTGCCCAGCCTGGCATTCGATTTTTCTACTGCCTCATCTCCCCAGCGTTCACGCGCTTCCTGCTCATAGGGGTTGCTGCTGAAGTCAAAACCTTCGAACTTCTGTTCATTTGTCATTTCGATTTCTCCTCTCGCGTGCTGAATTGTCCGATCAATCGTAATAATCATTTGCTCCAGCTGGCGCCGTTTATCCTGCAGCATCCTGCGGTGCAGCTCCAGCGCCTCCACCCGGTTAAAGGAAGGACTGCTGACGATTTCTTTAATTTTTTTCAAGGGAAAGCCTAGCTCTCGAAAAAACAAAATTTGCTGCAGCATCTCTAAATTGCGATCAGAGTAGAGACGATAGCCGGATTCTGTTATTTTCTCCGGTTTAAGCAGTCCGATCTCATCGTAATGATGCAGCGTGCGCACACTGATCCCGACCAAACCGGCAACCTCTTTTACCTTCATCGCTGTCAAACCTCCCTTAATGAAACTATAAAGGATCACGCAACGTGAGAGTCAATATGCAAAAGTACAAATCCTTTCTTACAGTCTTTCCCCGAAATGCTACATTTCCGGCCTCCCCTCCGTCTTTCTTTCAAATACTAGCGTAAACAGCAAAGAAAGGATGTTGTCCAGATTGATCTCTATACAAAATTTATCACATCAATTCCGTATCGGGAAAAAAGGCGGCGAAAGGACCGTGCCAGTATTAAGCAGCGTGAGCCTCGAGGTTGCAAAGGGCGAGATCGTGTCCGTGCTCGGGCGTAGCGGCTCGGGCAAATCGACGCTGCTTAATCTCGCAGCCGGCTACATTAAACCGGCAAGCGGGAGCATTCGCATAGGCGGGACCAACGTAACCGGCTATAACGAATCGCAGTGGTCGAAATTCCGTTTAGCCCATATGGGCTTTATTTTTCAAAGCTTTCAGCTCATGCCCGCCATGACTGCCTTCCATAACATCGAGCTGCCTCTTACCTTAAAGGGAATCGACGAGAAGGAGCGCGGGAGGCTGGTGAAGGAAACGATGGAAATGGTCGGCATGAGCGAATATGAGCACTACTATCCAAGCGAGCTGTCCGGCGGACAGCAGCAGCGGATCGGCATTGCCCGGGCAATGGTGCTGCGGCCGTCCATTATTTTGGCCGATGAGCCTACAGGCAGCCTGGACAGCGAGACCGAGCAGACGGTGCTTGATTTTATCCGCCATTTGAACCGGGACTTAGGCACAACGTTTCTCATGATCACACATGACGCCGAGGTCGCTTCCATCGCGCACCGGTCGGTTACCATTCATAACGGACAATTGGTTATATAGGAGCGAGGGATTCGAATGAGATGGAAAGATAAGTATCGTTTTGTGAAGCAAAATATGAAAAAAAATAAATCGCGGCTGTTCATGACGATTTTGGCGACAGCGATGGGCTGCTGCTTCCTCGTGGTGCTCGCTTCAATCGGTTTCGGCTTTCAGAAGAGCATCACCGAGCAGATTACGTCCTATGGCAAAATAACCGAAATATCGATTTACGGGAAAACAAAGCGGGCAGACGGGACAGATTACGCCTCTTCGCTATACACGATGGAGCAGGTGAAATTTTTTGAAAGCATCCCTCATGTCGCATCCGTTGTACGTCAAAATATGGTTAGTCTCACCTCCAAATACGCCATTGGCGATTATTCCGCCGAGACCGACCACTCGCCGGTGTTTACTTATATGGAGGCGGAGAAGAATGGAAAATTAGAATTGGCAGAGGGAAGGCTTCCGGTAAACGAGCATGAAATTATCGTTGGCTATCACTTCGCGGAGACGCTTCGCCAACCTTCAAAGCCAGAGCAGACTTACCAGGGAAGTTTGTTGAACGAGCAAATAACCATTACGCTGCTGCAGCCCATTGACGCTGATAGAAAAACAAAGCAGCAATCGCTGGAGCTCCATGCAACCATAGTAGGCGTGCTAAAGCAGCCGCCCAAAGAATGGCTGCAGGACAGCAGTGTATTTATGGATGAACAAGCGCTCAAAGCTGCTGCCGCCATATTGTCCGCCGATGACCGGCTGCTGCTAGACCGCTTCAAAAACGTCAGCGTATACGCAGAGGATATGCAAGACGTGAGCAGTATCGCCAAAATCATTAAAGACGGAGGCTACAATGTCTATTCGGTCGTAAATGAGCTGAATAAAGTGGACTCCATCTTCTTGTTCGTCAAGCTTGGACTTTTATTCGTGGGGGCGATCGCCGTCTTAATTGCAGCCATCGGGATCTACAACACAATGACGATGGCCGTGACCGAGCGGAAGCAGGATATCGGAATTATGAAGGCGATCGGCGCGTCTCCTGCCTCGATTCGAAGCATTTTTCTCATGGAAAGCAGCTTTATCGGAGTTGTCGGCACGCTAATCGGCACATTAGCCGCCTTTCTCGTCAGCCTTGCAGCCAACAAGATCATCCCGCTCATCCTAAACAGTCAAAATAAGGATAGCGGCCCGGTGGACTTCTTATTCAGCTATATTCCATTTACGCTAATCTGGGTATCGGCGGCCATCAGTATCGGCATCGCCATTCTGTCGGGCATGCGGCCCGCCCGCCGCGCGACCGAAATTGACGTTCTTCAAGCGCTGCGCAGAGATATTTAACAACGGCGGCGTGCATTTAGTAAGAATACGGAACAATCTATACCGATTAATCCATAATATCTAAAGTCAAAGCTGCATTCCGCAATAGCGGCAGCAGTTCAAAACATGAACTCATGTTCCAAGCTGCCGCCGCTGTTTTTGCTCTGGTTAGTCTAATACTTATTTTATAGAGCTTAGTCTTCTCCAGCCCTTACGGCATTATAGCGATATTTATCCAAGTCGACCCGTCCGTCCCCGCTCGTTGCCACGCCCTCCCCGTTTAAGTAATGGATCTGCATATAGCGGACTTCCTCGTCCCGCATCGCAATTTCCCCCTTTGCATTAACTACCCTGTGCCAGGGAAGATTATGAATACCGCTTAGCGAGTGAAGAATCCGTACGACCTGACGGGCTCCTCTGCGGCTTCCGACCTGCTCCGCGATTTGACCGTATGTCATGACGAAGCCTGCGGGAATCGTTTTTATAATTTCAATGACTCTTTGCGTAAAAGGCTGCATGCGGATCACTCGCTCTCTGTTATAACGTTTGTTTTACACGGAATTTCTATTTGGCAGTCCATAGACGTTATGAACCCTTTTTCAAATCATTATATAGTCTTATTAGAGTTTTAAAAGCTGTCCATGATCAAATCCATGTCCCTACTTCCCTGTAAAAGCCCCTAAATATCTACAAAATGCATCCATTTTCTCGTCTATAACGACAAAACGCAACATTTTTTAAGAAAAGTTATAAATTTCTTTTTATCTTTTGACCAAAACGTTGTAGAATAGAAGCAAAGGGTTTAAATCCGATTACGTCATTCTCGCTATAACATTGATCCTTGCCGAGGCAAGGATCAGGCTGTGAAATTGTGCACAAACATTTTTTGAAGAACTATGTGAAAAGTGTAACAATCTTTCAGGGGTACATCGGTACCGTTAGCGGCTGACTCAATTGAGACTACAACTCACTTTCAACTTTACGTAAAGGAGGACATTCTATTATGTCACAACTATCTGCTGGACAAGAGGTCGCAGCAACCCTCGTTGAAGAAAAACAATCGTTGGATGTACTCGATCAGTTAATGAAGCCGGAGGTTCAACAGTCGCTGACTGTGCTCGTGGATAACCTTCCGAAGTTAGCCGAAATGGTTACGCTAATGACCAAAGCTTATGATTTCGCACAGAACATCGCTACAGACAAAGTGTTGATCAACGATTTCGCTCAAGGTATCGGTGAATTCGTCAAACCGGTTCAAGAGAAAGCAAAAGGTATCGCAGCTGCGGCTATTGAAGCTGGCGAGCGCTCGCAAGAAGCTGCAGGTTCCACTGTTGGCCTATTCGCGATGTTAAAAATGCTGAAGGATCCGGAAGTTCAAAAAACGCTGCGCTTTGCGCAAGCTTTCCTAAGCGTACTGTCTGAACGGAAAAACGAAAAAGCATAACACACTGATTACGCATAGAACGAATGGAGGATGAACATGTCGAAGCAAATTTTAATCCTTGGTGGCGGTTATGGCGGTCTTCTTACTGCTCTAACAGCACGCAAGCACTTGTCAGCAGCAGAAGCAAGCATCACAATCGTTAACCGGTTTCCAACTCATCAAATCATTACCGAGCTACACAGACTTGCAGGGGACACGATCGCTGAGCAAGCCGTTGCTCTCCCGCTTAGCAAGCTTCTAGGCGACAAGCAAGTAAATATTATCGTTGATTCGGTAAAAGAAATTAAACCAAACGAAAAGAAAGTCGTTCTTGAAAGCGGGCAAGTACAGAAGTACGACACGCTTGTCGTTGCTCTTGGCAGCGAAACGAACTACTTCGGCATTCCAGGTCTGGAAGAGAACAGCCTTGTGCTTAAATCCGTTGCTGATGCTAACCGCATCCGCCAGCATGTTGAGACTCGCCTCGACGCTTACAAAAAATCAGGCAAAAAAGCAGACGCAACAATCGTTGTGGGCGGCGGCGGCTTGACTGGCGTTGAGCTAGTCGGCGAATTCGCTGACAGACTGCCTGAGATTTGCCGCAGCAAAGGAATCGACTTCAAGGACATTTCGCTATATTGTGTAGAAGCCGGCCCTGCCGTTCTGCCAATCTTCCCGAAAGTATTGATCGAACGTGCTGTAACAAGCCTTGAGAAACGCGGCGTCAACTTCATTACGAACGTTGCAATTACCGAAGCAACAAAAAGCTCCGTATCGCTTAAAGACGGACGCACGATCGAATCCAGCACAATTATCTGGACCGGCGGCGTAAAAGGCAATCCGGTTGTCGGCAGCAGCGGCCTTGCAGAGGACCGCGGCCGTTCTACCGTCACGCCAACGCTTCAATCGACTTCGCATTCCGATGTGTTCCTTGCTGGCGACTGCGCAGTAGTATTCCCAGAGGGCGGCGAGCGTCCTTACCCGCCAACAGCTCAGCTTGCATGGCAAATGGGTGAAACGGTAGGCTATAACCTGGCAGCTCAAATTAAGGGCGGTGCTATGGAGAAGTTTGTACCGGTATTCTCCGGAACGCTTGGAAGCCTTGGCCGCAAAGACGGCGTAGGTACAATCGGCGGCAACTCGACACAGCTGAAAGGTTTGCCTGCATCCATGATGAAGGAAGCAAGTAACGTTCGTTACCTTTCGCATATCCACGGTCTATTCGCACTTGCGTACTAATAAGTATCAATAAAAAAAAGGAGGGCAGGCTGCCCTCCTTTTTTTATTAGTCAACACTTTAAATGTAATGCCGCTTCTACTTGTGCATACGATCGCGCCGGCGCCTTGACCCTAAATACTATCCCCACTGATACAAACATTTTTAATGATTAAACTGTCTTCGGTGATGCAAAGCACCCCAAAGAGTTACTTTGTAACTCTGGATAATGTTTTATATCACTTAGTGTTATCAGGGATCACTAGGTATTACCTTACGCAAATAAATCCGCATTAGCTCCAAGCTTCAATGTCATCATCATCAATTTCTTCCTCAATAACCGGCTCGAAAGCCGGAGCAGCAGACGCTTCTTCCGCGACCTTCGCGACGTCTGCAACCTTAACGACCTTCGCGTCCTCCACCGCTGCAGCCATCTGCTCCATTCCCGTTGCGTGGGGACGAAATTCACTTGGCTGCTGCAAGGCCGGGGAGCCCTGAAGCATATTCCTCTCCATCGGGACAAATGCCTGTAAATTTCGCACGCCGTTCAACATAATTTCATTCTCCACCAAGTAACGAAGAGAATCCATCAGATTGGTTTGCATATTCAGCCATTGCATTACCAAAGGATCCTCTGTTTTTTTCGTTTTTAAGCTAATATTGTCACCGGGCAGCTTTGTTTTTTTCATTAAAGTCACCTACCAGAATCCGTTAGATTATGCCCAAGCTTGCGTTAGGCAGCTTATGCAGGCTGAACCGCTTTATTTTTGAGCGCTTCATAAATTTTGCCCCGCACAAAAGCGTCGAGTCCCATCGCATTTAGCAGGACGGCATAGTCGGCCGGAATATACAGCAGCTGCATTTCCCGTTCAGCGCACAATTCCTTAAGATGCGGATATAAGACCGACCGCATGAGGATGCTTCCTCCCCCGTAAACGCAAATGAGGTCAATTTCATTCCGTGCCTTAGTGAGCTGCTTTTTGACATGCTGCACGATTTGTCTGACTTGGCTTTCGAGCGGTCTTCTCAACGTTTTGAGCGCTCGCGCGTGATATTTATGATTCGGATTTTTGATAACGTCACTGAAAAATTGCCTTGGGCTATCCGGCAAATGAATTAGCCGGTTGAACTCTTGCAGCGCTTCCTCAATGGCGTATCCAGCGCCGTGGTGGCTGCCATGAACGAATTGACGCAAAAATTTATTGCCTTCGGTAATCGGATATTCCGTGGAGCCGTCTCCGATATCGACATGAAGAATCCGTTTATCTTTAAAGTAACTGCCGTTGAATTTTTTCTCGATTTCGTACGATTGGATGAAGTCTTCAAAAATTTCGCCTTCTCTCCAGCCTCCGGCAGCATCCTTCTGCAGCGTGAAAATAACCGGCGTCGCTTCCGGAACGACCTTAGCAAACGGGAATACGATTTTTACAGCTACGCGTTCGATGCCCAGATGCACGGTCACATGATGCGAGCCGGTAGTAAAGCGCTTCTCGAACTTGGCCGAGGTCTCATCCGTATGCTGCGTGACAGGCAGAGCCGTGGCCATATCGACTTCAACGTCAATATGCTCAGGAATCCTTTTCTCTTCTTCAAATGCCTTCTGAACAGCTCTCGCCGCAATTTGAGCCAGCGTATTAATGATCGGCAAATCCATATCGCTTTTCAAATCGATTCCGATCTGGAGATTGTCCAAAATTTCACCGCTTTCCAGAGCAAACTTCCCGACATAGTACATCCCAGGCCTTGCCGCAGGCGAATCGATCGTAACGACCAGCTGGTCCTGTAGATTTTTTATAAAGCTTTCGGGCGACTGCTCCTCGCTCCACGGAAGCTCGTCCACCGTGCAATTCACATTCGGCTGCTGAATCAATTTGCCGTCGATAATCAGATCATGCTCACTGTTTCCGTTATCGTTACCTACAAAGAAATGAAAATTCATGGTCGCTTTCCTCCTAGAAAAGGTTTTGGGAAACAAATAAACGGTTTCCAAAATAAGTGCATATGCGAAATACATTCCTTAGTATTACTTTGCCATACAAAGTGTTAGTTTACATCAAACTTGAGTCCCAGAGCTCATTAATCTTTTCTCATCTATTTTTGTCGGAATATGATTTTATGAATCAATTATGCAGCGATGCTGTCGGCACCGCCTATTTTCGTCAAAAAAAGCTAACCCGTCATCAACGGATTAGCTTCTTGGCATTTCGATTTAAACTAGTTGAAACGAGGCGGGAACTGTTTGATTATACCTTCCGAGAGGACGTCCGCCATCATGATGATATGGTCCAACCCCTTATCGAAGGCGGCCACAGAGGCTTTCCAATCCTTTTGGAGCCTAGCTGAGACATCGCTTGCAAGCAGCTGCAAATGCGTATACAACAGCTCTTTAAGCTGATTTTCCGTCCAATTCGGATTAGCGCTGCTTAAAAAGGCTGCAATATCATCCGCATTTTTGTACCATTCCTTATTGAATTTTTCAGCATCCGCCTGATTACCACTCTTTAACGCGCCGACTAATTTGCCTGCAATAGTGATATGATCCCGCAAGAGCGCAGCCAGCTTCTCGCCTGCTGCCTCGCCGTAATAAGGCTTGATTGCATTTCCGATATCCTGCTGGTTTTTTAGCAGCCTCTCCAGCACGATAGCCTGATCCTCAAGTCCAGCTAATGCACTCACTATGTAGCTTCTCGTCCAAACCACATGGTCAATCCACAGCCTTCTCATATCTTCCTTTAGCTTTACAGCGGCTGGACTTACGCAGCCCTCATGTCCATGCCGGTGATCCTTAGCGCTAGCCTCTGCTCTCAGCGGCGCAGCACTAAAAGCCATAGTTACACACAAGACCATGACGATAAGCAGTTTGCTCTTCATAGATACCTTCTCCTTTTATGTCATGAATGGAATAGCCGGTTATAGTGTTGACTATTCCATTCATTTCATTCATGGAGAGAACCTTAGGGGTCTATGAACGAATTTGCAGGGAATAAATATCCGTTCGGCGATCCCGGAACGTTAATACCTCTTTTGACTTGCGATGACGCTGCAAAATCTCCATATCGACCTCAGCCATAATGACCGCTTCTGTATTCTCGCTGCACTCGCCTGCTATTCCGTCACGCGGGAAAGAGAAATCTGTCGGCGTGTAGACGCCGGACTGCGCATATTGAATATCGACATTGTCGACATGCGTCAGATTGCCGACTGTGCCCGATGTGACTATAAATACCTGATTCTCTATAGCGCGCGCCTGCGCGCAATATTTCACGCGGAGAAAGGTTTGCCGGTCCTCCGCACAGAACGGAACGAAAATAATCTGCGCCCCCTCCTCCGCGACGATACGCGAGATTTCCGGATATTCAATATCGCTGCTTAGCTGAATCGATATTTTCCCGCAATCGGTATCGAATACCTCAAGCTTCGAGCCGCCGTTAATTCCCCACCACTTGCGCTCATTTGGCGAAATATGTAGCTTATATTGCTGTTCAATCGTGCCATCGCGGCGGAATAAATGGCCTACGTTATAAATTCGGTTATTTTGTTCAATAAAATGAGAGCCGCCAACAATGTTGACATTATATTTAACCGCCAATTCCGTAAACAGCTCAACATATTGCTCCGTAAATGTGCTCAGCTTCCTTACCGCCAAGCTTGGCGAGCGCTCCTCCAGATAAGACAGCAGCTGCATCGTAAAATTTTCCGGAAATATAACAAAGTCCGACTTATAATCGGCCGCGACGTCGACATAATGCTCGCATTGCATAGCGAACTCCTCGAAGGAACCGATCTTTTTCATCATATATTGAACCACACAAATGCGAACCGGGAAGGAACGCTTATAATGTGTTTTGCTGTTGCTCAGCTTATACTCGATATTGTTCCATTCCAGCAAAGCCGCATAATGCATAGAATCGTTGTCATCCGGCAAATAATTCGTAATGATTCGCTTCAGCGTGAACCCGTTCATCATTTGGAAGGTAAGCACGGGGTCGTAAATGTTTTGCTGCAATACTTCCTCCGCGTACTCTCGTGGAGACATCTTATCGCTATACTTGTGGTAGCCCGGAATACGTCCGCCGACAATGATACTCTTCAGATTCATCTTCTCCGCGAGCTGCTTGCGCGCTTCGTACAACCGTCTGCCGATTTTCATCCGGCGATATTCGGGATGCACCATAACCTCCATCCCGTACAGGCTCTCGCCACGCGGGTTATGATTGCGAATAAAACCCTTATCCGTAATTTCGGAATACGTGTGCTGCTCCAAATAATCGTCAAAGTTGACGATCAGGCTTGAACAGGAGCCTATAATCGCACCATCCAGCTCCACGCATATTTGCCCTTCCGGGAAAATACGAATGTGGCTCTCCATTTGGCTCTTCTTCCAAGGAGTCATGTTAGGAAAGCACACCAGCTGCAATTCAATAATCTTCTCAATATCCGTGGCCTCAATATTGCGGATGATCATCTTTTTCTCGAATTGCGAAATTTGATCTGATGTCATATAGGCTCCTCTTTTACATGTTTTTTCCCACTATACACTTCGAACTTTTCACGAGTATTAGAGCAAAGTAAATGGTTTGTAAAATTTACACAGGCGGTATGCGGAGCTTTCGGATTTCGGCTGCCTGCCGGTGCGCAGATGCCGGTAAAAAATGACCGATGAAGCTGAGTCTTATTCTACTCAGTCTCATCAGTCCGTATGCGGTACGAATGATTAATTTGCCTTTATTTCAAGCAGCTCATATTTAATAACGCCCATCGGCGCGTTAACGTTAATGATGCTGCCTACGCCTTTGCCTAGAAGCTCCTTGCCAAGCGGACTCTCATAAGAAATTTTATTTTCGGCGACGTCCGCCTCTTCCGTACCGACGATTTTATACTCAATCTTCTCGGAAAACTCAATGTCATTTAGAATCACGGTCAAGCCAATGTTAGCCTTCGATAGATCTAAGCTATCCGCTTCGATCACGCGAGCCTTCTTCAGCATCTTCTCCAAAATAAGAATTCTCGTTTCCATAAACGATTGATCGTTTTTGGCGGAATGATACTCGCTGTTTTCCTTCAAATCACCGTAACTAATGGCTAATTTAATCCGGGCGGCTAATTCCTTCCGCTTTACGTATTTAAGATCATCCAGTTCGTCCTGCAATTGCGCTAAGCCTTCTTTGGTCAAAATTACTTCGTCGCTCGACATTTAAACAACTCCCATTTGCTTTCTTGCTTTAATTCTACCCTATATCCCGGAAATATGCGATGAACGATGTACTTGCTCCAGCGGCGTCGCATTTCCAAATACGGGAGTCGCGCCATGAGGAGATGCCGCCCAGCATACCGCATTAGCGATGACACGTAAGATGTCCTTATTATAATAAGTAGGATGCGTTTCATGGCCAGGCTGGAAATAAAATATTTTTCCTTGTCTGCGGTAAAACGTACATCCGCTTCGGAATACCTCTCCGCCTTGAAACCAGCCGACAAAGATCAGCTCATCCGGTGCCGGAATATCGAAAAATTCGCCATACGTTTCTTCATTCTGCAGCTCTATATACTGGCCTATTCCTGATGTGATCGGATGCGCGGGATCGACTACCCAGATGCGCTCCCTTTCCTCTGCCTCCCGCCACTTGAGATTGCAGGTTGTTCCCATCAGCTTCTTAAACAGCTTGGAGAAATGCCCGGAATGCAGCACAATGAGCCCCATCCCGTCCAGCACCCGCTCATAAATGCGCTCCACGACCTCATCGCTTACTTGCTCGTGAGCCAAATGTCCCCACCAAATCAAGACATCGGTATTGTCTAAAACATGAGAGGTTAGCCCATGCTCCGGCTGCTCTAATGTAGCCGTTTGGATCTGAAAGCCATAGGGCGCTATTCCGTCGGCAATGGCATGATGAATGCCTTTCGGGTACACGGCAGCTACCTCCGGATTTTCCTTCTCGGCTACATATTCATTCCAGATTGTCACTCGAGTGGAGCTTTTCTCGCAATACGTCCTACCGCCGATCACCGCTTTGATCATTTGCTATTCTCCTTGCTGCAATCCGTGTTTCTTCTATACTATGTACCCGGCCTTAAAGGGTGATTGCCCATATGAAAGCGGCTTATTGCGGAGAGCTTTGACATGAGACGGGCACAGCGGCACATACGATAAGGAAACAATAACTATAAAGGAAGTGGGCGCTTTGAGGCTATATGTCGCTGGCAAAGATGACACTTTCGACATCATTGCAAAGCACTATCATTTGAGTATCGAACGGCTTCACATGGCTAATCCTCAGCTGCCGGTCCGCCAAGCCAATCTTTCGGGCAGAATCATCCGCATTCCGAGCATGGACACGCCTGTTTTCGAACAATCGCCCTTCTCATGCCCGCCTTCAGAACCAAAGCCTTATCTCGATCATTGGATTCCTCTAACGCCACTTGCCAAAATGGCAGAGACCGAATACGACATTCTCATTATCGGCTCCGGGATAGGCGGCGGAGCTGCTTTGTGGCGACTATGCGAGCACTGGATGCATGCTGGCAAACGAATCGGTATTGTCGAAAAAGGCGGCCTGCTGCTTCAAACGCACAGCTGGAATGTCCCTACATTAAATAACGACCGTGCCGGCCGGCTTTTCGCTAATCCTGCTGTCTCTAATCCGATCGGATGGACGCTTCCATCCTTCTCCGGAGCCCGTGAGGTCTATTCACTCGGAGGCAGAACGCAATTCTGGGGACTTGTCAGTCCGCGAATCCAAAGCCATGAAATGAAGGACTGGCCTGTATCGCATGAAGAAATGACGCGGTACTACAATATTGCCGAAGGTGTCATGAACGTTACAGACGCGTACAGCAAGGATTCTTCCCTTACGAGAGAGCTATTGGACCGATTATGGCAAAACGGCTTCACCGAAGCCGAAGGCAGCCCTATGGCCATTGACGTTGACCCAACCAAGTATGGCGAGATCCATTCTGCCGCTGCCTTTAGCTCCATAAATTTTTTCGCCAAAGCGCTGAATTTGGCTCCTTTTGACTTGGCGGTGAACGCATATGCTACGCGGATTGTGACGCAGGAGGGAAAAGTCGCCGGTGTCGAGGTGAGCAATCCCGCCAAGCAAGCCTTCTATCTAAGAGCTAAAACCGTCATTGTTGCGGCAAGCTCGCTTCAAGCACCGAGACTGCTCCTGCATTCCGGCATTCCCGGCCGGGCGATCGGCCACTACCTCACCAACAACTCGTTTGTCGTAACGAATGGAACCATTCGGACATCCCATCTTCCAGAAGTGTTAGGAACGCTCGCAGTATTGGTTCCATCGACAGCAAGGCGGCCTTATCAGGTCCAGATTCAGGGCCCCGGCCCTTATTATTGGTATCACGATACGGCGAAAGAGCTGCAGGAGGAATGGGGATTTAACTTTTTTGGCGGTTTTGGAACCGTTGAATCCAGATTTGAAAATAACGTTTTTCTCGATCCTTCTTGGCGGGATGAATATGGCGTACCGAATATCGGAGTCAACTTTTCATACAGTCATAAAGACAACGCCATTATTGAGCAAATGAAAGCGGATATTCCTCTCATTGCCGAGGCCGCCGGTATTCAGCTGACAGGCCCGAGCGACCGGCCCGACCTTTGCCTGCTGCCGCCTGGTTCCGATTTACATGAATTCGGCACATGCCGAATGGGTAATGACCCGCTCACGTCCGCGACTAACCGGTACGGTCAAATTCACGGCATATCCGGCCTTTACGCTGCAGGAAACTGCGTACTTCCTTCAATTGGCGCTGCTAATCCCACCCTCACCGCTGCTGCGATGGCCATTCGAACGGTCGATCACATCGTCCAAAGCATGGATTGAGCTGCCGCAAGCAAAGAAAAGCGTACCCGAAAGTAAGGGTACGCTTTTCTCGTAAATAAATTCTTAAACATAAGCTAGCCGCTGTGCTCCAGAGCTTTTCTATCCCTGTATAAGCTCTTTGGATTTTTTGATTTGTTTGCTTCGCAGCTGCCCGCAGGCGGCGTCAATATCCGTACCGTGCTCGAGGCGAACGCTGCAGCTGATGCCTTGTTTCTTCAGCGTATCATAGAACGCCCGTACCGTTTCCCGATCGGTTCTTTGGTACTGGCTATGCTCATCGACAGGATTATAAGGAATGAGATTAACGTTAGCCAGATTCCGCCGGTCGCCAAGCAGCTCCGCAAGCTCAAGCGCATGCTCTCTCTGGTCGTTTACATCCCTCAGCAAAATATACTCAATCGTAATTCTCCGATTTGTTTTCTCCAAATAGTAATCGATGGACTTCATTAATTTTTCGATAGGAATGGCACGGTTAATTTTCATAATCCGCGTTCTCAGCTCATTATTTGGCGCATGCAAAGAGACCGCAAGGTTAACCTGCAAATCCGAATCGGCAAATTCCACGATTTTATCCGCAAGGCCGCTGGTCGATACCGTAATATGTCTGGCTGCGATCGCCAGCCCCTTTTGGCTTTTGATAACCCCGATAAAATCAGAAAGGTTCTTAAAATTGTCGAACGGCTCGCCGATACCCATGACGACCACATGGCTCACCCGCTCATCCTGCTGCGCCTGATCCAGATGAAGCTGAACCTTCATAATTTGCTCGACAATTTCTCCGCTGGATAGATCGCGGCTTTTGGCCAGCAAACCGCTCGCGCAAAAGCTGCAGCCAATGTTACAGCCGACTTGGGTAGTGACGCAAACCGATAACCCGAATTTATGTCTCATTAATACCGTCTCAATTAAATTGCCATCCTTCAGCTTGAACAAAAACTTATTCGTACCGTCCGCTGATTGCTGCCGCGTGTGCTCGCTAAGCGTTTGAATAACAAAATGCTCGGACAATAATCGGATGCACTCTTCTTTCACATCGGTCATTTCAGCGAAATCCGTCACCCGCTTCCGGTAAAGCCAATCCCACACCTGCGAAGCCCGAAACTTTGTATAGCCGTGTTCTATCAGCCATTCTGTCAATTGATCAAACGTCAATCCATAAATGGACTCTTTATTCATGTGTTATCCTCTTTTCAAAACTTCAAAATACAAACCTATTCTACCTAACCCGCCGAAACAAACAATCTGCTTATTATTGTCCCAAAATTGCTTCATTAAAACAAGTGGAGATAGACTGTTTATTTCAGTATTTAATCGTAAGTACAACGACTGACATTGGAGGCAGTGCAGCTGTAAAGCCTTGGCCCGTCAACGTTACTCCGTAGAAAGGAGCCGGTTTTACCGCTTCCGGTTGCCCAAAGGTATTATGCGCATGCATATCGCTGCTCGTTAAAATAGTTCCGTAGATGGTTCCCTTCCTGCTTTCCTTGCCGCGTAAATGCACTTCCACGTTGGCTCCGGCCGACGGGCTGATATTGCACAAACTGACATTAACGTTTCCATTACCATCTTTTGACGCCGATACGCTCACCTGAGGCAATTGTTCCCCATTGTATTCATACATGCCGGTTCCAAACTGAATCTCCAGCCGCTCCGCATTCTGATGTACTTTATACATTTCAAATACATAATAACTCGGGGTGACAATCATCATCGACCCTTGAGTTAAGATCATCGCCTGCAGTACGTTGACCGTTTGGGCAATGTTGGCCATCCGCACCCTGTCGCTGTGGCTGTTAAAAATATTTAAAGTAATTCCGGCCACCAATGCATCGCGGAGCGTATTTTGCTGATATAAAAACGAGGGATTCGTTCCAGGCTCGACATCATACCAGGTTCCCCACTCGTCTACGATGAGCGCCACCCGTTTGTCCGGATCGTATTTATCCATAACCGCCGAATGTCCCGCAATGATTTCATCCATAAACAGAGCCTTTTTCATCGTAATAAACCATTCTTCCTCTGTGAACACCGTTGCCGAGCCTTTGTCCTCCCATGTACCGGGAACCGTATAATAATGCAGGCTTAATCCATCTAAGAAGCGCGCCGCTTCACGCATCATGACTTCGGTCCAGTCGTAATTTGTATCTGATGCTCCGCTGGCAATTTTAAATACGTTATTTTCCCCGTAATTGTAGACGAAGGTCTGATATTTCCGATATAGATCCGCGTAATATTCTGGCCGCATATTGCCACCGCAGCCCCAGTTTTCATTGCCGATTCCAAAATATTTCAAGCGCCATGGCAGCTTCCTGCCATTTGCCTGCCGCCAAAGCGCCATCGAGGATTCCCCCGGATACGTCATATACTCGATCCATTCCGACATTTCCCGCACCGTGCCGCTTCCTGCGTTGCCGCAAACATACGGCTCGCACTGCAGCATATCGCATAGGAGCATAAATTCATGCGTGCCAAAATGATTGGTTTCCACGACCTCCCCCCATGAAGAGTTCACTGTCCGTTTGCGGTATTGCCGCGGACCGACGCCGTCCATCCAGTGGTAATACTCCGCAAAGCATCCGCCCGGCCAGCGCAGCACAGGAACCTGGATCCTTCTCAGCGCATTCAGCACATCGTTTCGAATGCCATA
>DATJKM010000313.1:0-11735 GCA_035491515.1 Candidatus Udaeobacter sp. | reverse complement strand
GGTCGATGAATTTATGAACTTGAGTAAATAAGCAGCTACATAACCGTAATTAGGAAGCGATTAGACTGGATACTCCTACGAAAAACTATACCTAATAGTTCGCGATTTGAATAATAATATGAAAATTGTATTCTTTATGAGTAATTTTTAATTTTAAATAGCAAGATGACTCAACCAGTAACGGAGGAAATGACTTGGAATTAAAACATTATTGGTTCATCGTTAAAAGAAGGCTGCTATTGATAGCGTTGATTACTTTAGTAAGCTGTCTGACTATCGGCATTTACTCCTACAAATTCATCGAACCACAGTATGAAGCTTCCACAAAACTAATTGTCAATGATTACAAGGACAGCAGCGCACCGCTTCCTAGTATGGATGTTGGCTCGATTAACTCCACGATTGGACTCATCAAAACCTATAAAGAAATCATTAAAACGCCACGTATGATGAAAAAAGTCATCAAAGAGTACCCAGAGCTTGCTAAGACGTACGGTGAGCTACTTGGCAAAGTAAGTGTAAGCTCAGCTACTGAAACGCAGGTCATGACCGTGACCGTCCGTGATGATTCCTATGAGAAGGCGGCTAATATCGCAAACGCCGTTGCAATCGTTTTTCAAAAATCAGTTCCTGAGCTGATGAAGATTGATAATGTTTCTGTCTTGGACCAAGCCGATCCGAAAGAGAAACACGGCCCGGTGGCTCCGAATCCAAACACAAATATTGCCGTCGCATTCATACTGGCGCTGATGGCGGGTATAGGTCTCTCCTTCCTGCTGGATCATTTGGATGATACCGTCAAGAGCGAAGAAGACATCGAGATACTTCTAGGCGTTCCGGTACTGACTTCAATACCGAGGATCAAAGAAAGTGATGCTACTGAACGGGGAAGCAATGCCCCGCTAACGCCAAGAGCTGGGAGGGGAAGCAATGTCTCGCTTGATACGTAAATGGAACCTTATTACGGAAAGAAATCCGAAATCGCCGATCTCCGAAGGGTATCGGATGCTGCGGACAAACATCGAGTTTTCGACGATCGATCATAAGCTGCAAATCATTATGATCACCTCTTCCAAACCAAACGAAGGAAAAAGCACCACTTGCGCCAATATGGCAGTGTCTTTCGCTCAAGCGAACAAACGGGTGCTGCTGATCGACGCGGATTTGCGAAAACCGGCACAGCATCACATATTCAATATTTCTAACCATAAAGGCTTGACCACCGCCTTGTTCAATCAACAAAAGCCGCAGGATGTCATTCAGCATACGAATACGGAGAATCTATCGGTCATTACCGCAGGTCCGACTAAGCCTAATCCATCAGAGCTGCTGTCATCGAAGCATATGGGGGCGCTGCTTGAGAAAATGAGGGAAACATACGACGTGATCATCATCGACACACCGTCGATCATGTCCGTAACGGATGCTCAAATCGTTGCCACCCAAAGCGATGGCGTCGTTCTAGTTATCGAATCGGGAAAAGTGAAAAAAGAGCTTGTGCTCAAAGCTAAGGCCTCTCTCGAGCATGTGCAAGCCAATCTTATCGGCGTCGTTCTCAATAACATCAACCGAAATCGCTCGGATTCCTATTCCTACTATTACGGAGCTAGCAACGACGCTTAGCGTCATTACACCGGATAATAGCTAAGTTGGATTGGATGGTAATGTCTCCTGCACCTCTATCACCGGAGGCACTCGGTCACGCTGTGGGTCAGCCGACCTTAGACGTTTAGCGTCAAGGGTGTGACGTGAGGAAGGGTTTAATGCCCTTGCAATCTTTATTTATGTTTACCTCAGATTTTTTTCTAAAAATCTGAGCTATGCTCTCCGAGACGCTTCAAGACACTCAGAGAGAAGGAAAGCATAGCTCGCATTTTTAGCATCTCGGAAGAATGCGATAAAAAAATAAAAAATAGGATAGGGTGAAATCAAATGAAAAAAGTGAGAAAAGCTATTATTCCTGCTGCAGGACTCGGTACCCGGTTTTTGCCGGCGACGAAAGCGATGCCGAAAGAAATGCTTCCAATCGTTGATAAGCCCACCATTCAGTACATCGTAGAGGAAGCAATTGAATCCGGGGTAGAAGACATCATCGTCGTGACTGGTAAAGGTAAACGGGCGATTGAAGATCACTTTGATATTGCGTTTGAGTTGGAATATACCTTGGAAGAAAAAGGGAAATTCGACATTTTGGAAAAAGTTAGAAAGTCTTCCAATGTAAATCTTCATTATATAAGGCAAAAAGAAGCGAGAGGGCTCGGGCATGCCGTATGGTGCGCACGCAATTTTATCGGAGACGAACCGTTCGCTGTGCTGCTTGGCGATGATATCGTAGAAGCCGAAGTGCCATGCATCAGGCAGCTGATCGAGCAGTATGAGCGTACCGAACGTTCGGTCATCGGCGTTCAAACCGTCAATGCGGATCAGACAGACCGGTACGGGATTGTCGATCCTGGCGAGGCGATGGACCGTCTGTATCAAGTGAAACGTTTTGTAGAGAAACCGCCGAAAGGACAGGCTCCATCCAATTTGGCCATTATGGGCCGATATATTCTGACCCCGGAAATATTCGATTACTTAGGACAGCAAGAGATTGGCGCAGGCGGAGAAATTCAGCTAACCGATGCGATTCAAAAGCTGAATGTAGATAAAGGCGTTTACGCTTATGACTTCCAAGGCAAGCGCTATGATGTGGGTGAAACACACGGCTTTATTATGACAACGGTCGATTTTGCGCTTCGGAATAAAGAACTTCGACACAAGCTCATGAGCGAGCTTGGAGAATTGTTGGAACGGGAGCATGTGAAACAACAATTAATAGGCATAGGGGGTGAATAACCATGCGTCCCCAATATCGCGATGAAGTGGTATTGAATAACTCTACTAATTTCTATGAGAATTCCCTCCATTCGGTGTTAAAACGTACCCTTGACATTACCGGATCGCTGATTGGATTAATTCTGTTAAGCCCGCTGTTTGTTATCATTGCCATTCTGATTAAATTAGAGGATCCGAAAGGCTCCGTATTATTCTATCAAACAAGAATCGGCAAGAACGAGAAGCCATTCCGGATGTATAAATTCCGCTCCATGGTTAGTAATGCGGAAGAAAAACTGAAAGACCTTCTCGCTCAGAACGAAATTGAAGGCGCTATGTTCAAGATGAAGAACGATCCGCGTATTACGAAAATCGGGAAGTTCATACGAAAAACAAGCATCGATGAGCTCCCGCAGCTGATCAATGTGCTCCGAGGCGATATGGCCTTGGTAGGTCCAAGACCTCCTCTTACAAGGGAAGTTGCGGAGTATACTACTTACGATAAGCTGCGTTTAACGGTTAAACCTGGTTGTACAGGACTTTGGCAGGTAAGCGGCCGTAATGAATTAAGTTTTAAAGAAATGGTTGAACTGGACTTAAAGTATATCCAAAATCGTAGCATTGGGGCCGACTTGAAAATTATTTTCAAGACATTCAGAGTACTCCTGGGGGCAAAGGATGCTTTCTAAGGTGGGAAATTGATGAAAAAGATGATGTTTATTACGAACCGGCTTCCATTTCCAAATACGGACGGCAGAAAAAATCTGCTTCAGCAATACATTCAGCAAATCAAAGATATATATCCCGAATGTCAGATCGTGAACTTGTCTTTTGTTGATGACAATAAGTACCTGAAGGATCAGCCGGATGCGATTTCTCGATTGGTATGTCTGAAATTGCCCGGTATGGCCGAAAAACTGTTCAATGTACTGGTTTACTCCTTGTTAATGCGGAAGTGGCCGCTGCAAGTATCCGTTTATTACTCCCGGAGAACACATCGGCTGATCAAAGAAATGATCGAGAAAGAGCAGCCGGAATTCATCTTTTACGATATGGTGCGGGTAGCGGAGTACGTTACGGATGGAACCTCGCAAAAGGTGCTCAGCTACGATGATCTTCTGTCATTGCGTTATGAACGGCAGCTTCAATGGTTTCAATACATTCCGTCCGTATTCGGCGGCTTTTCGGATAAGCTCCCAGCCGGTATCAAGCGGTTTGCAAATTTGAAGTTCATTCAAAAATGGCTTGTCGCTTTCGAAAGCAAGCTGCTGCACAAGTACGAGAAAACGGTAGCTGATAATTTCCAGCATCTTATCTTTACTTCTCCCAAAGAAGCGGAGACCTTCCGGGATATGGTCCAACATCGGTCTTGTCTCGGCATCCCGATGAGATTCGACCCGGATAAGAAAATAACGGGGAATTCTCGTTCGTATGACAGGAACAAGATCGTCTTTGTAGGGAAAATGGACATCCCGCATAATAGCTCCGCCGTAGTCTATTTCTGTGAGAAGATATGGCCCAAGATGAAGCAGCAGGCACCGAAAGCAAAGTTTTATATCATCGGAAAAAATCCGACTGCCGAAGTGCTTCAACTGCAGAAGAACTATCCTGACATTATCGTAACCGGCGAAGTGGATAACGTTAAGCGGGTCGTGAGCGATGCCGCTTTAATGATCGCTCCGCTGCTTTTTGGCACAGGAATTAAAACGAAGATCGTCGAGGCTATGTCCTGGGGAGTTCCAGTCGTAACCAATCCGATCGGCGGAGAAGGCATCAACGCAATCAATCATGAGGATCTGTTCGTCTGTGAAACGGATGATGAGATGGTACAAAATGTACTCCTATTATTGAACAACGAAGAGATAAACGAAAAAGTTTCGCGCAATTCGATCCGTTACGTGACCCATCATTTCAGCAGCTCCGTGACCCGTAAAAATCTGGAGTTGATTCTATCGTAGGGACATTGCGCAAAGAGCAGGTGTTGGTTATTCGAAATCTTGTTATTGCGCTATTTATGTTATCCCTGACGCTCTTGACGTACGACAGTTTGCCATTTATCCAATTCTCGGTCTATAGGCCAATATCCATGTTTCCGATGTTTCTTGCTTCTATCTTGCTCCTGTTTACCGACTTCAGGTTTAAGAAGTGGGATATATTCCTTCTCGTTTTCGCGATGTATAGCATCGGGCATTCCATGATCGTTGCGACGAGAAGCGGTGATATAACCAGCAGCGTGTCGCATATTATCACGCTGCTGTTTGGTCTTTCTATGTATCGGGTAGCGGTATATGCCGCTGAACAAGCGAAAGAAGATCCGGAGATTAGAAAGAGTATCGCCAGATGTATTGCTGTAGCCTTTATTCCTCCGCTTGCAGCCGGATTTCTGCAGCTATTCGATGCATTTTTCGTCCGCAACGGGTTTTCCGGAGCCTTTACGGGACTGTTCGCGGATAAAGTGTATCTCCGGAGGATTCAAATGTTGTCAGGCGAGCCATCATGGGCGGCGATCCATATGCTGAGCGGCGGGCTAATCATGTTCTTCCTGTATAAACAGGGGTTCCGAAAGCAAATGTATCTGCTTATCGCTACTATGCTGCTTATGATACTTTCCTTCTCCGCTTACGCTTACACCGTACTGCTGACCGCGCTGGTCATTTATGTACTGATAACGAACAAGAACAGGGGCCGGATGCTGGTTGTTCTGGCTGTCTGCGCTTTTGTTATTGTTGTAGGCGTGCCTTATCTGATCGAAACGTTCAAGGTAAGCGGCTATTTTACAGATCGGTTTCAGTTCAATTTCAGTCAGTTAATAAACAATGATAATTCATTTTTTATTCGGCTGGTGTATCCGGCCATCGGTTTTATGGAATTTGCCAGACATCCAATTTTTGGGGTGGGTGGCGGTTTTTATTATACAGAGTTTGCCTCCCTCCTACAGCAGCATTTCAGCAGCGGATTGAAATTCAGTGAAGTTTACGATCTGGTATTTAATGATCCCTATGCAGCAACGTCGAGAAATATGGTGTCGAAGGTGTTCGCTGAGGAAGGCCTTATCGGGGTTATCCTTTTTGGAGGATTTCTGGTTTCGATTTTTCGCAGCTGTGGGGCAAATTCGTATTCGAAATTCGCTTTTGCGTTATGCATTTCACTCGTCATGAACTTTGATTCTTATGCGTTTCTGGATTTCTGGTTGTTGTTCGGGTTCATCCGCGGGGGAGGGTTCGAAACGGAAGCTATACGTACTGGTTTGCCTGCACGTGTACCCGTTCGGGTTAAAGGTCCGATACCACCTGTTAGACCCATCTATAGCGAATGGAGACGAAGGGCATGAAAATCGTTATTGCAAATAGTTTGTACAGCCCGCATATTATTGGCGGTGCGGAAATATCGACACAAATCTTAGCCGAAACGCTTGCAGCAGTGGCAGACGTGCATGTCATTACGACAGGCGGCCAAAAGAGGAGCGCCGGTATAACGTCAGAGTTGATTAACGGGGTTACGGTTCATCGTGTTCCTTATAACAATTTGTATTGGATCGGCGATACGGAAAAACGCGGCACGCTGAATAAGGTAGCCCGCAGACTTATCGATCTTTATAATCCAATGCAAATCGGAACGGTGTCGAACCTGTTGAAGGAATTAAAACCTGATTTGGTTCATACTCAGAATTTGTCCGGTTTCGGCGCAGGGATATGGACAGCTTTCTTCAAAGCGGGTGTGCCGATCGTCCATACATTAAGGGATTATTCGCTCATCTCGCCAGTCAGCTCGCCATTATCCAACCCGATGATGTCGCGGTTATACAGGCTGACTTCTCTTGGATTCAGCAAACGGGTATCCGCGGTTGTTGGTATTTCTTCGTTTATTTTGAAACGTCATACGGAAGAAGGATTGTTTCCGAATGCTCAACAACTGGTCATTCCGAATGTAGTGGATGGCGACATCGTCGCGGGAGAGAAAGATTTCGCCCGTAAGCCGCTTCGCATTGGCTATTTCGGCAGAATCGAACCGGAGAAGGGCGTCCGTGAATTAGTTGATGCCATCCGCTCGTTACCGAAAGAGGTGATAGAGCGCCTATATGTATGCGGTGATGGCAAGCTGAAAGAAGAGCTTTCGGAATCGTACCGGAATGACGACCGCATCGTGTTCACCGGTAAAGTGAAGCCGAAAGAGGCGCGGGAGCTCATGGCCCAAGTAGATGTAACAGTCGTTCCTTCGATTTGGGAAGAACCGTTCGGGCGGGTCCTCATCGAATCCTATCAAGTCGGTACGCCCGTATACGCCTCAGCAGTAGGAGGAATTCCGGATGTTGTGCCGGATCGTCAATTTCTTTTTGCTCCAGGCAGTTCAGGAGCCATCCAAGATAAGTTAAAGGAATATTACTTATTCTCGGATGAAGAAAAAAGAATGATTCAAAAACAAAGTCTGGAACACAGTCTCAAGTTCACCAAACAATCGCTGCTAGAGAGGCATACGGAATTATATAAATCGGTACTGTCTCAGGTAACCGGTAAAGCACAATCGGAGAAGGCTTTTTCAAATGGGAAAAAAATAAAGGCCGATGTGGGAAGGTAGTCTATGGCACAATTGGCAATCCGCAAAGTATTAAAAGGTAATGGTCTTGTCCAAACGATTTTGCGTACAAGCGCAACTAATTTTATGGTGATGGTCGTAACCACGCTGACCTCCATTGTGACAGCGAGAATGTTCGGTGTTGCAGGCAAAGGGGAATTTTCAGCGATTCTGTTCTGGGCGACCTTCTTAGTAGGGGTTGTTGGATTCGGTCTTCCCACTTCCCTTATTTACAACATGAAGCAGCATGTCGGCAAAGGAGCGGAGTTCATCAGGGCAGGTTTTCTGTTCCAACTCCCGGTCAGCATCATTGTCGGCGTGATTTCATGGATCTATCTTCCGGTTTGGCTCGGTAACTATTCTGCCGACGTCATTGAGACCGCCAGGTGGTACACCGTGCTGACGCTGCCGCTGCTGCTTGCGGTCAATCTGATCGCGGCACTTGCGCAAAGCACGGACAACTTCAAAATCTATAACGGTGTGAGGTTGTTCGTTCCGATTTTTAATTTGGCGGGTATCGTCGTACTCTTTACGATCGGAGTGCTGAATATCCATGCTGCCGCGTTGGTCTACCTGATCACGACGCTGTTAGTCGTCATTTGGTCCTTGTTCCAATTGAGGCGCGAGCTGAAAATCGATTGGTTCAAACGGATGGTTGACCGTGTAGCGGCAAAGTCGTTGTTTGGTTACGGAAGCAGGGTGTTTGGTGTCGAGCTGCTGGGAACCTTGTATTCGCAGTTTGACAAAATCATTATATTGTCGCTGCTCACGCCGCGGGATTTCGGTCTGTACAGCGTCGTTTACGCGCTGTCCCGCGTCTTCAATACGGTTCAGATGGCCATCTCGAATGTCATCTTTCCGAAATTGACTGGGCTTGACAAGGACAAGATTATCTCAACGGTTGGCAGGGCTTTCCGATTGTCGCTTATTCTGATGACAATCGTGGTCGTACCGAGTATATTCATCGGCAGATTCCTGATGGGTATTTTATTCGGTAAGGAATTTCTGGAGGCCAGCACCGCTTTCTATCTTCTATCATTTGAATGCATTCTCGGCGGCGGATCATGGATTTTGGCAGCTTCGTTCAACGCATTGGGCCGTCCTGGTCTCGTGCTAATCCGGCAAGTTATAGCACTTGCGATTACGATCGGACTATTTTTTATATTTACCCCTTTATATGGTCTGAACGGAATTGCCCTTGCTTTATTAGTCGGTGCGCTGGTGAGAATGCTGATCACGATAGCTGCGATGCGGGTCGTGTTTAAGGTGCGGTTTGCCGGTATGCTTTTTGATAAAGACGATTTCCGCTTTTTGATCGGTCGTCTGAGAGAAAAAAACATCATTAAAAGAGCGGGAAGAGCAGGTGGAATGGATGGGTAACCCAACAGTTTACATGTGGCCAAAAGTTAGCGAGTATAACAAATACTCCGAGTTGCTGACAAAGTCCATCGAGGATAACGGTCTGCAGGTGGAACATTACGATACGAAGAACACCCTTAAACCTGCAAAGGGAGACATCGTTCATATGCATTGGCCCAGTTACTCGTATCGGGCATCCAACTTCCCCCTAACGATCGTGAAGTCTCTGTTATTTGCAGGACTTCTTTTGTTTTTGAAAGTTCGGGGTGTACGGTTATTTTGGACCGTTCACAACATTTGGCCGCATTCGACGGGCAATAAGAAATGGGATTATATGATGCGAAAGTTCATTTTGTCCGTCTGCAACAAAGGTTTCGTCATGAGTGAAGCGGTAAAACGAGAAGTTATTGAGACGTTCGGGGTGAGCGCTGATAAGCTGATCGTCACACCGCATGGACATTACGTGGATGCATATGTCGGCAAAGGGACGGATATCCGTAAGCGATTCGGCATTCCGCCTGAACAGTTCCTATTCTTATTTATCGGCAGAATCAACTCTTATAAAGGAATTGAAAAGCTTGTCGAAGCTTTTGTATCGCTTAAGATGGAGTCGGCTGGACTGCTGATAGCGGGAAAAGTGGATGAGGGTTATAAATTGGATTACATCGATCCGATTAACGACGGCAGCATCAAAGTTTATCCTCAGTTTGTGGATGATCACGAACTTGTCGACTACTTACATGCAGGTAATGTTATGGTGCTCCCTTATAACCAGATAACGACTTCAGGAAGCGCGATTCTGGCTCTTTCTCATTATAAGCCGGTTGTTGCGCCGAAGCTCGGTTCGCTCAGCGAATACGTTTCCGAAGGATGCGGAATCTTATACGATCCTGCTGACCCGGACGGATTACGCAAGGCGCTTGCGATGTCGGTCAACATGAATATGAATGAGGTAGAGAAGAACATTTCAAAAAAATTAGCAGAACTGGACTGGCAGGGTATAGCCGGAAAAATGATAAAAGTTTATACCGGAACAAAACGGTACGAGGTGAATGCATGAAAGCAACGGTAGCGATTTGCACCCATAACAGAGCTGATGATGTGAAGGAAGCTCTATTAAGTCTCTTAAGGCAAGACTTTACAGATGCTTTTGAGGTGATTGTGGTTGACAACCGTTCCACCGACAACACCAAACAGGTTACTCAAGAAGTCAATCAGATGACAAGCATCCCGATTATTTATGTTTATGAAGAACGGCTGGGGCTCTCCGTAGCCCGGAATCGTGCGCTACGAGAAGCGAAAGGCGAGTATGTGCTGTTCTTAGACGATGATGCAGTGGCATCCAAGGAATGGATTAGCGGAATTGTCTCCCTATTTGACAGCGATCCACGGATCGGCTGCGTCGGCGGCAAAATCATACCCGCATGGGAAGGGGCGGAGCCGACTTGGCTTTTGCCGGAAAACCGGACGCTCTATACCATTTTGGACTATTCAGATGAAATTGTAGAAATGCAAAAGCCGGCCATACCATTCGGAGCCAATGTAGCATTCCGCAAATCCGTCTTCCAATCGCTTAAACCCTTTCGCGAGGATCTGGGCAGAGTGGGGAGCAACCTGCTTTCAAGCGAGGAAGCCGAGCTCATTGATCGAATCCGCAGCCGCTATACCGTCTATTACACACCTCATGCCTGGGTGCGTCACAAAATTCCGCGCAGCAGAGTTAGCAGAAAATGGCTGCTGCGAAGGATTTATTGGCAGGGTGTGAGCAGTGCAGTCAGCTCGGAGCGGAAATCAGGCATTTTCGTCAAATCCGTCCTGAAGGTTCCGGTGTTTCTGCTGTTGACGATCATTTTTTTCTTTGATAAGCGTCGGATATTCCGCAATGTAAGCAAAATTATTTACAACAACGGTCAGATCAACGGAGTATTGCGCACCTATAACAACTAGAAACGAAAGTGGAGGTACATTTTGGATAGTATAGCAAACTTAAAGAAAAATAATAGAGCACGAGTATGGCTTAATTTATTGTTGATTTATAGTTTACTTATAACCCTTATGCCGACACACAGTTTTGCAAGCATCTCTTCTCCTGAAATAGTAGTTGATGATCTTGTGGATTGGAGTCACGTTTACAAACATTCAAAGACACTTTCTCTACAAGTAAATCCGGATGCCGATGATCCCACCCGGGTGAACCGAGGCTATGCGTCTAAGGAATACATGACCTATAAGACGGACGGTCCTCTCAGAAATTTTTCTTTATACACTTACTATCGTTCAGGAGACGGGACGTACGATCATCCGAATTTTTATGTTTCCCGCGATGGTAAAAATTACGAGAAAGTGACTCCGCAAGTTTACAAAGATGGAGATAACGTGAACTTTGTCGTGTATGAAGTGAAAAATTTTAGTTGGGATACAAGATATTTGAAAATTGAATACACGGGCAGCGATATCGTTAAATCGCCGGTAATTGGGAAAGCGGTGCTGAATGGTGCATTGGGCGTAAGTTCCAACATGCCTTCGGGTTCCGTCCCTTACGGCAGTATGGTGATGCTGGAAAGAGCAGTTGAGGGTGATGCCGTATATTACACCACCGACGGCAGCGACCCCAGAACATCTCTTACACGCAAGCTTTATACTTCACCGATTAAGGTGGTAAACGAGCTTGAGTTAAAGATTATCGCCGTGAACCGTTCGGCTTCGGGCAAAGCAGCGGCCAGCAGGGTTTCCACCTACCGGTATGTGCCGGAAGGTTCTTTGAATACGGCAGTCGGATTGAATGATCCGCTCGAAAATTTCGAACAGATTTACAACCGCTCGAGAATGTACATTTTGAGAAATAATCCTTATCACTTTGGTAACGATTCGAATCGGATGGTGCGTACTTCAGCTAAACCTGGGAACATCGTATATCATACGGATTACGATATTTCTTCCTTTATGGTCTACAGCTACTTTTTTACTGGAAAGGCCATTGAGAAACA
>DATJKM010000312.1:0-4340 GCA_035491515.1 Candidatus Udaeobacter sp. | reverse complement strand
GCTCAACTCGAGCAGTGGTACGAGGAATACGAAGAAGAACAGAGCATTTAGCCTTGGACCTGCACGGACACCCGCCCTCCTCCATATTGTAGTATTACAATAAGTTAGGCCCCGGGAGGAGGACGAAGTATATGCCACAGTGGCTGTGCAATCAACTGATGCGCGCTTTTCAGAAAAAAGATCGCAGACAAATTAAGCTGCTTAACGACTGCTGGTATTTCTACCGTAACAAACAAAGTCCGAAGGAACAAGGCGGCGTCACCGAATTTCAATGATTGATCCCAATCGGATCGCATAATCGCAAGCGGCTGAAGCCACTTTCTGGAAACAAACCGTTTCGCGGTGTAATATAAGCAGAGTTACAAATGCGAAACTCATTATGATCTATATTTGAGTAAAAAAACGCGCAGGACCAATTGGTCCTGCGCGTTTCGATTGTCTGGGCGGTCATCTAAGCCTTCTTAATTTAAGAAAACAAACTGCACCAACCGAATTGGATTTAGAGGGCATACGTCCAGCATCTGAATTTCATCTTCGGCTGTGGTATGATATAGGCAATTACATGTCGGGAGAAAATAATGTTAAAAAAAATAGGCTTGGCAATTATTTATGCAGCTGCTGCATTCGTTCTTTATACATACGGCGACGAGATATTGCCATGGCTTCAGCAGGCGGACAATGTTCCTCTCGTCATCCTCATGGCTGCTTTGATGGCTCTATTTCCCGTTATTCCTTACCCTGTTGTCTCGGGAATAATCGGTGCGGCGCTTGGACCCGCGCTTGGCGGATTCGCTGCGTGGGCAGGTTCGGCGGCCGCTTCTATTGTTATGTTTCTGTTCATTAGATATGGATACCGGGAGTGGGGCGTACACGTATTGCATCGCTATAGCCGCATCGGAAGGCTGACGGAGCTGTTCGAGCGTAACGCCTTTTTGACCATTCTGTTTGCCAGACTTATTCCGTTTATCCCGTCAATCGCCATCAATATATATTCAGCTATAAGCCGCGTTTCCTTTACCTCTTACGCAATCGCCTCGTCGCTTGGCAAAATGCCGGCCATGCTGCTCTTCGTGACAGTAGGCGACAATCTTATAAGCAATCCGAAAAATATGTTAGCTGCCATTGGAATATACGGTCTATTTCTAACGCTGTCCTTATTCGCTTACCGGCTCTGGCGGGGCATGCAGCCGGCAAAATTATAACAAAATATAGACGTTTCTCCCCAGAGACGGGAAAACCGGCTTCCGCTAACGAAGGCCGATTTTATATATTCGCTTTCTTTTAGACCAGCTATTATAGCCCGTTGAAAAAAGTAATATCCTCGACCGGCAAGCGGGTTGTCGGATGGCCTTCGGCAGCCGCTTTACCGATTGGAAGCATCAGCGTCGGCAAATAACGGTCCGAGATATTGAACAGCTCTTTCACTTGATCGCGATTGTAGCCGCCCATAGGAACGGTATCGTATCCTTTAGCGCGTGCAGTCAGCATAATTTGCATCGCTACAAGACCTGTGTCAAATACGACGATTTCCTTCAAGCGTTCTGCCGGAAGCGAGGAGTACATTTTGGTCGAGTTCGCAATAAAGTTATTCGCGGCTTCCTCTGTCATATAGCCCGCGGATGCGGCCGCGCCATAGATTTTATCCTATAAAGTATACATTTCCAAGTCGCCCAGTACAATAACGATTGCCGAGGCATCTAAAACCTGCTGCTGATTAAATGCGATCGGATGCAGCTTCTTCTTCAGCTCCGGATCAGTTACGACGAGAAAACGCCAAGGCTGCATGTTCGAGGAGGATGGAGCTTTCGTAGCGATCTCCAAAATTTCACGAATTTCTTCCTCTGAAATAACGACGCTGCTGTCATATTTACGAATGGAACGACGATCGTTCAGCACTTGGAAAAAAGAAGGCTTCGATTGGCCATTTGTTTGAACCGTTACTTGCGAATCGATTTGAGTTGCGGACATAATAGTTCCCTCCAAAAATTTAGTTTTTATCTGTGCAAAATTCAGCCCAGTTAATTTCAAATAAAAACTGTTTATAGAATTTCACAGTTGAACGTCAATCAACTGTATATTTTATATACACAGTATAGATCGTGTCATTACTTTTGTCAATCGACTTACTTTATTAAATTAACTTTTTGTTGATAAATTCGGTAAGGTCCTTTCTGCAAGCTGCGCGATTGTAAACTGCTGCAGCGTTTCGATCGTTTTCTGCTCAACCTCGTTTGCAATATCAACAAAAGCCGATTTCATATTTAGTCCGGAATCGTGAATGCCTATCGTATCCAGCATGCCGCTGCAGAGCGGTTCTCCGACCTTGAGCGCGATATATACATCCGCGAGAGAAATGGCCTCGGGCGGGCGCTTCAATCTGTAGCCTCCGTCACGGCCTTCCCTTGTTTCGATGATTTGCGCGCAAGCAAGCTTAGCAAGCACTCTTCGCAGCTGAGTAGCCTCGGACTTCAAGCAGCCGGCAATTGCCGCGCTTGGGTAATTATCCGTCTTACGCGATAAAATAACGAGCGCCTGCAGCGCCAGTCCGAACCATTTTGAATGTGCAGATCCGCTGACTTTGTCTGCCTTCATCGTCCGTCTCACTCCTTTTGTACTATGGTGATGGATGATCATGCTCTTTCTTAATGTATAAAGGGTTCGCCCTTTGACGGACAAACCCTTTAACTGGATGCTGTTAATCAGGCTTGCGCATAGTCAAGCTTACGCGGCCTTTCTTCAAATCGACGCTGAGCACCCACACGGTCACCGTATCGCCAACGGATACGACATCCATCGGTCGCTTAACGAATTTATCGCTCAACTGAGAAATATGAACGAGACCGTCATTTTTGATGCCAATGTCGACAAATGCTCCGAAGTCGATAACGTTGCGCACCGTTCCATGAAGCTCCATCCCCGGCGTTAAATCTTCAATGTTCAGCACATCCGTATGAAAAATCGGCGGAGGCAGCTCCTCGCGCGGATCACGTCCCGGCCGAAGCAGACTGTCCATAATATCACGCAAGGTCGGAACGCCCACACCAAGCGCAGGGGCAATTCGTTCAACGTCAAGCTGAGGAAGCTTAGTCTTCAGCTCTTCAGAGCCCAGTTGCTTAAGCGTAAGGCCCAGCTCGCTAAACAGCTTGTCTACCACGTCATACGACTCGGGATGAATGGGCGTGCTGTCGAGCGGATTGACCGGTTCGGCGATCCGCAAAAAACCGATACATTGCTCGTACGATTTAGCGCCAAGGCGCGGCACCTTCTGCAGCTGCGCACGCTTTACAAAGCGGCCGTTCTCATCGCGGTATTTCACGATGTTCTTCGCGATCGTAGCATTAATGCCAGCAACATAGGATAACAGCGATGCCGATGCGGTGTTTACATCGACACCGACATGGTTAACTGCCGATTCGACCACTCCGCCAAGCGTTTCATCGAGCCGCTTCTGACTCACGTCATGCTGATATTGGCCGACTCCGATTGCCTTTGGTTCAATTTTTACAAGCTCGGCAAGCGGGTCCTGCAGCCGGCGGGCAATCGATACCGCGCTGCGTTCGGCCACATCAAGCGATGGGAACTCTTCCTGAGCGAGCTTAGAGGCCGAATAGACGCTCGCGCCCGCTTCGTTGACTATAATGTACTTCAGCTCGGGACCACCCGCTGCCGCCGCTTTACGCTTGCCTATTAAGGCAGCGATAAACTGCTCCGTTTCGCGCGAGGCCGTTCCGTTGCCGATGACGATCAATTCCACTTTATACTTATCGATCAAACTGTTGATCAGCTTCTCCGCTTCTGCCACTTTGTTGTTAGGCGGCGTCGGGTAGGAGACCGCGACCTCAAGCAGCTTTCCAATGTCGTCAATGACCGCCAGCTTACAGCCGGTACGAAACGCCGGATCTACTCCGAGCACGATATTGCCCCTAACGGGCGGCTGAAGCAGCAGGTTGCGCAAGTTTTCGGAGAAGATCGAGATCGCATGCTCCTCCGCTTTCTCCGTCAATTCGCCGCGCACCTCGCGTTCAATAGATGGCGAGATTAGACGCTTGTAACAATCTTCGATGACTGCAACAAGCAAATCGCGTACAGACTGGATCGTTCCGTTTCGCAGCAGCTTCCGCTGAATATGCTCATGGATACGGGCAGTTGGAACGTCGAAAGTGACACGCAGCACCTCCTCGCGTTCGCCCCGGTTAATGGCGAGCACGCGATGGGGCGGCAGCTTGCGAACCGGCTCCTGATAGCTGTAATACATTTCGTAAACCGTTTCCTCGGCGGCGTTCTTTGCTTCTGTCTTTAGAAGCGCTTGATCGAACGTAAATTTGCGCACCCACGCGCGA
>DATJKM010000311.1:0-9923 GCA_035491515.1 Candidatus Udaeobacter sp. | reverse complement strand
TCGCATCAGGCGTTACTTCAGCAGAAACGGATTCAACTTCAGGCACTTCACGCAAAATTTCAGCAATGCGGTCTTCGAATTTCACGCCTTCTTTGGCAACCAAAGATGGATTCGTAGTAACACCGGATAATACGCCGATTTTATACGCTTTTTTGATGTCTTCCACATTTGCAGTATCGATAAAAAATTTCATAGTTAACTACCTCCGTTATTTTGAGTTAATTTTTATTGCTTCATCCGTTATTTTAAATTATTTCTTGCTACTTTAGCAATTCTTTCGTCAAGCGAACAACATTATTGATGGAAAATCCGAAGTATTCCAAGACCTCAGGACCAGGTCCCGAAGCGCCGAATGTATCGATAGACAAGATTTTACCAGCTGGTCCCGTGTAACGCTCCCAGCCTAACGAAATGCCGGCTTCAATAGCTACACGCTTCGAAACAGAGGAAGGAAGAACGCTTTGTTTGTAGTCTTCGGATTGACGCTCGAACAGTTCTCTGCTAGGCATAGCAACGACGCGAACAGAGATGTTATCCTGCTCAAGCTCCGCTTTGGCGCTCATAGCAAGAGAAACTTCTGAACCGGTTCCGATCAGAATGACATCCGGATTATTGTTTGTTTCCGCCAGGACATAAGCTCCTTTGGCTACCCCATCAACGTTAGCTTTGGTTGCTTCATAAATCGGTAGATTTTGTCTGCTTAGTATCAGCGCTACCGGTCCATCGTTTTGCTGCAACGCATACGCCCATGCGCTTGCCGTTTCATTGGCATCGGTCGGTCTGATGACCGTAAGACCTGGAATGGTGCGCAGTGCAGCCAAGTGCTCTACAGGCTCATGCGTAGGTCCGTCTTCTCCGACAGCAATGGAATCATGCGTAAATACGTAGGTAACAGGCAGCTTTTGCAGCGCAGCCAAACGGATAGACGGGCGCAAATAATCGCTAAATACGAAGAATGTGCTTACGAAAGGTTTTACGCCGCCATGCAAAGCCAGGCCATTGCCGGCTGCGCCCATAGCATGCTCACGAACACCAAAGTAAATATTTCGTCCTGAGTAGGATTCGATTGCGAACATTTGCTCTCCGCTGATATCCGTCATTGTCGAATGCGATAGATCGGCGCTGCCTCCGAAGATCGAAGGAACGGTTTTTACATAATGATTGATTGCTTGACCGCTCGCTACGCGCGTTGAAATCGTTTTGGAAGTGTCAAACGTCAGGATGTTTGCTGCATCAATCGTGACAGAGCCGTCGATAACTTGCTCGAACTCCTGGCCTTGGGCCGGATATTTCGCTGTATAGGAAGCAACTAATTTCTTCCACTCTTCTTCTTTGGCTGCACCTTTCCCTTTAAGCTCCTCGAAATGAGCTTTTACTTCTTCAGGAACGGTGAATTCTTCCTCATAATTCCAGCCATAAACTTCCTTAGTAGCTTTCGCCTCTTCTTTGCCTAGCGGATTACCGTGTACTTTGTTCGTTCCGGCTGCCTTGCTGCCGTAACCGATAATCGTACGAATCTCGATAAGCGTCGGCTGCGAAAGGTTTTTCTTAGCTGCTGCGATTGCTTCGGCAATTCCCGAAACGTCGTTTCCGTCCTCAACGCGTAAATATTCCCAATTAGCGGATTCCGCTCTTTTTTGAATATTTTCGCCGAAGGAAAGGTTAAGATCCCCGTCCAAGGAAATATCGTTCGAATCATACAGCACGACTAATTTGCCAAGCTTCATATGTCCTGCCATGGACATCGCCTCGTAGGAGATCCCTTCCATCAAGCAGCCGTCTCCGACAAGCGCATATGTGTAATGATCAACAACCGGGAAGCCGTCTTGATTGAATTTCGAAGCGAGATGAGCTTCGGCCATTGCCATTCCGACTGCATTTGCAATCCCTTGTCCCAGAGGACCTGTTGTTGCATCTACGCCATCTGTGTGTCCAAATTCAGGATGTCCCGGTGTTTTGCTGTTCAGCTTGCGGAACTGTTTCAAATCATCAATCGATACCTGATATCCGGACAAATGCAGTAGGCTGTACAGCAAAGCCGATCCATGGCCTGCAGACAGAACGAAGCGGTCGCGGTTAAACCATTTGGAGTTGCCTGGATTATGATTTAATAATTTACCCCAGAGGGCGTAAGCCATCGGTGCAGCACCCATAGGTAAACCGGGATGACCGGAATTGGCACTGTTAATGGAATCGATAGATAGAGTACGGATCGTATCAATTGCTAACTGATCAATGGATTGTTTGGTAAGCATATTGCTCCCCTTCCTTCGTTTCAATTTCTTGTTCCGGCTTAGAATCGAGCCACCAATGGTAGCCGTCCTTTGCAAGTAAAGCATCGGATTCGGCAGGTCCGTAAGAACCGGCTGCATACTGATGAAGTGGAACCAGGTTCTCTTCGAATGCGTCTAAGATCGGTTGAACCCATTCCCAGGACAATTCAACTTCGTCCCAATGCGCAAAGAACGTTGGGTCTCCGTTCAAAGCATCGTAAATCAAATTTTCATAAGCCTCGGGAACATCGTCTCGACTCGCAAGAAGATCGATTTGAACGGGTTCAAAATTCCCTTTATGCTCAGAATCCTTCGCACTGAATTGCAGCGTAACGCCTTCGTTAGGACTGATTTCAAATACGAGAAGATTAGGAACTTTACTGTCATTACCTGTATTGAAGGATTGTTTTAACGGCTCTTTAAACTCAACCACGATCCGCGTAGTTTTTTCCTTCATTCTTTTGCCTGTTCGAATATAAAAAGGTACTCCGCGCCAATATAAATCATCGATCTGCAATTTGGCAGCAATAAACGTATCGTTCATGGATGCGGCGGCAATACCCGGTTCGGATTTATAGCCGACAACCGGCTTTCCTTGGATGCTTCCTTCTTTGTATTGCCCGCGGATAACATCGACACTAACGTCCTGCTTTTGCAGCGGCTTGAGAGCTTCCATTACCTTCTTCTTCTTGAAGCTTACCTTTTCGGAAGTGTTGCTCGGCGGAAGGTGAATCGCCAGCATCATGAGCAATTGCAGCATATGGTTTTGGAACATGTCTCTTACAGCGCCAACATGATCGTAATAACCCGCTCTTTCTTCTACTCCGACTGTTTCATTTGCCGAAATCTGCACATTGGCAATGTCACGATTGGTCCATAATGCTTGAATGACCGGATTGGTCTGCTGCAGAGCCTCAAGATTTTGCACCATCGGTTTACCGAGATAATGATCGATCCGGAAAATTTCGTGTTCTTCAAAAGCTTTGCTCAATTTCTCATTCAGATCCCGAGCAGATTGCAAGTCATGTCCGAAAGGCTTCTCGATCACAAGACGCTTCCAGCCATTCGCGGAACCGAGTCCACTATCTTGGATGTTTGCTGCGATCGGTTCGAAAAATTCAGGCCCGACAGATAAATAAAACATGCGATTCGGCGGAATGCGAAGCTCTTCTTCCCGCTGTTCGATCAGCTGCAACAGCTTCTGGTAATCCTCTTTACGGCCTATGTCCAGAACACAGTAACGGAATGAACGAATGAAATCTTTCACTAATGCAGCATCGTTCGCTTCACGTCTTGAAAAAAGACGGAGAGATTGCTCGACGCTTGCCTGAAATGATTCATCAGATAGCTCTCTTCTTCCAAGGCCAATCAAGGAGAATGATTGGGGAAGCTTCTGTTCGATGAACAAATTAAACAATGCAGGGTAAATTTTTCTTTTGGCTAAATCCCCTGTCGCTCCAAACAAGACAAACGTGGTTGGCTCCATTTTCCTTCTCCTTCCAGCAGAACTCTCTTCGACCGGCATTGGTGACAGTGGCTCTTACAGCAACATGACCGCTTCCCATCCGCAAGCTCTGGTTTCTTTCTCTTTGTTACACTATAATACGTTTATCGGCTATACAAGTAATTAATATATTTCACAGGAGCTATAGACCACGTCTATGAACAAAAATTATGAATTGTACAAAGTATTTTATTGGGCTGCGAAAACAGGCAGCTTGACTCAGGCTGCCAAGGCCTTGTACCTCACTCAACCGAGCGTGAGCCACGCTATCAAACAGCTAGAAGAAAGCTTTGGCATCACTTTGTTTTATAGGAATTCCAAAGGCGTTGCGCTGACTCAAGAGGGCGCCATCCTTTATTCCTATATTGAGCAGGCTCAGATCCTAATTTCGCTCGCCGAAGAAAAAATGTCTGCGCTTAAAAATTTAGATAGCGGCGAGCTGCGGATCGGTGGAAGCGATTCGCTGTTCAAGCATTATTTGCTTCCGTATTTGGAAGACTTCCATCAGAAGCACCCCGGCATCAAGATGCACCTGAATCACGGAACTACGCCGGAAGTTATCACTTTCTTAAAAGAAGGCAGAATTGATTTGGGTGTCGTTCGCATGCCGATCGTCGATTCACAGCTTGAAGTGAGGGAAAGTATTCAACTGCAGGATTGCTTTGTCGCGGGTGCCCGTTATGGCGAGCTTAAGGGAAAGGTTCTATCGCTTGATATGCTGCTGCAGTACCCTGTCATCCTTTTCTCTCGGAATAGCCGGGCACGAATGGCCATTACGGAATTATTTCAAAGTTACGGCTATACACTTAAACCTGAAATCGAGGTTGGAAGCGTGGATCTTCTCATCGAGTTTGCACGGAGAGGACTCGGAATTTCTTATGTGACCAGAGAATTTGTTTCGAAGGAACTGGAAGAGGGCTCGCTCTACGAGATTCAATTAGACGTGCCGCTGCCGCCCACTCACGTGGGAATAATGATAATGCGGAACATGCCGCTAACCAGTGCAGCAAGCAGGTTTATTGAACTGGTTCGATAGACTTTAATAAAAGCAAAGGATTAAGCTCCGATTGCAATTCTTGGAACTAATGATGTGAATCTGTTTCGCTGCATTATACTGACAAAACCTTGACAAGACAATTGTCATAAAACCGTTACCCCTTTAACATAACAAAGGCTGCCGTTGAATCGGCAGCCTCTGCAGGACTCGAAGGGCAGACACATTTTCCTCTATCTGGCTTACTTTACTTGCCCCGATCAGAGCGGAAGTTACCTTTCCTTCACGCAGCGCCCAAGCGAGAGCCAACTGCGCGAGAGATTGTCCGCGCTGCTGGGCGATTTCGTTCAGCAGACCCTGAGCCAACGGACAAAATGCGATGCTTCCTACGCGTAGGCACATTATCTTAACTTAGTTACCTGCAGTATAGTATCTGAAGGTGCCACCCTATTTTTAGGTACGTTGAGCAAAAAAAGAAACATGAGGAAAGCACAACCGACAATAACCCATATAGTTGTTGTCGCTTGAAAATGATCCATACTCCACCCGATCAGCAAGGGTAGTACCGCCCCTCCGACTCCACCCGAAGCGATCAGAATGCTTGTCGTTTGTTTCGTTTTTCCTATGAATACACGATTGGCGAATACGATTGCAATTGCGAAGATGCCCGACAAAAAAAGTCCGTTCATTAAGACAAGCGTAAACGCGGCAATCGTATTTTTGACAAGAGCAATAAAAATGAGAAACATAATTGCACCTAGGGAACTGCCAATCAGAAACTTGTAATAGCTGATGTTCTCGGCGATTATACCTGAAAAAATTCGGCCAATAACCATAGCGATCCAAAAAAACGTAACCGATAGTGTGGCTTCTGATGAATTTAGATTGAATTGCTGCACGAATATCGAAGGAAGGAAATTAATAATACTTGTTTCAATCCCGACATACAGGAATACGAAACAAATAAAGAAAGCAAGCTTGGAAAGTTTATATCGCTTTTTGCCAGTTGTGTCGGAGGGTTCAACATTCCTAGTCTCACTTTGATGCGGCACAATACCGGCATCAGCATGACTGTCCATTTTCTTGCTCCAAAGAATCAGGTTGATTATGGCGAATAAACTGACAATAGCAAATGACCAAATCCAAGAATATTGTGCGATCAAGAAGCTGGAGACTATCGGCATTAACAAAGCTCCGATTCCAAAAGAAACCTCTAGCCGACTCATCGTTACCGCTCCATTATTAGTGGATTCCAATAAGAAAGTGCCTATAGCCGTTTGGCTCATTCCAAAGCCAAACCCGTTTAAAGCAGCGAGCAACATGACAAGGTACCAATGCGGATGGAATAATAATGCGGCATGGACGATAATTAAACTGAGGATTCCAAGTAATATCGTTTGCTGATAACCTAGCCGTTGAGACGCTTTCGGAGCAAGGACAACCCCGATGAAAAATCCTGCAAATTGCGTGAAAACCAATTGACCGCCGCTGCTATAATTCCGGCCGTAATCTTGCAGCATTTCCGGTAGTAACGTACCAAACACGACCGTTGCTAGTCCGATTAGAAAATAGGCCGCACACCCTAACCAAACCACTCTTTTCATCCAATCAGCACCTCTCAATACCTTCCGTTGCAAAAGAGCGGTTATAGGAGATGATGTGATCTATTGCTTCAGCTACAGAATTTACGACAGTACTCGCTTGATTTCTTATGTCAGCATGACTGCTGCTCATGGCAAAGCTATGGTCTGTTAGGGCAAACATGGATAAATCATTAAATGAATCCCCTATGCATGCAATTTCGTTTGGATACAGTCCCAGTTCTTTGATCAAAAGCGATATTGCTATTCCTTTCGAGACATTTAATGGCATTACATCCAGGCAATCCTTATCGGAAATAAACGTTTCTATTTTACCTTCAAACTGATTATTCAGATCAGTCCTTAATTGATTTAATTTTTCAAGCTCGCCAAAGTAGGAAAGTTTACTGCATCTTATTTCGTCCTCTTTTAGAGCTGCTTCCAAATCGCCACGAACGGAACATGCTGTTAATATACGCGCTTCATACGGAAGCGCTGTGTCAGTTCGTTCCTTCAAATAATAGGAATCATCTGTACAATGTATAAAATTTACAAATTGATCGAAGCTGCGGGTAATTTGAAGCAGACTAGAGGATACTTCAGGTTCAAAAACGGAGGATGCCAAAAGCTCAAGATCCTTCTTGTGAACAGTTGCCCCGTTCTGGCCTATTGCATGATAACGATCATTGAATTCGCGCATGACTATTTTGATTTCTGAGTACATTCTTCCCGATGCAATGCACAATTCAAATCCATTATTAAGTGCTGTCTGAACGGCTTCAAGATCTCTATTATTAATTCGACGTGTATGGTCTAATAAAGTGCCATCTAAATCACTAACAATCAGTTTAATCATTGCTATCATCCTCCGATACGACTAGAAGTTCTACGTGATGCTCGACTAGCTTTTCCATCATTTCCCGATTCGGCTTTTGGTTGGTGATCAACAAATCAATGGAATCTAAACCCGCTATTTTGTAAAACATCTGATCACCGAACTTCGTATGGTCCGCTAGTACAATGACTTGATTAGCCCGTTTAATCATCTCACGCTTAACAACCCCATCTTCCTCATGAGGATAAGATAAGCCATTAGGCGTAATGCCGCATGCGCCAAGAAATAATTTATCCACCTGATAATCGGCTAACTTATCAATCGTTGATTGCCCAAATAGAAAACGATGCTGAGAGTGCAGTTCCCCGCCTAACAAATAAGTTCTCACCGTTTTTTTTCTGGAGAGCACATCTGCGATATCAATCGAGTTCGTTACGACAACGATATTTTCGGATGATAAATTTTCCGCTGCGAATTGAACAGTGGTTGAAGCATCCATCATAATAAAATCTCCGTTTTTAACAAGTGAAGCTGCGAAATGCCCAATCTCACGTTTTTCATCGGATTCTCTTACCAGACGCTCTTTATACTCGAATATTTCTTTTGTTTTTTTCGGTAAAACAGCTCCGCCGTGTGTACGGAGGATGAGGCCGAGTTCTTCCATCTTCAATAAATCCCGACGGGCGGTATCGCGGGATACACCAAATTGCTGACAAATATCTTTGATATCGATTCGCTGGTGTTGATTCAAATGCTCAATAATCGCATTTATCCGCTCTTCTTGAAACATGCTCATTGCCCCCTTTCCATAACGATTCGAATTAAAGTTCTACGTACGATATAAGTCATTATACATCATAATATAAGTCAATACCAACATTTATCGTTTATTTTGCATCATTCAATTGAATTCACTTCATTGGAAAATTGAAATTATCGTTTTATTGATTGTTCATGTATCCGCAGACGAGAAAAGGAGCCTGATATCGCTAGGCGATCTCAGGCTCCTTTTGAACCGTTTCATTCTGCGTTATTAGAGACAGCAATGACGATAACATCATTCCGAGATACCAAGGCTCTTATTCAAGACGGCTCTGCTGACTTCCCGTTATTCTTGATGCAAGGTGGGCTCGGAAATTCCCGTCCGATGATTGATATACCGGGCAGCTACAAACAGCAAATCGGAGAGGCGGTTTAAATACGATAGGACAACCGGATTAAGATCCTCTTCCTGTTGAACCTCTACGGCCATTCTCTCCGCACGGCGAACGATCGTTCTTGCCGCGTGAAGCGAGGCGCCGCAAACATGACCGCCCGGTAAAATAAAATTTGTTAATGGAGGCAAATTTGCCTCCATGTCATCAATTTGCTCTTCCAGGTAACGAACATCCTCTTTCGCAATCGGCCATGCAACCTTCTTTCCCGGAGGAGTCGAAAGTTCCGCCCCTACATGAAACAGCTTCGTTTGAACAATATGAAAGAGCTGCCGAAAGGAAGACCAATCTTGGTCTTGCCCCAGTGAGGAAAGCGCCAATCCGATCATTGAATTCGCTTCGTCGCAAGTCCCGTAGGCATGAACCCGAGGGGAATGCTTCGACACACGCTGCCCGTAAACGAGACTGGTTTGACCCTTGTCTCCCGATTTCGTATAGATTTTCACAAATTTCATCCTCCCTCCAGCTTACATATTTCGGCGGTATTGACCCCCGATTTCATATAAAGCGGTCGTGATTTGTCCAAGCGAGGCTGATTTTACGGCTTCCATTAACGCTTCGAACAGATTCCCGTCTTCCAGGGCGACTTGTTTTAAACGCTCAAGCGCACCAGCGCACCGGTCCTGATGCTTCAACCGGAAGAACTGTAAATTATTTATTTGCTTCTGTTTTTCTTCTTCCGTCGAACGGGCCAGTTCAATATCGTAACGATTCTCGGTCGGATCAGGATGAATGAACGTATTCACGCCAATAATCGGCAGTTCGCCGGAGTGCTTCTTAAGCTCATAGTGCAGCGATTCATCTTGAATTTTTCCCCGTTGATACTGGGTTTCCATCGCACCAAGTACGCCTCCGCGATCGTGAATGCGCTGGAATTCTGTGAGCACGGCTTCTTCTACGAGGTCGGTCAACTCATCCACGACAAAGGAGCCCTGAAGCGGATTTTCGTTTTTTGCCATTCCAAATTCCTTATTGATAATCATTTGAATCGCCATCGCCCTGCGAACGGATCCCTCTGTCGGTGTCGTCACAGCCTCGTCATAAGCATTCGTATGCAAGGAATTGCAATTGTCATAAATCGCAATGAGCGCCTGCAGAGTCGTGCGGATATCGTTGAAGTCCATTTCCTGCGCATGCAAAGAGCGGCCGGAGGTTTGAATATGATACTTCAGCTTTTGACTTCGTTCATTGCCCCCATATTTATGTTTAACGACCGTAGACCATATCCGGCGGGCGACGCGCCCCATGACACTGTATTCAGGATCTAAGCCGTTGCTGAAAAAATACGACAGGTTCGGGGCGAAATCATCAATCCGCATGCCGCGGGATAAATAGTATTCGACGAAGGTGAATCCGTTTGCAAGCGTAAAGGCCAATTGGGTGATGGGGTTGGCTCCGGCTTCCGCAATATGATAGCCGCTAATACTGACCGAGTAATAGTTGCGCACTTTATGATCGATAAAATACTGCTGAATGTCTCCCATCATCTTCAGGGCAAACTCGGTCGAAAAAATGCACGTATT
>DATJKM010000310.1:0-5203 GCA_035491515.1 Candidatus Udaeobacter sp. | reverse complement strand
TCAGGCTAACGAAGCCGTACTCGTGCTGACCTCTTATGTGCGCTCGATGTTCCCGGCCATCCGATATGTTACCTATGACGTGGTTCGGGATTTCCAGACAATCCAGGTGGACGGCCGGGAAAGGCAGTGCTTCCGCTGCATATCCAAGCGAATCGGCACGGATCTGAAGCATGGCGAGAAAATCAGCTTGTATGACATCGAAAGCGTTGTGAACCAATTCGTGGCCGATGCCGAGCTCCGCGTGAGACTGCGCCATAACAAGCTGTCCGTCCATATTCGAAGTAAATCGTTAAGAAATGAGATGCTTGTTCATATTCAGCATGCTATCGAGCATAAAATTGGTGAGATCGGACAAATGATTCAAAACCGCATGCTTGAGGGCGTTACAGTGACACGCGCAGCGGAAAATGAACAACTAGAGCGCGGGGCGGTGAAATCCAAAAAAATTTATTTCTAAGGGGAATTAAGCCTATGGAGAGAAATTTGTTGTCTATCATCGGTAACACGCCGCTCGTTCAGCTGTCGAAACTTTTCGCAAACGATCGCGGCATCAAGGTGCACGCCAAGCTCGAATTGCTTAACCCCGGAGGCAGCGCAAAAGACCGGTCAGCCGCGCGCATTATTAGCGGGGCGTGGGATGAGGGCATAATCGGTCCCGGCTCCGTTATTATCGAGTCCAGCTCCGGCAATATGGCGATTAGCCTTGCAGCTATCTGCTCCTATCTGGGCATGCGCTTCATCAGCGTCGTCGATCCGAAAGCGACGAAGCAGAACATTCGAATCATGCGCGCCTATGGCGCCGATATTGATCTCGTCGAGAAAGCGGATCCGGAAACCGGGGAGTTTTTGCCGGCAAGACTGAACCGAGTCCAGCAGCTGTTGGCCAGTACCCCAAACAGTTTCTGGCCGAATCAATACGCGAATAAAAACAACTACTTGTCCCATTATGACGGAACGATGCGCGAAATTATCGAAGAGCTGGGCCATGTCGATTACGTAGTCGGCGGAGTCAGCACCTGCGGCACGATGCTCGGATGCGCGAAGTATGCCCGGGATCACAAACTTTCCACGAAGGTGGTCGCCGTTGATGCGGAGGGCAGCGTTATTTTTGGCGGAACTAACGGCAACCGGCGATTTCCCGGCCTCGGAACAGGGATTATCCCCCCATTCGGCCAAACGAGGTTTATGGACCATGCCATTAAGGTGGCCGACCGGGACATGGTTGCCGGCTGCAGGCTGCTTGTGAAGCATGAATCGCTCCTGGCAGGCCCTTCCTCCGGCGCGGTTGTCCATGCCTTGAAGTCGATCCTGCATGAGCTGCCGGATGACTCGGTATGCGCCGTTATTTTGCATGATCGGGGCGAGCGTTATATGGATACGGTGTTTTGCGATGAATGGGTAGAACAGCAATTCGGCGGATAACCGCTATAGATCGGACGGTGCGGCATAAGCCGTTCAGATCAACAAAAATCCATACTAGAGAGGACAATGCCCGTGCTATATCTCGGCGATCAGCATATTCGTGCCATCGGTCTGCACTGGGGAGAGCTTGTTGACAGCATGGAGGCCGCGGTGCGGATCATCGATTCAGGTGATTATGCGCAGCCGATAAAACCTTACTTGCGTTACCGTAATCCGGCTAACCGGATCATCGCCATGCCCGCTTATGTCGGCGGCGCCGTGCAGACGGCCGGCATTAAATGGATAGCCAGCTTTCCGGGCAATATCGACGCCGGCTTGCCGCGCGCGCACAGCGTTACGCTGCTGAATAACGCCGATACCGGCATCCCTTACGCAATGCTGAATACATCTCTACCGAGCGCTGCCCGAACGGCTGCCGTCAGCGGCTTGCTCATTCGTCATTACCTTGCGGCGCAAGGCGAGGAAAGACGCTTAAACGTCGGGATCATCGGCTTCGGCCCCGTGGGCCGGCTTCATTACGATATGTGCTTCCAGCTGTTCAGGGAACGCTTGGATAATGTGTATGTGTATGATATACGGGGCTGTGAGCTTGATTTGATCAATGCGGACAACGACCTGCGAAGCCGTACCCGGCTCGCAAGCAGCTGGCAGCAATTATATGCCGAGTGCGATCTCATTATTACATGCACTGTGAGCAATCAGCGTTATATCGATATCCCTCCTGCCGCAGGCAGCCTTCTGCTTGATGTGTCCTTACGGGATTATACCCTGGATGCCTTAAGCGGCATTAATGCGGTTATCGTCGACGATTGGGAGGAGGTTTGCCGCGAAAATACCGACATCGAGCTGCTGCATCTTGAACGCGGCTTAACCAAAGCCCAGACACGCTCCTTAAGCGATGTCGTATGCCGCGGAGCATTATCGGACTTTGACGGCACGGAGCCCGTTTTATTTTGCCCGATGGGCATGGCGGCGTTCGATATGGCGGTGGCGGTTTATTTTGTAGAGCGTGCGAAAGCGCTCGGGATTGGGCTGCAGGTCAAGTAACGCTCCCTGCCGGAGCCTTGCGACCGCAATACCGCATCTCCGGAGTAGCTGCCTGCACTCATTTTGAATAGAAATGCCTGTTTTTATACCCCTTCGAATGCAAAAAAAAGGATGACGCCAGCTGCACGCATGGCATCATCCTTTTCCTCGTTGCTATTATGCTCTATGATCGAATCCGCTTTTCATTAAGCAGATTGGCCTAACCGGTTAGCGGGGAATGAATATAGATTTGAACGGTCGCCCGCTTGAGTCGCTTCGTTCCCGCTTGCTTTCTGCGCATTGGTCAGCTCCATAAACCAAGCTTCATCCCATGTATCTAATGCCAAGTCGATTGTATTTTGAAAAACCTGGGCATCGTCCAATGAAATGTCGGATACGTTTTTGAGCCAGGATGAACGAACCGCAACGATTTTCCCTATTACTTCCTCGTTATCTGATTGTACAACATTGACGGTTACGAAGCCTTGCAATATATCGACCGTCTCGACAAATCCGTGAATAAGCTCGCCATCTTTCGTTTTACCTTGCACCCAGTCGCTTATGTTGAATTTCATCTTCCAACACCACCTGTCCCTATTAGTTAGATACCCGTTTAACTGTAACTTTTTTCAGTACATTTACTGTAAAAAAGTAGACGAGACTGATTCGATATCAAGTGCCGCCTTATTGCTTGCTTCCATACTGTAAGTTTAATAGTTACAGTTGGCTTTGTCAAGTTCTTCATAATAATTGGGCAATATGCTAACGAGCCCTCTTCTTTTTCTGCTAAAATGATAAGGCTTGGCTATTTAAAGGAGGAATAAGCGTATGGTGCAATTGGCTGAAGTAAACTATTTTGCCGTATTGATTGCGACGGTAACGACGATGGTGCTGGGCTTCTTATGGTATTCCCCTGTGCTGCTCGGCAATGCGTGGATGAAGTATCGCGGCTTGTCAAAAAATGAAATGTCCGGCGGCGGGGCAATGACTTATGTCCTGACAGCCTTAACCGCGCTCGGCGGCTCATTTATTTTGGCGCTATTGCTTACGCTTGCGGATGAATCAACGATGAGTGCCGGATTAGTCGTCGGGCTGTTGATCGGTATTAGTGTTTCGCTCAAAATCGGCATGAACTACCTCTTTGAAGGTCATAAGCTCGGCCTTTATTTCATCACGATAGGATACCACCTGGTCTCGTACGCGATTGCCGGTCTAATTATTGGATGCATGCAGTAGACGAGTAGAGGTTTACCGGTAAAAAGGGGCGTTATTCACTGCAATCAGCCGGCTCTGAAGCCAATCGGTTGCCATAACGCCCGCCGCCGAGCAGAGCAGCGAAATTAACTCCAGCCCCAGAAGAAGCCATCCCGTTCCCACGCCGCTTTCCCTTTATGAAGCTTGCGGAACACCTTCTTCACTTCTTTATCGATCGATTGATTGCCGTGCTCATTTACATATATAAACGACTCGCCAAAGTGGCTCTTTATATGCTCCACGGCGGCGCTTTGATGCAAAATCCCTTTTTCCTTCAACTCGCTCAGCATCCACTCTGCAACCTCAACAGCGTTATGGGACATCGCTCTCACTCCTCCACCTTAATAAACGCAGTAACTATAGCATACTTGGACTTCTATCTTCAATGGTACTCCGTATTCCCTCGCATTGACAGTCCTTTGCCATCTCCATTATATTATATTTATCACAATTTAATTTTACTAAATTCAGTGATTATACTCAACTTAATTAGACTAATAAAATTACCTTCCCGCGGAGGACTTCGATATGGATAGCAACGAAATATTAAAACTGGACAATCAAATCTGCTTCGCCTTTTATGCCTGTTCCCGGGAGATTACGAAGCTGTACCGCCCCATGCTGGAAAAGATTGATCTCACCTACACCCAATATGTCACGATGCTCGCCCTGTGGGAGCAGGATCATGTAACGGTAACCGCGCTCGGCAACAAGCTGTATCTCGATTCCGGCACATTGACTCCGCTGCTTAAGAAGCTGGAAGCAGCCGGACATATTACCCGTACGCGCGACCGCAACGATGAACGGAGTGTTCTCGTCGAGCTGACCGAGCAAGGCAGAGCCTTGAAGGAGAAGGCAGTCGACATTCCTTATCAGCTTGCCTGCAAGCTTGAAGGTAAGCCTGAAGAAGGAGCTGAGCTGCTTGCGCTTATGCAGCAGTTTCTCCGCCGAATCCAGCAAGGCGCAGCCAGAGAGTAACTGCGAATTGGCAGCCTCCCGGGTGCCCCAAGAGGTCTGAGAAGATCTCCGGGGCGCCCTTTTCTTTTTGCCTTATTAAGCTGACACTCCAGTTCCTATCGTGTTAAATCGAAAATGAAATACGTGTGCGGTATAATTAACAGGAAAAGCTCCTGCTATTTTCCCCGTATACGCCTTGCAGCTTCATTTAACTGGAAATCCTCCATGTAATCTGAATAAAATAGCCGCTCTAAAGGTCTATGTGATTAATTAGCGGGAGAAATTCCTGATAAATAAAGCGCGAACCTAAATATGAATAAATTAGATGGAGTTTTTCCTGTTATCTTACGCGAATTCGTTTCACAAACAAATTTAATTATCACGTTTCGAACTTCCACCTCATTTTCCACTTTTGAGGCTGTTTTATTGCATATCTGCAACGCGAATCATCATTCTGGGGATATGTCATGCTTTTATAGCAGATGCATTGGCATTGGCATTGGCATTGGCATTGGCATTGGCATTGGCATTGGCATTGGCTTTT
>DATJKM010000309.1:0-8516 GCA_035491515.1 Candidatus Udaeobacter sp. | reverse complement strand
ATCTTTCGAGATTCTCTCTCCTCGGAAGAAGAACCGGATTTGGCCGCTAAACAGGCCCGCAATCAGGATGTTAAAGACCGCTTGGCTGCCTATGTGGCCGAACGATTCGTGCGAGATGGGGACGTGCTGATCCTAGAGAATGGGACAACGGTTTCCCGTATGGCTGAGCTTCTAGTGTCGTACGACCAGTTGACCTTGCTTACGAACGGAATGGAAACGTTGAGCCGCTTTCGCCCGCTTGTATCGGATAGAAATACCATCATTTGCTGTGGCGGCATGCTAAGGGAAGTATCCGGAACCTTTGTCGGACCAGTCGCGGAAGAATTTTTCGAACGGTATCATGCAGATACCTTGTTTTTATCCGCCTTGGGGTATTTATCCGAAGGAGGCTTTACCGATCCTAATCTGCTTGACACGCAAGTAAAGAAAGCGATGATCCGTTCTTCCAAGAAGGTCGTTATGGTCCTCGACTCGTCCAAGATCGGAAAAAGATTTTTCTCGACTGTGGCTCATCTTACCGATATTGATGTTTTTGTTACGGATCAAGGCATAGGGGATGAGGACAAGAAGCTCATCGAAGCAAGCGGTGTGGAGCTGCATATCATCTAGATGACAAACAGAGATGTTCATATGTGTTAATTTATGATATATTATGATAAATTAATGCGAAGGAGCTGTGGAATTACATGAAATCTCCATATAACAAGGAGCCATCCATCACGATTCGAAATTGGGAGCATGAAGCTTGGTCGGGCTATAAGGCGATCGGGGATACGATAGGGGCGTCAATTGCGAATAAGAGGAAGAAAAAGGCAATCGTCGTTGTGGAATGTTACCCTGGCGTCAGACAGGAGGAAATTCTCGAAGGATTGGCAGTCTCCCTAAAGCCGAATATGATTGTCAGATCTGAAGAGGCAGCACTCGACCCAGTAGAGGTTGATCGCAAAGTCGAGCGTTATATGTCGGACGATCGCGTATTCGGGTACATGGCGCCTTTCAATATAGATGAGTTTTACCAGCCGGATAAAGTCGACAAATTACGTAGTAAGATAGCGGCGATGGATGACGGCATTATCGTGGTCATCGGATTCGGAGCCTCACTTATCGCCAGTGGTGATGTTCTTATCTTTGCGGACTTAGCACGTTGGGAAATTCAACTTCGCTTCCGTGCGAAGGAGATGGGCAACTGGCGGACAAGTAAAAGAGAAGATGATACTCTACGTCTCTACAAGCGCGGCTTCTTCTTTGAATGGCGCATGGCGGACCGGCTCAAGAGATCTCTGTTCGATCGTATCGATTACTATCTGGATTCGAATACCAAGAATGAACCTAAGATGATATCCAAGCAAGCGTTGTTCGCCGGGCTTTCTCAGACCGCAAGCCAGCCGTTCCGGCTTGTACCCTACTTCGACCCGGGAGTATGGGGCGGTACGTGGTTGGAGTCTAACATAGATCTACCCCAAAAAGATCATCCATACGCATGGGGTTTCGATGGTGTGCCGGAAGAAAACAGCCTTTATTTTCAATACGGATCTTTGCGTTTGGAGATACCTGCCATCAATCTAGTCTTCTTCGAATCGATTAAGCTGCTGGGGGAGAAGGTCTATTCGCGCTTCGGTGCTGAATTCCCGATTCGGTTCGACTTCCTCGATACGATAGGAGGACAGAACCTGAGCTTGCAGGTGCATCCGACTACTGATTATATCCGCGAGCAGTTCGGCATGTCTTATACGCAGGACGAGAGCTATTATATTCTTGATGCCGCGCCAGAGGCAGAAGTGTATCTAGGGCTTAAGGAAAACATCGATCCCGCAGCCATGATAACGGATTTGCGCAAGGCACAGAATGGGGAATATACGTTTCCTGCGAAGGAATATGTCAATGTATATCCCGCAGCCAAGCACGATCATTTTCTCATCCCAGCAGGAACGGTCCATTGCTCCGCATCGGGCTGTATGGTGCTGGAGATTAGCGCTACGCCTTATATTTTCACGTTTAAACTATGGGACTGGGATCGGCTCGGTCTCGACGGGCGGCCTAGACCCGTTCATGTGGAGCATGGGGCCAAAGTCATTCAATGGAACCGGACTACCGAATGGACGACGTCGGAATGCGTGGGCCAGATCGAAAAGGTGGCGGTAGGTGAAGGATGGATAGAAGAGCGGACGGGTCTGCACGAGCTCGAATTCATCGAGACGCGTCGGCACTGGTTCTCACTTCCCGTCATTCACGAGTCGAACGGAAGTGTTCATATGCTGAACCTTATCGAAGGCGAAGAGGCGACCGTTGAAAGTCCTGATGGATCGTTCGAGCCATTTGTGGTCCGATATGCGGAAACTTTCATTGTCCCGGCTTCCGTCTCGACCTACTTGATTCGGCCAAGCGGTAAGAGTGAAGGGAAAACCATCGGTACGATTAAAGCATATGTCAGAGCTTAGGGGGCAGCTTAAAATGAATTCTTCTGTTATTCTGGCCTTCGATGTCGGAGGAACGCAGATCAAGGCCGCGGCGGTATGCGGAGGAACGATTATCGGGCCGAGCGTCGCGCATTACGAATCTCGAGCCGAATTAGCCGCAGATGAGATCATCAATAACTTTGCTAGGATTGTTAGGGACGTTATCTCCAAAGTAGAGCAAGATAACCAGCGGATTAGCGGACTTGGTATGGCGTTTCCCGGTCCTTTCGATTATAAGAACGGGATAAGCCTCATTCGGGGCTTGGGCAAATTTGATTCCTTATACAAGCTCCCTATCGGAAAGCTGCTAGAGAAAGCGCTTCGCTCTGATGCTACCGTGCAGGAGAGGCTTGCCCCGGAGTTCCGCATCACATTCGAGAACGACGCCTCATTGTTCGGTCTCGGCGAAGCCGTCTACGGGGAAGCCCAAGGCGCAGACCGGGTCGTATGCTTAACAATCGGAACGGGACTCGGCTCCTGTTTTCTGGAGCACGGTCGCTTGGTGAAACAACGGAGCGACGTTCCGGAAAACGGTTGGTTGTATGAAGTGCCCTATCGAAACGGGATCGCGGACGACTATATCTCCAAAAGAGGTATTATTCAGTTGGCTTTGGAATTGGGGATGGATTTGAGAGGTCGTGACGTACGCGAGTTGGCGAATTCCGCTATATCCGAAGAGCCGGGTGCGAGACAGCTTTTTGAGCTATTCGGTCAGCGAATGGCCCTCATTTTATCTCCTGCTCTACGTGTATTTGTCCCTGACAGGATCATTCTAGGCGGCCAAATCTCTAAGAGCGGCTTTTTGTTCGCTCACACTTTTCAAGAGGGATTGGCTTCGCAGGGCCTTAGGACGGATGTTTTAATAAGTCAAGATACACTTACAAGCACTTTTAAGGGGATTTATGATTACGTCAGAGGATAATTTTTGCATATATATGGTAGTCGCAAGAGGAATTGGCAGAAAATCGCGGTATGAGCAATCAAATGGTTCTCCAAAACATTCACATGCGCCATCGCCGATGGAGATGTCATGGCTGACGGGGTAGACAGACTTTGGCATCGGTGCCGTGATGATCGGCGTTTGTAGTTCATGGCGCTCGCAGTGGCGGCAAGCATACACCTGCCGTTGCTCCACCACCTTGACCTGCGGCGGCACGACGGCGATTTCACGGCGGGTATCGGTCGTCATTTCATGCAGCGCTCCGCCGCAGCAACGCAGACTTTCTCCCCTTCGGCAAGGGCATACGCCACCGTTTCCACCGGCAGCTTTGAGAGGTCCGCTTGCCGCTTGCAGCTCGTTTTGCTTGATATAATGAAATTCACTTTAGTATAGGATGGGATTTTAGAGAGGAGAAAACGCATATGGGAATACCCTACAAAAATGAACAAGTAAGCATGAAATTTGTGACGATTGTTTCCATGGTATCCGCTCTTGGCGGATTATTATTCGGCTTCGATACAGCAGTCGTATCGGGTGCCGTCGGATTTATGGAGGATCGGTTCGATCTATCTAAGCTGCAGGTTGGATGGGCCGTATCAAGCTTAATCATCGGTTGTATTGTAGGAGCGGCCATGTCAGGCATTTTGGGAGATCGCTTCGGACGCAAAAAAGTATTAATTACGGCAGCTCTTTTGTTTATTATTAGCTCGATTGGTACTGCCATACCTGATACTTTTTCCGGTTTTATTATCGCTAGAATCATTGGAGGAATCGGAATCGGCATTACTTCCTTGCTTTGTCCGCTCTACAATGCCGAGATTGCTCCCGCGAAATACCGCGGCAGGCTTGTTGCACTCAATCAGCTCGCTATCGTTAGCGGAATTTTTCTTACGTATTTCGTTAATGTGTGGATTTCAGGCTCAGGTGATGAAGCTTGGGGCGTAGAAAACGCTTGGCGCTGGATGTTTGGCGTAGGCGCAGTTCCCGGCTTGTTGTTCTTAATCCTCCTGTTCTTCGTGCCCGAGAGCCCAAGATGGCTGATCAAACAAGGAAGAGCAGCGGAATCTCTGCCTATTTTATTGAAAATTCATGGCGAGGAACTTGCCAAAAAAGAAGTCATCGACATTAAGCAATCCTTCAAGGAGGAAAGCGGTTCTATCCGTCAGCTTTTCAGTCCCGGACTTCGTATAGCTTTGCTCGTTGGTGTAGGTTTGGCTGTTCTTCAGCAGGTTACAGGCATTAATGCTGTCATGTATTATGCCCCTGAAATATTCAAAGCAACGGGTGCCGGCACGAATTCTTCACTCATTCAGACCATATTGGTTGGCTTCATCAACTTCGTGTTTACCATTGTGGCCTTGTGGCTCATTGATAAAGTAGGACGTAAAGCGCTGCTCCTCGTCGGTACAGCTTCGATGGCCATATGCCTGCTGGTCATCGGCGTAGCTTTCCATACCGGACATGCCGCAGGTCCGCTCGTGCTTGTCTTTATTTTGCTCTATGTCGCTTCTTTTGCAACATCACTTGGTCCGGTCGTTTGGGTCATCATATCTGAAATATTCCCGAACCGTATCCGCGGAAAAGCGACAGCGATTGCCGCTATGATGCTTTGGGCAGCGGATTATCTGGTTTCGCAAACATTTCCGCCTCTGCTTAGCTCTGCAGGTCCTGCATCTACGTTTTGGATTTATGGCAGCATGTCCTTGATCGCCCTTTTGTTCACCTGGCGCGTTGTTCCGGAAACAAAGGGTAAATCGCTCGAAGAAATTGAGTCTTTATGGTCTTCTACAGATGGGGATTCAGCTTCCGTTATCCCCAAACTTGACCCTATGAAAAAGCATTAGCTCCAATGTATAATAGGTTTATACAAATAACCTTTTTGCCTAGGAGACAAGCAAGTGGAATTCCGGTTAGATTTAATCGAAAACAAGATCGAATTTTTTGAAGCCTACGATTTGAAAACGCTGAAGCAAAAGATCGATCAGCAAATCGTAATAATAAGGGTTTGCTGCTAGAGGTGTTCCACGTCAGTCATCATGCCGTATTTAATCCCAAAATTGAAAAAATGCTTTATAGCGAGGTTATTCACTTTAAAGCAAAGAGATAGCCTGCTATCCGCAATAAAACCTCCTGACATGAGTCGAGGGCACTGAAAAAGGCCATGTTTTTCAACAATAGTTGAGATTCATGGCCTTTTCAAATGCAGACGATCATGGCTATCGGCATTTTGTGCGACGATATCGGCTTGTACAATGAAGCAGTCGATTATTTTAAGAACGGGGATTTTAACGGGCGGGCAACATACTATCTCTTTCCGACCAACGACCCGAACCTGGCTCAGTCCGAGGAAAGCGGCCGCGATCAGCCGCATAACATGCTGGGGATCAGCGCGCTCACCAATATGGCGCATATGTCATTCATTCAGCATCAAGGTAATTCGTCCTTCGAGGATTTATACGAACATTCTATCAGGTTAATTATGGAAGTTGTGATATATTTCTCCAAGTATAACAACGGGGGGACAGTGTCGTTTACGCTGCTTTATACCTATGAATGGAGAGACGAGCAGGTCGTTTCCCCATCGGGCAGGGCGCAATTTCGTCCGATTTTCGAAATGGTTTGGAACCATTATCATTACAACAAAGGAGTGGCTGACGGAACAGCCGCGGATCCGTTGTATTATACAAAATCCGTGGTAGATTCGCTTCGCCCGGAGCCTCTAAGTACTGACCATCATCCATTTACGACGATTTTATATGCGGAAAGCCCGATCCTGTCAGGCCAGATCTATACGGCAGAGCGAATCAAAAGTGGTAGATTACAGCCAATGCGGACGGCACGTACAAATTAATCGATTCCAAAAGCGGCAAAGCGCTTGATATCATTGGGGGAGGCACTACGAATGGAACGAATGTACAGATCTGGACGGACAATGGCGGGGCTGCCCAGAAGTGAATCCCATCAAGATAGGCTGCATCTTCTTCCGGCATTGCCGGATGCCTGGCCCAGCGGATATGTGAAGGGACTAAGAGGACGCGGCAGTTTTGAAATTGATCTGACTTGGGAGAACGGGAAAATTACCTTGGCCGTAATTCAATCTTCCGTTACCCGCTTGTGCCGGATTTTTGTTCAACAACCCGTCCGGATACTTGAGGGCGACAAAGTCATTCAGGCGGCTGCCTCGAAAGGACAGTATGAGTTCCAGGCAGAACAGGGCAGACAATATTTCGTTATTTCTGAGTGACCAAAGAGTTGCTCTACAATATACAGGATGAAGATTCTAAGGTCGAGGGGTCCGGAATCGATTGCAATCTTTTGATTGACGTAAATGGTTCGCTGAGCAGATCTGTTTACTCTGTTGAATCCTGCATTTCGTTATATAGGCAAGCGGAGTCATTCTCTCTCGTAACTTATTTGAAAAGACTGCAAAAATAATTTGGAGATAGTTCTGCTTTATCCGCCCACTCTTCCAGGATATAAGGAAGGTGGGCGTTTTTTTGCATGTGTGGAAGGAGCCTAATGATTTTACCTGCGTTTTCCGTCCTCCTCTTATTGGAAAAAGGAATAGCATTGCACATAAATTCAATCAGCACGGATTAGGTCAGAGAGGAAATTTTGGCTGGCCGTAAAAAATGGTTCTGTTCAATCTCGTCAAGTAAGTCAAGATAGGATTTTTCCAGAAGTCCGAAAATGACATCGTATCGTGTCCACAACGTCAAAAAATTCGACAATACAGGTGAAGATCTCGAGGATCTGATCTCGATCGGCACGATTGGATTGATTAAGGCAATCGAGAGCTTCCAAACCGGCAAAGGTACGAAGCTAGCTACGTTTGCAGCTCGTTGTATTGAGAACGAAATACTTATGCATTTGCGGTCACTTAAGAAAACCCGGAAGGACGTTTCGCTGCACGATCCAATCGGCACGGATAAGGAAGGCAACGAAATTACGCTTATAGATATCCTCGGCACAGAGGCCGATGATATTGTCGATAAGGTGCAGCTGAAGATTGAAAAGTCGAAGATATATAAAAACCTCGATATATTGGATGACCGGGAGAAGGAAGTTGTGATTGGTCGATTTGGACTGGAGCATGGCGGGGATGAGCGGACGCAGCGGGAGATTGCGAAGGAGCTTGGGATCTCGTGGAGCTATGTGTCGCGAATTGAGAAAAGAGCGTTGATGAAGCTTTATCATGAGTTTTATAAGGCGAAGCGTTAGACATATATTTTAAGTAAGACTGATCTTGTTTTGATATGCTCCCCAAATAGTAGACAGGTGAAATAATTTAACCTGCTGCTATGAGGGGAGTATTTTCATGTCTAGAGTTCAATATAACGCGAAGGAGAAACTCACCATTATCGAAGAAATTGATAGTGGTGAACTTGGAGTCATGGCCGTTGCTTATAAATATGGGATTTCCAACTAAGAATGTACTGTAAATTAGGATCATCGAAACTGAAACTTCCTAAACTACTCCTTGTTCAAGAGCACTGAAAAACGATTACAGAATATGTGAGAGGCATGTGAGTGATCATTGGTCTTTTTTTTTGATCAGTTACTTTATTAATTCACCGCGGTAATCTTAGTGATTTCTCAAGATCATTTATTATTCAATAACTCATTGAGATTTCATTTATTCAGGAATTTGTCCGCGAGCAATCAACCGTCTTATAGCCCATCAACGCGATACTATTTTATTCAGAAAAACATGGCCCGGCCAGACGGTTCACCAACGGGCCGGGCCAAAGCAATCATTTCCTCTAATGAACATGAAAGCTCTCCATTCAACAATTATACAAGGCTTGTGTGCCGCGATCCGGGGGCGATATTAATCACTGATCTTAATCGTAATGCCCGACAGACAAATGTCTTCCAAGCGGCAATGACATGGAATCTCTTGCGATTCGCTCGTGTACCAACTGTCCTTCAGGACATAAACGCTCTCGCCCTTGTTTGCAGGAAAGTCTTCAATCATTTCCTAATGCCAGGCGTTAATTCCGTCAGCGACGGTATGAAATCAGTCGGAGGCCGGACAAGCACTTGAAAACAGAGGATCAAATTCAGCCTGCCGCCGACCGTTTTCACTCTCGCTCCGGGAACAAAGCGTTATATACTCG
>DATJKM010000308.1:0-16782 GCA_035491515.1 Candidatus Udaeobacter sp. | reverse complement strand
TGGAAGAAAGGATAGACGCAAAGGATAGGCAGTATGCCTACAACAGCCATGGCCATCCGTACGGAATTCATCGGCAGACTAGCTGCCGCTGTGCTGTTGTTGCCGCCAATATTCGTTTGCTGCAGGAACTGAATATTACTCAGCATGCGGTTCAGCAAATTTTGAATACTGAATAAGTCGGGTTCTGTAACATAAATCAAACCGTTGAACCAATCGTTCCAATAGCCTATCGTCAGCATCAAGCCGATCGTTGCTAATATCGGCAAGGAAAGCGGCAGGACGATCCGGTAAAAGATTTTAAACTCCGTCGCGCCGTCCATATAAGCGGATTCAATAATCGGCACCGGAATCGAAGTGCTGAAGAACGACCGGATGAGAAGAATGAAGAAGCCGTTCGTCAGAAGCCCCGGTATAATGAGCGCCATCAGCGTATTCTTCATCTCGAACACTTCCGTAAACACAAGATACGTAGGCACCAAGCCGCCGTTAAACAGAAGCGTGAAGAATACCAGGAAGGAGAATAGGCCACGGTAGGGCATGTCGCCGCGGGAAAGCGGATAAGCGAGCAGGGCAGAAATGAGCAAGCCTGCGAAAGTGCCGACAATCGTGATCATCACCGTTATGCCGTAAGCTCTAGCCAAGGAAGAAGACTGGTTCCACAAGTAAGTGTAGGCTTCAAAGCTCCATTCCTTCGGAAACAAGCTGTACCCGTCCCTTACGATCGACTGCTCTTGCGTTAGCGATGAAATAATGAGCAGCAGGAACGGAAACAAGCATGCGGCCGCTAGCAGAATTAAGATCAGATGGACGAAAAACTGGTTCATATGATTCGTTTTCATGGTGTTATCAATCTCCTTCCGCCCTAAAATAGCGCTTGATCGCGATTTTTACGACTTACGATGTAGTTCGCCACTAATACAAGAACAAAACCGACGATAGATTGGTACAAGCCGGCTGCCGATGACATTCCGATATCGCCCAAGGTCATCAGCCCGCGATAAACGTAAGTATCGATAACATCCGTCGTTGGCTGCAGCGGCCCGGAATTTAACGGAACCTGATAAAATAAGCCAAAGTCGGAATAGAAGATGCGGCCGATCGCAAGCAGCGTCATAATGACGATAGTCGGCATAATTAGCGGAACGGTAATGCTCCGGATTTGCTGCCATTTGTTCGCGCCATCGATCGTAGCAGCCTCGTAATATTCATTATCGATGCCAATGATCGAAGCCAAATAAATGATACACAGATAACCGACATTTTTCCAAATGTTAACGAGCGTTAAAATGTACGGCCAGAACTTGGACTCTGCATACCAGGATATCGGATCGATGCCGAGGAGCGGCAGAATCTGTTTGTTTATGAATCCGCTCTCAACATTCATCATCGACAATCCCAGATAACCAACGACGACCATGGAAATTAAGTAGGGAAGCAAAATGACGCTTTGATAAAACCGGGACGCCAGTTTCTTCTTCACTTCGTTCAGCAGGATAGCTACCCCGATAGCCATTACGGTATTAATGATAATAAAGGATCCGTTGTACAATATCGTATTTCTTGTAATAATCCATGCGTCTGCCGTTTTGAATAAGTATTCAAAGTTTTTAAAGCCGATCCAGTCGCTTCCCAGTATGCCTTTAGCGTAGTTAATATCCTTAAACGCTATAATCACACCGAACATTGGCAAATAATTATTGATGATCAGATAGATCATGCCCGGAATAATCATCAGAAAAAGCGCCCGGTAACGTTTTAAATTTTTCCATAAAAGACTTTGTTTTTTCACATGATTAGCTTGTCCAGCTATTGCAGCTTGTGTTGCCCGCGCAGCTTCCATGGCCTTCCCTCATTTCCTTGTTGTGTCGCTCTTCTTATTTACATTGTAGAAGATGGGGGGCGTGCGGAATAACCTCAAAACGGACTTTACACTTTCGTTTTTTCGACTTTATAAGCGCAGACGGCTGTCGCCGTCCTATGGAGGCAAAAGCTCGTTTCGCGGTTCAGCTAGATATAAGGGTGAACATATAATTCTTATATTTTAAAAGGAAAACCGGTCCGCTTTACGCGGATCCGGTCACAGGTTTGCTATTTGGATTGAGCAAGCTTTCGATAATCGCCCGGGTTCATCCCCGTCATTTTTTTGAAGAGGGTCGAGAAATAGGACAAGTTCGAATAGCCGGATTGCACCGCAATATCGCTGACCGAGTACTCGGAGCGGGTTAATAATTGTTTAGCATATTCGATGCGCTGAAGCTGTACATAGTCGGAGATTGACATTCCTTCCTCTTTCTTAAATACACGGTTTAAGTAATCGGGATTTAAATAAACAAAGTTTGCCACTTCCTCGCGGGTCAAGCTTTGCTCTCCGATGTGCTCATTAATAAACCGTTTGACCTTTTCGACAAGCGACAAATTCTCCTGAAGGGCGTGAATGCGATTCATGGCCACCTCAACTAAATAAAGAATCCATTCCTTCATAGACGATAGAGAACGAAGCACGGCTTCCGGCTTGTCCGTCAGCAAGTTGCTTGCGAATACCTCATTCGCCTGAAGTCCCTTCACCTGTAGGACAAAAAACATCATTTGCAAAAAGTTTTGGTAAAAAAGCTGAAGCGACTGAGCGTCAACGCCGTTCTTCGCTTCCTTTAATTCGTCTAAATAACGCGCCACATCGCCGGTCAGCTTTTCCTTGGCGCCTTGCTTCATCCACTCTGCCCATTCGTTCATCGATGGTGGTTTAACCGTCTGCTCATTCTTCCGGTAATCGCGGAGCAGCAGCGTTTGATTAGCGTGTGTCACATTGTCCTGGTCCATCCGCGTCAACTGCTGATACTGATCCACCATTTTATACGCATGGACCGGTTGGCCGATATAGGCACTGAGCTCGCAGTTGAAGTATTGGCTGCAGCTGCGCACATAAGCCTCGCAATCGGCAAGCATGGCGATATCCTGCGATTCTGACTCAGCGGGAAACAGTACGAGCAAGCCGCCGCTCTGAATGGATACGACCGCCGAATCGGAATGAAATCTCAGTACCTGCTCCTCTGCGGCATTGCGCAGCGCATACTCCATAATTTGCTCATCTCGTTGATTCAACGATTTATACCATTTTTGAACGCGGAACAAGATCGGCAGAAATTTGGTGGAGCCGAGATAAGGGAGCTTATACTTCGCCGCATACTCCAAGGTACTCTCCGGAGAGGACACGATGCTTTGACGGAGGAGCTCCTGCCAGAAGCGTTCTTTCAGCATCGGTTTTTGCGATTCCCATAATTGAACGTAATGCTTATAGTTGGATTCAAACGCCGACAGCTCCAAATCCTTATTGATTTTGGCCAGCGCTTTATCGATAACCTGCTCCAATTCCTCATAATCCACCGGCTTCAGCAAATACTCAAAGCTGCCCAGCTGGATCGCTTTCTTGGCATACGAAAAATCGGAGTGCGAGGTCAAAAAAATCGTTTCCGTCTTCGGATAATATTCTCGTACCCAGGCTAGTAAATCGAGGCCCGAGCCTTTGGGCATTTCAATATCGCAAAGCATCAGCTGCACCGGCTCCGTTTGAAAAATATGCTGTGCCTGCTTTAAGCCACGGGCTGTGTGCACGGCATTAATATTCAGCCTATCCCACCTGACGCCCGCCTCCAGCCCGCGAATCGCATGCACCTCGTCATCAACGATTAGTACGGTATACATAGGGAAACGCTCCTTTCTAACGAATCGATAACGGCAGAGTGATCCTCACCACCGCTCCCTTTCCTACTTCGTTTGCGAAAGTAATTTTCGCTTCCGACTGGTAAAGCAATCGAAGCCGCCGCTTTATATTCCAAATGCCGACATGCTCCCCTTCTTCGCTGATCCGCTCTTCTCCGGCATGCAGGCTCCTAAGAACCTCTTCCGGAAATCCCGATCCGCTGTCTCTAATCGTAATGCCTATCGCGTGGCCATTGTCTGTCTCTACAAGCTCGGCTAAAATGCAAATCTCAATTTCACGATCGACATCGACGGCATGCTTGATCGTATTTTCAACGATTGTCTGGATGACGAGAGGCGGAACCTCAACCTCCTTAACCTCGTCTTTCATATCGATCCGGTAGGTCAATATATCGGGGAAACGAAGCTGCTGAATGCGCAAATAATTAGCGGTATGAAGCAGCTCATCTTTTAGCGGCACCAGATAGTTGTTCGTTCGGAACATATACCGGAAGTAAACAACCAGACATTTGGACATTTCCTGAATCAGTTTATAGTCCTTTACGGTTGCTAAATTATAAATGATGTTAAGCGAATTCAAAAAGAAATGCGGATTGATTTGCAGCTGAAGCAGCTGCAGCTCCGATTTCTGATGATTCAGCTTTTCTTCGTATACATTGATTTTTAAATGATGAATTTCCGATATCATCCGGTTGAACGTCTCATTCACGATCTCAAACTCGGTTGACGTGTTCGTCTGATTAAGTCTGGTGTTCCAATTCCCATCCCTTGTTTTCCGCATCGCAACCACCAGCTGCTTCATAGGAAGAAGGAACACTCTTCGCATTAAAAATAAAAACAGAACCAAAAAAACAATAGCCCCTGCCGAAATGAAAGATGACACCCGCTGTAAAAAAGGCAGCTTTTGTTGAATCGCATCATCGGGAATGAGCGCAATCAGCTTGAAATCTCCTTTATCCGAGGACTCGCCTATCATGAGATACGTACGCTTATTGCCGGTTATAATATAAGGTTCGGAAGAGACCTCCAGCTTAATGCCCTCACGCTCGATCATCTCGCGCTCGCTTATCGGCTTCAGGTCGTCGGTCGTCAGCAGCGCAGCGCCGGACTCTCCGAGATCGATTAAATTCAGAGGAACCATCAGCTTCTTGCTGTTTACATAGGCCCCGACATAAACCTCTCCGCTTCGAATCAAGCGAAGTAAGCCGTAATTGCCTTCGCCCTGCAAAACATGCCAGTCCGGTCCGCTGTACGCTTCAGGCAGCCCATGCAGCATGTTTAACAGTTCCTTCCTTATCGCATCCCGCTCCTCGAAGGAGGAGCCGAACTGCTGGGTCATAATTAATTCGTCGTTCGTGATGGAATAGGCGAAAAACAGATCGACCGATCTATATGCGCTTATATCCGCTGATATCGTATTGAACAACCGCAATTTACTCAGCATATAGGCCGACCCGTTGTCTTCGGCCGGCTTCTGGAAGCCGATCAGATCCGTATCTTTTTCCGTAAAGTCGAATAAATGCTTATCCACGTCGTTCAAATTGCGGTCGATTTCGTTCATGTAAAGACTCAATAAGTTTTTGTTAGACTGGGCAACCTGGTTCCTTACTACTTCAACCGAATATATATTATTGACAATTAAGACCGTAACGAGCGGCACAATAATAAAGAGGACGCCGGCAAACATTTTAAACCGCAGGGAGTTGAAATAAGCTTGCATGTTTCGCTCGTCTCCTTCATGCTAATTCGCGCATTATCCTTACTATTGCCATTACAGAGTCAAGCCGATTCATCCCTTGCCTTCAGGTATGGGATGAATCGGCTTAGGACAAGAGCTGTCTTTAGACAGCCTAATTGTCCTACATCTCTACTGTTCTTGAATAGTGCAGGGGTCATCAAAGCCATTATAACACCAGTCTTTTAATACGAACATTTGTTTGGTATAATTCTCGTGAAGGAGGTGAATAGATGCAAACGGTAACCGTTCAGATTCTCATATTTCCTAGCCATCCCGCATTGTTGCGCGAACATGGCGAAGCCTATATCTTAGCCGTGAACCAACTCACCGTACTAGCTGAACGAGCAGGATCATTCCCTAAGCTAACATCAAAAGACATTGAAGCGAAGCTGCCTTCAGCGGTCAGGAATCAAGTCATTCGCGATGCAAGAAGCATACATAAGAAGACGAATAAGCAAGGAAAACGTCCGATATTGAGACGTAGAGCCTACTACGTGAACAATCAAAACTATTCGATTGACGGCAACATCGTCGCATTTCCGATCATGATGGATGGGAAAGTACAGCGGCTCAGGGTCGCCTCCCGTATGACCGAACGAGAGAAGAACATTCTGGCAAGCGGAAAACTTGGACTCTTGAAGGTCGTGGAGAAATCGGGCAAATGGTACATTCAAATATCCGTCGAAATACAAACCGGACAAACGAGCGGCGATGCAACAATGGGTATTAATCTTGGATTGAAAGTGCCGGCAGTCGTTGTCACATCCACAGGCAAAACCCGGTTTGTCGGCAACGGCAGACAAAATAAGTATATCCGTCGCAAGCTCCGATCGCATCGAAGGGTGATGGGGAAACTTAAGAAGCTGTCAGCCATCCGCAAGCAACAAAACAAGGAACACCGCTACATGAAAGACCAAAATCACAAAATTAGCCGAAAGATAGTGAACATGGCGATGGAAGAGCAAGTTTCGGTCATCAAGATCGAGAAACTAACGAACATTCGCCAGACGACAAGAACAAGTCGAAAAAACGCCAAAAAACTGCACAACTGGTCATTCTATCAATTGCAAATGTTTATCGCATACAAAGCAGCATTAGCAGGTATTCGGGTTATAGAGGTGAATCCTGGCTATACCTCTCAAATTTGCCCCATATGCGGGAAGCGAAACAAAGCAATTGACCGAGCCTATAGGTGTCCATGCGGGTTTCACGCACTCCGAGACCGGGTTGGGGCGATCAACATTATGCGTCAACCTGTGGCAGATGGTAACAGTCTGTCAGCCTAAGATGCTATATGCACTGTCTTAGGACGGGCTGATGGCACAGCCCTGAACTTGGCAGTTGTCCAAACCGGGAAACGGACTGCGGACGCACCAACTAGCCAAGAATCCCACGGCTTCAGCTGTGTGGAGTGTCAACTTCATTATACTTGTAAAAAGAATAGGCCGCTTTTGTTCTCACGACCTTCGTTTTCGATATATGGACTATTTAAGGCAACACAAACCGCCCGCTTCAGCTACCGCGAGGGCGGTAACGGAAGCGGGCGGTTTGTGGTTTTCCAGCCAGCAGACTTGCGGCAGCCTGCTTAAGACGAGCTTATACGAGCGCTTTAGCCGCAATATCCGTACGGTTTTGTTTTCCTTCAAAATCAATGACGCTTACCGCTTCATATGCGCGTGCGCGAGCTTCTGCGATGTCGCGGCCGCGGCCGACGATACCAAGCACGCGTCCGCCGTTCGTTACGAATTGCCCGTTCTTCTCGGCTGTGCCTGCATGGAACACAAGCGCGCCTTGCGCTTCTGCTTCAGCAAGTCCAGTAATGACGCGGCCCTTCGGATATGACGCCGGATAGCCTTCCGATGCGACAACGACGCATACCGCCGCTTCGTCGCTCCACTGAATGTCCAGCTGATCCAGGTTGCCGCTCAGCGATGCGAGTACGATGTCGACCAGATCTGTTTGCAAACGCGGCAATACAACCTGTGTTTCCGGATCGCCCATGCGCGCATTAAACTCAATCGTCTTCGGACCGTCTTTTGTAATCATAAGGCCTGCAAACAGAACGCCGCGGAACGGGCGGCCTTCGCTGACCATTGCTTTTGCGGTAGGAATAATGATGTTCTGGATCGATTCATCAATGATTGCTTGATCGATATGCGGCAGCGGTGTGTATGTGCCCATACCGCCCGTATTCGGACCCTTGTCGCCGTCGAAGATCGGCTTATGGTCCTGTGCGGGAACCATCGCGCGAACGGTCTCGCCGTCAACAAATGCGAGAATCGACATTTCTTGTCCGACTAAGCATTCCTCGATTACGATTTGGCTGCCCGCTTGGCCGAACACTTTATCAACCATCATTTCGCGCAGTGCCTGCTCCGCTTCTTCAAGCGTCGCCGCAACCGTAACCCCTTTGCCTGCCGCCAAGCCGTCAGCCTTAATAACGATAGGCGCGGATTGCTCGCGCAGGTACGCGGAAGCTGCTTCATAGTCGGTGAACGTTTCGTATTTCGCGGTCGGAATATCGTATTTCTTCAGCAAATTTTTCATGAAAATTTTGCTGCCCTCGATTTCCGCCGCATTTTTGCGGGGACCGTATGCCTGGATGCCGGCTGCTTCGAACGCATCTACGATTCCATCCGCAAGCGGATCATCCGGACCTACGAAAACGAGATCGATCGATGCTTCCTTTGCAAAACGGATCAGCTCATCGAACTCACTTACCGCAATCGGCACGCATTCAGCAAGCTGCGCAATTCCGGCATTGCCTGGCGCGCAAAAAATTTCTTTTACCTTCTCGCTCTTCTTAAGCGCCCAGACGATTGCATGCTCGCGTCCGCCGCCGCCTACTACCAAAATACGCATAACATTAACCCCCTATATGACTATATGAAACCGGTGCAGCCGCAGTTACCGTCTTGCCCGTTAAATTGCGGCTGCCCCGTATTCTAGTGCTTAAAGTGACGTACGCTTGTGAACACCATAGCGATGTTGTTCGCGTTCGCAGCAGCGATCGACTCTTCGTCCTTGATCGAGCCGCCTGGTTGGATGATCGCAGTAATGCCTGCTTTTGCCGCAAGCTCTACCGTGTCGCCCATCGGGAAAAACGCGTCGGATGCAAGCGCCGCGCCTTTAGCCGCTTCGCCCGCTTGCTCAATCGCAATGCGAGCCGCGCCTACGCGGTTCATTTGACCGGCGCCAACGCCGATCGTCATATCGTCCTTCGCAAGCAGAATCGCGTTGGATTTAACATGCTTAACGACCTTCCAGCCGAATAGGAGCTGCTTAAGCTCTTCCGCTGTCGGTTTACGATCCGTGACAAACTGCAGATCCGCTTCCGTTACGCTGTGAACGTCGCTCTCTTGTACCAACATGCCGCCGTCAACCGACGTTACAAGCCATTCCGGCTTGCGCTCGGCAGCTGAGGATAGCTCGCCCAGCTTCAGCAAACGAATGTTTTTCTTCTTAGTCAGAATCTCAAGCGCTTCCGGCGTGAAGTCAGGCGCAATGATGATTTCAAGGAAAATGCTGCCAAGCAGCTCAGCCGTATCTGCGCCGATCGTACGGTTAGCCGCGACGATGCCGCCGAAGATCGATGTTGGATCTGCCGCGTACGCTTTTTGGTAAGCTTCGTGAATCGTTGTGCCGATACCTACGCCGCACGGGTTCATATGCTTAACGGCAACGACAGCCGGCTCGTCGAACTCCTTCAAAATCGCGAGCGAAGCGTTAGCGTCGCTAATATTGTTGTAAGAAAGCTCCTTGCCGTGCAGTTGTTCAGCCGTTGTAACGCTGCCTGCTCCTGCAAGCGGCTTGCTGTAGAAAGCAGCCTTTTGATGCGGGTTTTCGCCGTAACGAAGATCCTGTACTTTCTCGTAAGTGACCGTATAAGTTTCAGGAAGCGGCTCGCCCATTTGTTTGGAGAGATAATCCGAGATCAGGGAATCGTAAGCCGCAGTATGACGGAATACTTTTGCAGCCAGACGTTTACGTGTTTCAAGCGTCGTGTCGCCCTGTGCCTTCACTTCTTCAATAATGGTGCCATAGTCGCCGGCATCAACAACAACCGTTACGAATGCGTGGTTTTTGGCAGCCGAACGAAGCATTGTCGGACCGCCGATATCGATGTTTTCGATTGCATCCTCGTACGATACATCCGGCTTCGCGATCGTTTCTTTGAATGGATAAAGGTTAACGATAACGAGGTCAATATAGTCCAGACCAAGCTCCTTCATTGCCTTCTGATGCTCTTCATCGTCACGTACCGCTAGCAATCCGCTATGTACGGCCGGGTGAAGCGTCTTAACGCGTCCATCCAAAATTTCCGGAAAGCCCGTTACGTCGGAAATACCGATAACCGGAACGCCTTCCTTTTGCAATAGACTGAACGTACCGCCCGTCGAAATGATTTGCACACCTTGGTTTGCTAATTCTCTGGAAAACTCCACGATTCCCGATTTATCGGAAACACTAATTAACGCTCTGCGAATAGCCACGCAAATACCTCCTCATCTATTTGACCAAACTTTTACTTATTCCATTAGAGAAACTTCCATCCATCCCGCCGATTAAAGAGCTCATTTCCGCCGTTTCCGCTGACAATTGGTCTAATTTCTAGACCTATTGAACTCTAACCAGCCGAAATGTGTGGAATAGAGCTAATTTCTTGCTCTATTCACTCAACAAACACCTGCATGCGCATAGCTGACTAGCGGCTTATTGTCACATGACGTTCATTCAGCGAGACGCGGCCCTGCGCGATTTGCTGGATGACGGCCGGCAGCAGCGCCTGCTCGGTTGCATGAATACGCACTGCGAGCGAGTCTTCCGTATCCTCGTCCGCCACTTCAACGGCGCGCTGCGCGATGATCGGCCCGCTGTCCATGCCGCCGTCCACATAATGCACCGTGACGCCAGTCAGCTTAACGCCGTAGGACAGCGCTTGGCCGATGCCGTTCACGCCGGGAAATGCCGGCAGCAGCGACGGATGAATATTGATCATCCTGCCATAGAACGGCTCAACGAGTACCGACGTAATAATGCGCATATAGCCTGCAAGCACGATCAGCTCTACGCCCCGGCGCTGCAGCTCGTCAATAATTTCCGTCTCGTAAGCTTCGCGGGACGGATACTCCTTCGGCGTGAACAGGAACGTGTCCACGCCAGCCTTCCGGGCGCGCTCCACAACCGGAGCGGCAGGCTTGTCACAAACAAGAAGCTCGATGGTTACATCGAGCTTCCCCTCCTGCACCGCATCCACAATCGCTTGGAAGTTCGTACCTTGTCCCGAAGCGAAAACAGCGATGCGAAGTGCTCCCATTATACGTCCGCTCCCGTAAATGTCACGATGCGGCTTCCTTCCGTAACCGTTCCGATACGGTAAGCCTGCTCACCAAGCTCTGCTGCAACGCGAAGCGCCTCATTTGCTTGATCAGCCGGAACAACAACAACTAGTCCAATGCCCATATTGAATGTCGTGAACATGTCACGATTCGTAATGCCGCCTTTATTTTGCATCAGATCGAAGATCGGCAAAATCGGCCAAGAGCCGTATTCCACGTCAACGTTCACGCCATCAGGAAGAACCCGGGGAATGTTTTCGATAAAGCCGCCGCCCGTAATGTGCGCCATGCCTTTCACATCCACTTGCTCGATCAGCTTAAGTGCCGATTTCACATAGATGCGCGTTGGTTCGATCAATACGTCGCCAAGCTTCGCGCCGCCAAGCTCTTCAAGCTCTTGATCAAGCGAGTAACCGGCTTCCTCCAGCAGCAAGCGGCGAACGAGCGAGAAGCCGTTGCTGTGAATACCGCTTGAAGCAAAGCCAATTACAGCGTCGCCAGCTGCGATAGTGGATCCGTCGATCATTTTCTTCTTATCCACAATACCAACCGTAAAGCCGGCGATATCGTATTCTCCGCCCTGATACATGCCCGGCATTTCAGCTGTCTCACCGCCGATTAAGGAACAGCCTGCTTGTACGCAGCCTTCCGCAATACCTTTGACGATGGCTTCGATTTTCTCAGGCACAACTTTGTCGCATGCCAGGTAATCGAGGAAGAACAGTGGCTCCGCGCCTTGCACGATAATATCGTTCACGCACATTGCAACGGCGTCAATGCCGATCGTGTCATGCTTGTCCATTGCAAAAGCAAGCTTCAGCTTTGTTCCGACGCCGTCCGTTCCAGACACGAGCACAGGCTCATCGTACTTGTCCTTGTTTAGGCTGAACAGTCCGCCAAAGCCGCCAAGCTCTGCCAGCACCTCTGGACGGTAAGTCCGCTTTACGTGCTTCTTCATCCGTTCAACCGCTTCGTTGCCTGCCGCGATATCGACGCCGGCTTTTTTGTACGCTTCTGACACTCTCGGTCAACTCCTTAACTAATTTAGAGCGGCAATCGCTCCATAAGGTTAATCATTTATGCTGTTAACAGCTGCAGCTCTTATCCGATTCTTCATTAACCGGCGTAGGGTAATCGTTATCGAAGCAAGCTAGACACATGCCGCGATTATACGCTCCGTCATTGCCGCCAACCGAATCAACAAAACCTTCGTCACTTAAAAAAGATAAAGAATCCGCATTAATTTGCTTCCGTATTTCTTCGACTGTCCGGTATGAAGCGATAAGCTCCTTACGGTCTGGCGTATCTATGCCATAGTAGCAAGGGTTTTTGAATGGCGGCGATGTAATCCGTACATGCACCTCAGTCGCTCCTGCTTCGCGAAGCAGGTTAACGATACGAAGCGATGTTGTACCGCGCACGATCGAATCGTCAATCATGACGACGCGTTTGCCTTCTACTACTTTACGGACAGCGGACAGCTTCATTTTGACGCCCTTCTCGCGAAGCTCTTGAGAAGGCTGGATGAACGTCCGGCCGGTATACTTGTTCTTGATCAAGCCGAGCTCGTAAGGGATTCCCGTTTGCTCCGCATAACCAATCGCTGCCGAAATACTCGAATCGGGAACGCCCGTTACGATATCCGCATCAACGAACGATTCCGTAGCAAGCTGGCGTCCCATCCGTTTGCGCGCCGAGTGAATGTTAATGCCATTAATGTCACTGTCCGGGCGGGCAAAATAAATGTACTCCATTGCGCAGGTCGCGCGGCGGTCAACCTTAGCGTATCGATCCTCGCGCATGCCGTCAGCATCGAAAATAAGCAATTCGCCCGGCTGAACATCACGCTCATACACAGCGCCAATCGTCTCGAATGCGCAGGATTCCGACGAGAACACATACCCGTCGCCAATGCGGCCCATAACGAGCGGGCGCAAGCCATGCGGATCAGACGCAACGAGCAGCTTGTCATTCGTCATAATAAGGAATGCAAAGCCGCCGATAATGCGCTGCAAAGCTTCCTTCGCAGCCGTCTCGAAATCCTTCGGCGAGCGTGCGATGAGATGCGCGATTACTTCCGTGTCGCTGGACGTTTGGAAGATCGAGCCCGACATCTCCAGCTCATGGCGAATTTCCGGAGCGTTCACGATATTGCCGTTCGTAGCAACCGCAAGGTCGCCGTCACGGTAGCGGAAAATGAGCGGCTGCGCGTTGGCGAGCTTGCTCTCCCCTGATGTCGAGTAGCGGACGTGGCCGATCGAACGGTCGCCGGCCAGCATGTCGAGCTTCTCCTTATCGAATACTTCCTTCACGAGACCCATGCCGCGGTGATACGCGAACTTGTTGCCGTTCTTCGTATCAACCGTGCAGATTCCCGAGCTTTCTTCTCCGCGGTGCTGAAGCGCATGAAGACCATAGTAGGAAAGGTTGGACGCTTCGGGGAGGTTGAATACCCCGAACACGCCGCATTCCTCACGCAATTTATCAAATATATCGTCACGGCCAATGCCTTCGTTATAGTGATTTCCCGTCCACAGCAAAGGCTCCTGTCTTATTTCATCAGACATGGAATCGCATCCTTCCAGACCTTCTCCAGTTGTTGTACCGGCGCCTGAATGCCGGATTTTCCATTTACGCTTATGGTCAGGCTGCTGCCTTTAACATTACCGATTTGAGCATGAACAACGCCTTGCTCTGTAAGCCATGTTTGCAATGCCGCCGCTTGCTCCGGTTTAGCCGACAGCAAGATACGGGATTGCGATTCGCTGAACAAGAGGTGATCAGCGCGCAGATCAGAAGTTAAAGCGACTTCTGCGCCGAGACGTCCGCTGATGCAGGATTCTGCAACAGCAACCGCGATACCGCCCTCGGACAAGTCATGCGCCGATGCTACGAGACCTTTTTGAATAGCACCAAGTACTGCATCAAGAACCTTCTTCTCTGTAGCCAGATCAATCTCAGGAGGACGGCCCGCAGCAGCGCCCTGCAATACGTATTGCAGCTCGCTTCCGCCAAGCTCCGCTTTCGTCTCGCCAACGAGAATAATAACGTCGCCTTCTGCTTTGAAGCCTTGTGTTGTAATGTGATCGATGTCGTGTACGAGACCAACCATACCGATAACCGGCGTCGGGTAAATAGCGCCCTTCGCATTCTCATTGTACAAGCTCACGTTACCGCCGATAACCGGGGTATTCAAAATCACGCAAGCCTCGGACATGCCGTCCGCCGACTTCTCAAGCTGCCAGAATACTTCCGGTTTCTCCGGATTACCAAAGTTCAGGTTATCCGTTACGGCAAGCGGCTCTGCGCCCGAGCAAACGATGTTACGCGCTGCTTCCGCAACCGCAATTCGTCCGCCTACTTCAGGATCAAGATATACGTAACGGCCGTTGCAGTCCGTCGTCATCGCAAGCGCCTTGCGCGTGCCGCGAATCGTTACGACTGCCGCATCGGAGCCAGGTTGAACGGCTGTCGATGTACGGACCATGTAGTCATACTGATTATAAACCCACTCTTTGCTGGCAACCGTCGGGGAGGCCAAAACCTTCTCCAACGCGCCAGTCAGATCGGTTACTTCGTCGTAAGCCGCTGTGTCTACCGCAGCATTTTCGCTGAAGTAAGCCGGCTCTTGCGAAGGCTTGTCGTATACAGGACACTCGTCAACGAGCGCTTTAACCGGCATATCGGCAACCTCTTGCCCTTGGTGGAACAAGCGAAGACGTCCGTCATCCGTTACTTTACCTACTTTGGCGCAAATAATGCCCCAACGGTCAAAAATTTCTTTCGCCTGCGCTTCATGCTGCGGCTCTACGACGAAGAGCATACGCTCTTGCGACTCGGAAAGCATCATTTCATAAGGCGTCATGCCTGTTTCGCGCTGCGGCACCTCGTCGAGGTAAAGTTCAAGGCCGTTACCCGCTTTGGAAGCCATCTCTGCGCTGGAGCAAGTAAGACCCGCCGCTCCCATATCTTGAATGCCAAGCACGATGCCGGAATCGATAAGCTCAAGAGTCGCTTCCATAACAAGCTTCTCCATGAACGGATCGCCGACCTGTACCGCCGTACGCTTCTCTTCGGATTCCTCGGAAAGCTCAACGGAAGCGAAGGTAGCGCCGTGAATACCGTCGCGTCCTGTTGCAGGACCTACGTAAAATACCGGGTTGCCTACGCCTTTAGCGACACCGCGCTGAATTTTATCATGATCGATAAGACCGACGCACATCGCGTTTACGAGCGGATTGCCCTCGTAGCTCTCGTCGAACATAACTTCGCCCGCAACCGTCGGAATTCCGATACAGTTACCGTAGCCTGCAATACCGCTTACGACATGCTCGAACAAATATTTAACGCGTTCATTCTCAAGACGGCCGAAGCGCAAGCTGTTCAGCAAAGCGATAGGACGGGCGCCCATGGAGAAAATGTCACGAATGATGCCGCCCACGCCGGTTGCAGCGCCTTGGAAAGGCTCAACCGCAGATGGATGGTTATGCGATTCGATTTTGAATACAACCGCTTGGTTGTCGCCGATATCGACGATACCCGCGCCTTCGCCCGGTCCCATCAGAACGCGAGGTCCTGTAATCGGGAATTTCTTCAGGATAGGCTTGGAGTTTTTGTAAGAGCAATGCTCTGACCACATGACGCTGAATACGCCGATCTCCGTGTAGTTAGGCTGACGGCCCAGGAAGCCGCAAATCAGCTCATACTCATAATCGGATACGCCAAACTGGCTGTAAATCTTTTGCTCGGCAATTTGCTCTGCCGTCGGTTCCTTAGCCGTTAACTGCTGCGCCATGTTGTTCCCTCCATGCATTCAAAATCGATGTAAACATACGTTTGCCGTCTTCCGAGCCGAGCAATTGGTCGATCGCGCGCTCCGGATGCGGCATCATACCTACTACGTTGCCTGCTTTGTTGCTAATGCCCGCGATGTTCTCTACGGAACCGTTCGGATTCGTGTCGCCCGCGTAGCGGAAAACGATTTGGTTGTTTGCTTTTAGCTCAGCAAGCGTTGCGTCGTCGCAATAATAGTTGCCTTCGCCGTGAGCGATTGGTATATTGATCATTTCGCCTTGCGAATATTGGTTTGTAAATGCTGTGCTGCTGTTCACAACTTCAAGCTGCTCTTGCTGGCACACGAATTTCAGTCCGTTGTTGCGGATCAATGCGCCAGGCAGAAGGCCCGCTTCCGTCAAAATTTGGAACCCGTTGCAAATGCCCAAAATATACTTGCCTGCTTCAGCCGCTTTTTGCACTTCGCTCATAACGGCTGCGAATTGCGCGATCGCGCCGCAGCGCAGGTAGTCGCCGTAGGAGAAGCCTCCCGGAACTAGAATTGCGTCATATGCGGACAAGTCCGTAGCTGTATGCCATACATAGTCAACCGACTGGCCGATCGTGTCTTCGACAGCTTTGTAGCAATCGATATCACAGTTGGAGCCAGGAAATACGAGTACCGCAAACTTCATCGTCTTATCCCTCCAGCTCAAAACGGTAATCTTCTACAACCGTGTTCGCGAACAGCTTCTCGCACATTGCTTTAATGCGTACTTCCGCTTCAGCGCGGTCAGTCGTATCAAGCTCAACTTCCAAATATTTACCGATGCGTACTTTTTCGACCTCGGAGAAGCCGAGTGTGTGAAGCGCGCCTTGTACAGCGGTTCCTTGTGGATCCAAAACGTTTTGCTTGATGGTGACGTAGACGGTTGCCTTCATAATAGCCTCCTGAAAATGTGAGTTTTTCTCGCTTGGAACTTTATCCAAAATGTGTTAGCCGCTCGGGCGCGGGGGTTATTGCCTTCGTCGCTTTCGAAGCCAGGAAATTTTGATTACACGCTTTGCGGTAATTTCCTGGTCTTCAAGAAGCGATCGCTGTCGCTCTGCGGCAACAACTCCCCGCTCTCCGAGCTCTCTCATTTTGTTATAAATCCCATGCGAGGGTGGTCGGTGAAGCAATGTTTAGGTAGCCGCGTTGTCGCTGGCTGCCTG
>DATJKM010000307.1:0-8334 GCA_035491515.1 Candidatus Udaeobacter sp. | reverse complement strand
GATGGGGTTGGCTCCGGCTTCCGCAATATGATAGCCGCTAATACTGACCGAGTAATAGTTGCGCACTTTATGATCGATAAAATACTGCTGAATGTCTCCCATCATCTTCAGGGCAAACTCGGTCGAAAAAATGCACGTATTCTGCCCTTGATCCTCTTTGAGAATATCCGCTTGGACCGTACCGCGCACTGTTTGCAGCGTTGCAGCCTTGATTGTCTCGTATTCAACCTCATCCGGCCTCCGTCCGTTCTGCTTCGCGAACTTATCGGCCTGCTGATGAATGGCCGTATTCATGAACATCGCCAAAATAACCGGTGCCGGACCATTGATGGTCATCGATACGCTAACCGAGGGGTGGCAAAGGTCAAAGCCGTCGTAAAGCTTCTTCATGTCATCCAATGAACATACACTCACGCCGCTATTTCCGATTTTCCCGTAAATATCGGGGCGATCGTCCGGGTCCTGCCCATACAAGGTTACGCTGTCGAAGGCGGTAGACAACCGCTTGGCTTCGTCATTTTGACAGAGGTAGTGGAAGCGGCGGTTGGTGCGGTCCGGCGTTCCTTCCCCTGCGAATTGGCGCTTCGGATCTTCATTTGTCCGCTTGAACGGGAATACACCCGCTGTAAAGGGGAAAAAACCCGGTAAATTCTCCTTGAGCAGCCAGCGCAGGATTTCTCCGGCATCTTCAAACTTCGGCAAGCTGACCCGCGGAATTCTGCTGCCGGACAGTGATTCGATATACAAATCCGTCATCGTTACCTTGTTACCTACCTTCGTGGCCATCCGATCCTGTTTGTACGCATCGCGTATTTCCGGCCAGTCCTCTAACTGCTTCCTACAGTCCGGATGCAAGCTCGCTTCGTAATAAGCGAGCATTGCCTCTATTTTCTCCACGAAAATCGAAGACTCGGATTCAGTCAGAAGCCGCCCTTTGTCGGATTCGACCAGCTGCCTGGTTCCCCTTAATTGAGCCAGACTCCGGGCAATCGCGACTTGTTCCTCCGTGAATTTCTTATATTGACGAACGGTTTGAACGATTTCGCCCAGGTAGCCGGCTCGATCCTGCGGAATGATCCTTTTTTTCTTCGTCACTTTCGTAAGCGCTGCATCATGCTGCACAGGCCAGCTTCCGCCAGTTTTCGCCTCTACGATTTTCATAAGATTGGCAAAGAGCACTGTCGTGCCCTGATCATTAAATTGGCTGGCAATCGTTCCGAACACGGGCAGTTCCTCATCGGGTACGTCAAACAACTGATGGCTGCGCTTGAATTGCTTCCGGACATCCCGAAGGGCGTCCTCGGATCCTCTGCGTTCAAACTTATTGATGACGATGACGTCTGCAAAGTCGATCATATCAATTTTTTCCAGCTGGGTAGCCGCTCCAAATTCACTGGTCATGACGTACATCGCCACATCACTCAGGTCAACGATGGCAGCGCCGCCTTGTCCTATCCCGCTTGTTTCGATAACGACAAAATCATAACCCGCCTGTTTGACGATATGGATCGCGTCCTTTGTGGCCTCGCTAATCTCTGACTTGGATCCTCTTGTCGCCATGCTGCGCATAAAAACTCTGGGATCATGAATGGCATTCATCCGGATGCGATCCCCGAGCAGCGCTCCGCCAGACTTCAACTTGGACGGGTCAACGGAGATAACGGCAACCGAACGATCCGGGAATTGATCCAGATAACGGCGTACCAATTCGTCGGTTAACGAGCTCTTGCCAGCACCCCCGGTTCCTGTAATTCCGAGTACCGGAACATCGGGAACATCCGCTTGTAACTGCTTCAGCACGGATGCTGCGGAATCGTCCAAGTCAGCCTTGGCCGCAGATTCTTCCGCAAGGGAAATCAGTTTGGCGATGGCTCCCCAGTTTCTATCCGATAATGCAGTCAAATCCCGTTCCGCCTGTTTCGGTGTCGGATAATCGCATTCCCGGATCATATGATTGATCATGCCCTGAAGTCCCATCTCGCGCCCATCGTCAGGCGAGAAAATTCTGGCGATCCCGTATTGATGCAGTTGCTTGATTTCAGCTGGAACGATTACGCCTCCCCCGCCCGCAAAGATCCTAATGTGGCCTGCTCCCTCCTGCCGGAGCAAGTCGCACATATACTTCAAATATTCGACATGACCACCCTGATAGGAGCTGACGGCAATTCCCTGTACATCTTCCTGGATCGCCGAACTCACCACTTCATGAACGGAACGGTTATGACCCAGGTGAATGACCTCGACTCCGGAAGCCTGGAGAATCCGTCTCATAATGTTAATGGAGGCGTCATGGCCATCGAATAAAGCGGCAGCCGTAACAAAGCGTACATGGCAATTCGGGCGATAAACTTGTGTTTGCAATGTTCATTCCGCCCTTCCATCGTTTTTTATCCTTCTCCGGTTTTTAAACTCGAGCGAACCCGAAATACTTCTTCTCCTTATTACAATATTCGATTTCCCGTGAGAGATACCGCATTATTAGAGCGGATGCAGCAGGCCGCTGTAAAATAAAAACAGCCGCATTGCTCCCAATTGAATGCAGTTTTCCTTACATACCAAAAAACCGGCATCCTGAATGGATGACCGGCTCCTCTTTCCATGTAAAACTCCAATTATCATTAAAACTGCTCATTCGGATATATAATAACCTTTAAGCTTCCGCTCTTATTCGTGCGGGCACGCTCCATCGCTTCTTGGGTTTGGCTTAGCGGGTACCTGTCCGTAATGAGCGACTGTATGTCAGCTAATCCAGAAGTGAGAATAGCAATGCCGCTCGGGTACGTGTTCGCATACCTAAATACACCATATATGTCAAACTCGTTATCTGCAATTGAGGGCACGTTTAGCGGAATTTCCTCTTGTGCGGGCAATCCGACGATAGCAAGCTTGCCATGCTCGTAATAGTGAATATCAGATCCGCATATTCCGACTGCCATCACTTTAACAAGCACCTCATCGATACCGACCTGAGGAACCGGCAGCTCTTCAATGATAATTTCGAGCGGTTTCGTCATGATTGCCGCTTTCATCGTTGCAGGTAAGTTCGAATTGGCCATGTGCGCTATTTCCTCCTTTAGATATTTCTGTTCTTTCATTGTAATCCGTATCATTTAAGAGACAGCGGGAGAAAGAACCCGGTCCAACGCTGTTTTCGTCAGGTAAGCACTTTCGAAAGGATGCATAAGCGGCAGCTCTTCACTGAATGTCTCGACGGAGACAAAACTGTCGTATCCGATTTGCCGCAATGAACGAAGCATGCCTTGCAAATCGATAATGCCTTCGCCTGGAAGCAGCCGTTCATTGTCAATTTGCTCGTCGGCTGCCTTATTCGGGGCATCGTTAATATGCACCAACACGATTTGATCAGCAGTAAGCGCAAGAATCTGCTCCTCGGTCGCATGCGAAGTAAACCAGTGGAAGCTGTCGAACAACAGCCCGACGTTGCTCTCCCCAATCGCGCCTATCAATTCGAGCGTTCCCGGAATCGTATGGATGAAATCATGCTTCAGCGTACGAAGCGTCTTCGGGCCGACCCATTCGAGGCCGAAACGAATGCCGTATTGTCCTAGCACCTTAGCGCATTCCCTCAATCTTCTTATGAAACGGCTAGTATACTCCGCGACAGGCTCGTCCGTTGATGGGAACAGCCAAGTGCAGCAGCGTGTCGCGCCCAAATGTGCGGCCAAAGCGGCATGCTTCGGTAATTCCGCAAGATCAGCTTGAAACGTCTGCTCGTCCTTACGGAATTCTACCGGAAGCCAGAAGCTGCCGAGGAGGAGATAGCGGGAGAGCAGCAGCTCCTTAGCCCCGTCTTTCGAGCTCTTTTCCGCAACCTCGCTGAATGGGAGGATCGGATAATCGACAGCCTGGAATTTGACAGCGGACGCTGCATCCAAGAAATCGAGAAATGGCGTGTGCATGCCGGTTGTCACTTAAGAAAATACCCTTTCTTACCACGAGTAACTGTACTGAAAAAAAAGAGAAATTAATTGAGACTCTTTATTGACTTTTGTAATTTACTTACTATAATAAAGTTATATTAAAAAAATAAACAACGAGGAGAGATCTACCCAATGTCAACCGTATTATACGTAACTGCACATCCGCTTGATCATAGTGCATCCTACAGCTTGTCAGTAGGCCAACAATTTGTAAATGCATACCGTGAAGCAAATCCGAACGACGAGGTTATCCATTTAGATTTATACAAGCTGGACATTCCCCAAATCGATGCTGATGTTTTCAGCGGCTGGGGCCAGCTTCAAAGCGGCTCCTCTTTCGATCAATTAAGCTCGGACTCTCAGTCAAAAGTGGCGCGGTTGGGCGAGCTTGTAGACCAATTTGTTGCAGCAGATAAAATTGTTATCGTTAATCCGGTATGGAACTTCTTATTCCCACCTGTTCTGAAAGCTTACATTGACGCGATTTGCGTAGCTGGAAAAACGTTTAAATTCAATGAATCTGGTACTCTTGTCGGCTTAGCCGCTGACAAAAAAATGCTGCATATTCAGGCTTCAGGAAGCGTTCTTTCCGAAGGTCCTCTACAAAGCTTCGAATTCAGCCACCGTTACCTGACAGCAATTGCGCAATTTATCGGGATTCCTTCTGTCGATGTCATTTATGTTGAAGGGATGGGGGCCTCATCGGATCAGGCTCCTGCCATTAAGGACAAAGCCATTCAACAAGCGCTTGAGCTGGCAAAAAACTTCTAAATAAATGTTTTTCGTATAAAAATGAAGGGTGCCCCTCAAGTAGATTTATCTACTTGAGGGGCACCCTTTTTTGGAGTTTTCCTATTGCTTCTAAATCTTAATCATCGAGCAATGATTTGACGAAGCGGAGCGCATAAATAATCATGTTAACCAAATCCAGATAAATATTTACGACCATCATAGGAATTTCGCTCTCGTCGAAACCTTCTTTGGACATACGGTTAAAGTCATATAACGTATAGCCAATAAACACTAGTAAACCAAAGCCCGCATACAGCGTTTCCATCATCCCTCCGAATGGAAAGAAAAACTGCATCAGTCCGAGTACAATGAGTCCAATCAACGAAGCGAATAAGAATCCGCCTAGAAAACGGAAATCTTCTTTCGTATAGGTGGCATAGATGGCAAGCCCCGCATAAACGATAACGGCTACTGCGACGGTTTGGATGACAATACTCGTACCCATCGAAGCAATGTAATAACTTAATGAAAACTGCAGTACTGCTCCGGATACGACCATGAAAGCGTACATTAACGAATACCCGATCGCTTTCGATTTGCGCAAGAACATAATGGCAATAATTAAGCCGATCTCTAAAATATACAGCGGAATTCTTGCAGCGCTTGGCAGCATCGTTCCAAGATACATGCCGCCTATGGATACAAGCAAGGCAAAGAAAAATGTCAGCATTAATTTTTGCATGGGCTTCCCATATCCGCGTGAATGACTATAGTTCATTTTATCTTACTCCCCGTTTCGAATGTTATTGACCTCATGATAGCATGATATGCAGTCATAAAAAAGAAATTTTACATCTTATTGCTTTGAATGAATGTCGATCTTGTCCATGCTATTTGCATGCCGGCTCGCTCCATATTATTTTGACTTGTGGAGCCAAAGCTTGCTTGAGCGGTGACAAGCTCGCACCCTGCTTTGTACGCCTCAAATAACCGTCTGTTTATTAGTGCAGTTTGAAGTCCTTGATTTCTATATTCAGGATGGGTGGCTGCTAAGGTTAAGGAAGCGATACCGCTGCTGATATGCATAACGGCCACACCTGCCGGGATTCCGTTCAGGTATCCCAAAAAGATTTTCCACCCTGCTCTATTCAGTAAACCAATATTGTTATTCACAAAGTGTTGTTTGGCCGATAATGGCATTCCGGAACCTAGACAATGGATTTCTGCATAATGATCAAATTGTTTTTCGTATTCAACTTCAACGATTGTGATATTTGGCTGAAAGTCAGGCTTATCTTCTTTCGGCAGCCCGTATAATACGGAATGAAAGCCATTTTGGCAAAAGCCAAGCTCGGCTAGTCTTTTAAAAAGCATAGAACCGCTATGTACGGGATTCAGATCTACTTGAAACAGTCGGTCTTTGGCTGCGTAGAACTGGACAATATCCTCAATCCTGTTCATATCCGCATCCGAGAGGCCCTTTACTGAATTGAAAATGAACCAGGGCATCGTTCTAATATAATAAGCCCTTGTCTCGCCAAACGTATTGATTTCGACTCCCTCGGGATTACCTTCCCGCTCGCCAATCGAGCTGATCCTTGACGTTAAATAATCGATTTCTGATTGTTGGATGCGTTTTGCAAGCTCTTCATTCATAACGGCCAGTTTCACCTCGCTCCTCCTTCACTTTAAAGTTCAATTAAGTATACTATATATTTCCACTTTTTAACTACAAATCCCCGTCTTCCATTTGGAAAACGGGGGTTTGTAGGGATAACGCGACTGTCATTTCGCAACTCTAATGTGCGGATGAGTATTCGGCTGATTCCGCTGATTCGTCCAGCTTCTTGTGACCCATGAATAACGAAGCGAGCAGCGCGAGCACAACCGGCACAATCGCCCAAGCGAAGGTATAGACGATGGAACCGGAAAGCATATTGGACAAGCTGTCGAGCATGTCGGACGGGATTAGTGCCCTCGTATCCGGTGACAGCAGCGCATGCGGATCGTGAAGGGAGAGCCCTTCTGGCAGCTGCCCTTCTTCGCCGGCGCCAGCAGCATACAGCATCGTCATTTTATTCGTAAAATGGTGGCTCTGAATGAGACCAAACGTTGTGATGCCAATCGTCATGCCGAGCGAGCGAATAAAATTTAAGGTCGCCCCTGCGGTTCCTCTCTGGCGGTAGGATAAGCCGTGGATAGCCGCATTTCCAAGCACAGAGAATGATGCGCCGATCCCAAGTCCAACGAGGACCATATAGACCGTGACCGTCATTCTTGACGATTCAGCAGAAAGACTGGCAACAAGCGCGATGCCGACCGCTAATAAAGCAAGCGTGGGAATCATAATGTTCCGGTAAGATATTTTATTCATCAAGCTGCCTCCAAGCGTTGCGGTAACGACGGATCCAACCATCATCGGCAGCAGTACAAGACCGGAATTTGTTGCCGATCCGCCCAGTACCCCTTGGATGAAAATAGGAATGTATACCGATGCCACTACGAATGCCGCTCCGCTGAACAGCGCGACAAGGATACTCGTTGTGTACAATCTATTCTTAAACAATCCAAATGAGATAATCGGCTCCTCCGCTCTGCTCTCTGTTATGAGAAACGCGATAAGCAAAACGGCGAATCCGCCGAATAAGCTCAAAATAACCCCCGAGTGCCAAGCGAATTGCTTACCGCCAAGCTCCAGCGCGAACATGAGACAAACAATTGCCCCTAATAGCGTAGTAGCGCCTAACCAATCGATTGGCTGCTTGGAGTGCTCATGCGATTCCTTATAGAAAACCGTGACCATAATGAAAGAAATGACCCCGATCGGGAGATTGATGTAAAATATCCATTGCCAAGCAATATGGTCTGTAATATAGGCTCCGAGCAAAGGACCGAATATGCTGGATAAACCGAAGACCGCTCCGAACATTCCGCCCAAATTGCCGCGTTTCTCCAAGGGCACCGCGTCAAACATGATCGTAAACGCAATCGGTATGAGCGCGCCCCCGCCGATACCTTGTATGGCCCGGTAGATTGCAAGCTCCGTAATCGAGCCAGCCGTTCCGCAAAGCGCGGAGCCAAGCATAAATACGATAATCCCGAAGATGAAAAACTTTTTGCGACCGTACATATCCGACAGTTTTCCGAAAATAGGCATGCCGGCCATCTCCGCTACCATATATGCGGATGTTACCCATATAAATTTATCCATGCCGCCGAGCTCCCCGACGATATTTCCCATGGCTGTCGCCACGATCGTATTGTCCATAGATGCCATTAAAATACCGAGCAGCAAACCGGCAATGACGACGGTGAGGCTGCTTGTTTGACGTTGCTTCACTGATAAACACTCCTTTTTTGATATCGTTTTAGCTTGTTATCAGTGTAATAAAAAAAGTATGACAACTGCGTGTCATACTTTGGAATATCGTTTTATCATTTTTTCCAGCTTAGCTTTGACCGCTTCTCTTAGCTCGGCAGGTTCAACAACGACAGCCCCGTCGCCGAAACTTAATAGAATCGGAATCAGCCAGCGCGACTCAGAGACACGGTCGATGCTTACTGTAACGTTAAGCGTGCCGTCATCATTGAAGCTCTTCTCTGCGCTGTAGAAGAAATCCATAGCCCGGGCTAAGCTTTCGATAGAGAAATGAATAGTGGC
>DATJKM010000306.1:0-12983 GCA_035491515.1 Candidatus Udaeobacter sp. | reverse complement strand
GATATCGGCGGATCGGCGATGTAAAGTGTGAATAGAACTCAGCTGCCAGTCCAAAATGCCCTAAGCTTTCCGCATCGTACTTGGCCTGCTTCATCGAACGAAGCATAACGGTCGAAATAACGGTCGCTTCCTTCGTGCCGCGAATTTCCTCCAGCAGCGTCTGCAATGCCTTCGGATGAACCGAATTGCCTTTGCCCTTCACCACATAACCAAAATTCGCTGCAAACTGCACGAAATTGAGCAGTTTCTCTTGATTCGGATCCTCATGGATCCGGTACAGAAACGGAACGCGCAGCCAATGGAAATGCTCGGCTACCGTCTCATTCGCCACCAGCATGAATTCTTCGATAATTTGCTCGGCTACCGAACGCTCACGTTTCACGATATCAACCGCTTTGCCGTTCTCATCCACGATGACCTTCGATTCTTGGAAGTCGAAATCGATTGCGCCGCGCTTCATCCGCTTCGAACGCAGATGCATAGCCAATTCTTCCATCAGCCCGAACATATCAAGAAGGCCGGCGTACCGCTCCTTGAGCTCCGTTTGCGGTTCTTCGTCCGTGGCCGTCAAAATTTTCTTAACATTTGTATAAGTCATACGCTCTTTTGTACGGATTACGCTCGTAAACACATCATGGCGCACGCGCTTCAAGGTAGCCGCATCGAATTCCATCTCGCAAGAGAGCGTTAAACGGTCAACCTGCGGATTAAGGGAGCAAATGCCATTCGACAAGCGATGCGGCAGCATCGGAATGACGCGGTCAACCAAATAAACGCTGCACCCGCGCCTGTATGCTTCCTGGTCAAGCTGTGAATTTTCCTTCACGTAGTAGCCGACGTCCGCAATATGTACACCAAGCAAATAGTTGCCGTTCTCCAGCCGCTTCACATGCACCGCATCGTCGAGATCCTTTGCATCCTCGCCATCAATCGTTACGATAATTTCGCCGCGCAGGTCCCGTCTGCCTTGTTGTATAATTTCTTCGTCTGTAATGGAATCCGGCGCTGCTTCAGCCTCGCTCATCACCTCATCAGGAAAACCCTCCGGCAGCTGATGCTTGCGAATAATCGACAAAATGTCGACGCCAGGATCGTTCTTATGTCCTAAAATTTCGACAATTTCCCCCTCGGCAGCAGAACGGCCCTCGGGGTAGGACACAATTTTAACGACGACCTTTTGACCGGATACAGCTCCTTGATAACCGCCCTTCGGTATGAAAATATCCCGGTTAATCCGTTTATCATCCGGAACGACGAAAGCGTACGCCTCATGATCCTCGAACGTTCCAACGATTTGCGTAACGGCACGCTCAACGATCCGGACAACCTCGCCCTCCATCCGTCCGCCATGCTCGCTTCTCGAAGTGACGCGAACGAGAATGATATCGCCGTTCATCGCGCTCTTCAAGTCATTGGCATGCAAATACACATCGCCATGATCCTTCTCATCCGGGATCAGGAAGCCAAAGCCCTTCGCATGCGACTGCAGCTTGCCCCGCAACAGGTTCATTCGTTCCGGTACACCGTAATGATCATTTGGTGTTCGAATGATTTTGCCCTCATCCTCCAGCTTATTCAGCAGTTTAAGGAACTCCTTAAACTCCGCTGCATCTTCAATACCAAAGTGCTTCTCGAGCTCTTGGTAATTCATCGGCTTATAAGCCGTCTCTCTCATAAAATCAAGCAGATCCTGCTCGTTAATGGCCATAATTGTTTTTCTCCTCGCAAACCTGCCCGAATACTCTAGTGTCGCCTGCAACAGGTTGATAGATTATCATATAACATGTAGTATACACGAAATAGATGCCGCGCATCCGCGAATATGTTGAAAATACAAAAAAAGCGAGGAATATCCTCGCTTTCTGCATGTGTATCGATTATTGTTTGACGAAGTAAGAAACAACAAGCGCAAATATGAAGAAGCCAACTGCCAGAACAACCGTCAAACGCTGTAAGAACAAATCCAAACCGCGCGCTTTCTGTTTGCCGAACAGGTGCTCAGCGCCGCCCGTAATAGCTCCGGACAAGCCTGCACTCTTACCCTTTTGCAGCAATACGACAGCAATTAGGCCGACAGAAAATATAACGAGCACGATCTTCAATAAGATTTCCATTTATTCCACCTCCAGCATAGGAGCTCCGTAAAAACACGTAGATTGAGTTTACCATAGCTGGGCGCTAATTACAATAGGACAACCCGCAATTCGACCGTTTACGCAAATCCTTGCGCCTTCAAATATTGATAATTGTTAACCGCGCTCTCAAGCGAACTCGATACGAACTGCTCTTGCTCCACGATCATGAACGCTACGCCAGCAGGCTCAAGCTCGCGCAGCAGCTGGTCATAACCAACCTCTCCCTTACCGATCTCCGCGTCCTTCCGGCCTTTATGGAAATCCTTGATATGCACTAATGGCACGCGGCCTTTATACTTGCTCAAATATTCGGCAGGCTTAAAGCCAGCCATATGCACCCAGCCCAGATCAAACTGCATGGTCAGAAGCTCTGGCGGAACCAGTGACAGGACAAGATCGATAATGGGCTTCTTATCCACCAGCTTAAACTCAAAATCATGATTATGATAACCATACTGCATACCCGCAGCCTTCACCTGCTTGCCGCATTTCGTAAGCACATCAACCAGATGCTTCACATCGTCCATTGTCGGCTGCTCTGGAAGCGGTGCCCATGGCGAAATGATATAAGTTAAACCAAGCTCCTTCGCGTAATCGATCTGACCTGCAAGATCGGATTCCATATGCTTCGAATCGCTATAGTTGAGGGGAACATGGGCGGAGGGCGCGATCAGCCCAATCTCATCCATCTTGCTTTTCAGCTCATTGGCCGGCGTTTTGAAATATCCTGCAAATTCAACTGCCTTATAGCCGATCTCCGCCACTTTCTCAAGCGTACCCAGAAAATCGATTTCCGTCTGATCTCTAAGCGCATACAACTGAATGCCTATTACCGGTTTTGTCAAACTGGACACCGCCTAATCGCTTTATGTTTTACCTGCTTTTAATGTCTTACGAGCGCCTCCGGACTATCCATGTAAAAAAAAGAAGGGCATGCCCCATGAGGCACACCCTTCTCAATAAGCCGCTAACGCGTCTTATTAAACGTTTTTCAAGTTGTAGAATGCTTTTTTGCCTGCGTATTGAGCAGTCGAACCAAGCTGGTCCTCAATGCGAAGCAATTGGTTGTATTTAGCAACGCGGTCCGTACGGGAAGGCGCGCCTGTTTTGATTTGGCCAGCGTTTGTAGCTACTGCGATGTCAGCAATTGTGCTGTCTTCGCTCTCGCCGGAACGGTGGGAGATAACCGCTGTGTAACCAGCGCGTTTAGCCATTTCGATCGCATCGAATGTTTCAGTAAGCGTACCGATTTGGTTAACTTTAACGAGGATGGAGTTACCTACGCCTTTATCGATACCGTCGGACAGACGCTCAGTGTTCGTTACGAACAGATCGTCACCAACGAGTTGTACTTTGTTTCCAAGCTTTTCAGTAAGCAATTTCCAGCCATCCCAGTCATCTTCGGAGCAGCCGTCTTCGATTGTAAGGATTGGGTATTTATCAACCCACGATGCAAGCAGATCAACGAACTCAGCAGGTGTGAACGATTTGCCTTCGCCTGCAAGCACGTATTTGCCGTCTTTGAAAAATTCAGTCGAAGCAACGTCCATACCGAGGAATACGTCAACACCTGGCTTGTAGCCTGCGCGCTCGATAGCGGAGATGATTGTTGTAATTGCTTCTTCGTTGGATCCAAGGTTAGGAGCAAAGCCGCCTTCGTCACCTACAGCTGTGTTAAGATCTTTGTCATGCAATACAGCTTTCAGATTGTGGAAAATTTCAGCGCCGATACGAAGCGCTTCTTTGAAGTTTTCTGCACCGACAGGAAGAACCATGAATTCTTGAACGTCGATGTTGTTGTCAGCGTGCTCGCCGCCATTGATGATGTTCATCATTGGAACTGGAAGCGTCTTAGCGTTGAATCCGCCAAGGTAAGTGTAAAGAGGAACATCAAGAGCGTCAGCTGCTGCGCGAGCTACTGCCATCGAAACCGCCAAGATTGCGTTAGCGCCAAGCTTAGCTTTGTTCGGAGTACCGTCAAGTTCGATCATTTTACGGTCGATTGCTACTTGATCAAGAGCATCCAAGCCAATGATTTCTGGAGCGATTTCCGTGTTAACATTTTCTACAGCTTTCAGAACGCCTTTACCAAGGTAACGGGATTTGTCGCCGTCACGAAGCTCAACAGCCTCGTAAGCGCCAGTGGAAGCGCCGGATGGAACGATTGCACGGCCTTTGCCGCCGGACTCAAGGGAAACTTCTACTTCTACTGTTGGATTTCCGCGGGAATCCAGCACTTCGCGTGCGTATACATCAACGATAATTGACATGAGAAAAAACACTCCTTTAAAAGTTTTATTTGTTAATAAGTGAAACGCCAGTCATTTCTTTTGGTTTAGCCAGCTCAAGCAAATCAAGAACCGTCGGCGCGATATCGGCAAGAATGCCGCCTTCGCGAAGCGTCTCGCCTGCTCTCGTTACGATAAGAGGAACCGGGTTCGTCGTATGTGCCGTAAACGGACGGCCATTCTCGTCGAATACCATATCAGCATTACCGTGGTCAGCCGTGATAATGCAGACGCCGCCTTTGGCAAGTACAGCTTCCACTACTTTACCAAGGCATTCATCCGTAGCTTCAACCGCTTTGATCGTTGGCTCCAGCATGCCGGAGTGACCCACCATATCAGGGTTAGCGAAGTTTAAAATGATTGCGTCATGCTTGTCTGATTCAATCTCGCGCACAGTCGACTCGGCAAGCTCATACGCGCTCATTTCCGGCTTCAGATCGTACGTTGCGACCTTAGGGGAGTTGATAAGCACGCGAGTTTCACCCGGAAGTTCTGCATCGCGTCCGCCGCTGAAGAAAAACGTTACGTGCGGATATTTTTCTGTTTCTGCTGTACGCAGTTGTGTCTTGTTGTTTTGCACGAGCACTTCGCCAAGCGTATTATCAAGGTTCTTTGGTGAATACGCAACGAATCCGCCAACGGTTTCACTGAATAGCGTCAAGCAGACGAAATACAGGTTAACCGGATGTTTCTCGCCACGGTCAAAGCCGCGGAAGTCCTCGTTCGTAAACACTTGCGACAATTGAATCGCACGGTCAGGACGGAAATTGAAGAAAATGACGGCGTCCTCGGATTCCACAAGACCGACAGGCTTGTTTTCTCCGTCTACAATAACCGTTGGCATAACGAATTCATCATAAACCGATTTCTCGTAGGATTCAACTACCGCTTTTATCGGATCCGAATATTTAGGACCTTCGCCGTATACCATAGCGCGGTAGGACTTCTCCGTACGCTCCCAGCGTTTGTCGCGATCCATCGCATAGTAGCGGCCTTGTACCGTCGCAATGCGGCCGACGCCAACTTCTTCGATTTTCGCTTGCAGACGTTCCAGGTAGCCCTTCGCGCTGTCCGGAGACACATCGCGTCCGTCTAGGAATGCGTGAATGTACACTTCCTCAAGCTCTTCCTTCTTCGCTAGATCAAGCAAAGCGAACAAGTGCTCAATGTGGCTATGTACACCGCCGTCTGACAGCAAGCCGTACAGATGAAGCTTTTTGTTATTTGTTTTCACATGACGAACAGCGCCAAGAATCGTTTCATTCTCGTAAAACTCGCCGTCACGGATCGATTTGCTGATCCGAGTCAAATCCTGATACACGATGCGGCCTGCGCCGATGTTCAAGTGGCCAACCTCGGAGTTGCCCATTTGACCTTCTGGCAAACCAACCGCTTCGCCGGATGCCGTCAGCGTAGTATGAGGGTATGTCGACCAGTACCGGTCGTAATTTGGTTTTTTCGCTTGCGCTACTGCATTGCCCGTTACATCATCGCGCAAACCGAAGCCGTCAAGAATAATCAGCGCTACAGGTTTTGGAGCAGCCATCTTACTTGGCCCCCTCGACCAGTGCGATGTAGGATGCAGGCTCAAGGCTCGCGCCGCCTACAAGTGCGCCGTCGATGTCGGCTTGACCCAAGTATTCAGCAACGTTATTAGGCTTCACGCTGCCGCCGTATTGGATACGAACTGCATCTGCAGTCGCTTGGTCATAAAGTCCTGCAACAACGCCGCGGATGTAACCGATCACGTCTTGTGCATCCTCAGAAGTGGACGATTTGCCAGTTCCGATTGCCCAGATTGGCTCGTATGCAATTACGACTTCAGCCGCTTGTGCTGCGGAAACGCCTTGGAAAGCCGCTTCTGTTTGTACTTTACATACGTCCTTCGTTTGCCCTGCTTCACGCTCTTCCAGCTTCTCGCCTACGCAGACGATCGGCAGCAAGCCGTTTTTAAACGAAGCGTGAACTTTCTTGTTTACGATCTCGTCCGACTCCGCGAAATAAGCGCGACGCTCGGAATGACCGATAATGACGTATTTCACGCCAAGATCCTTCAGCATAACGCCGCTGATTTCACCTGTAAATGCGCCGTTGTCTTCAAAGTGAACGTTTTGCGCTCCGATTGCGATCGTAGTGCCCTTTGCTGCTTCAACAAGCGCCGGAAGCGCCGTGAAAGGCGCACAGATCACGCTCTCTACACCGTCAACCTCAGCCTTGCCTTTAACTTCGGTGAAAAATGTTACAGCCTCGGATACCGTTTTGAACATTTTCCAGTTACCTGCAATAATCGGTTTTCTAGTACTCATGCGTAAACCTCCTCAGTTGATTCGTTTATGGAAAAGCTATTATTTATCGTTAAGTGCTACAACGCCAGGAAGAATTTTACCTTCCATAAACTCTAGGGAAGCGCCGCCGCCTGTCGAGATGAAGTCCATTTTGTCAGCTAGGCCGAATTTCTCAGCTGCTGCAGCCGAATCGCCGCCGCCGATTACAGTGTAGCCGTTTGTTTCAGCACATGCCTGAGCAACCGCAATTGTACCATGCGCGAAAGGCTCAATTTCGAATACGCCCATTGGCCCATTCCATACGACCAGCTTGGAATTTTTGATCACATCAGCATAAAGCTCACGCGTTTTAGGTCCGATGTCGATGCCTTCCCAATCAGCAGGAATGCTGTCAACGTCAACGATTTGCGTGTTGGCATTCGCACTGAAATCGTCCGTTACAACAACATCAACAGGGATTAAGAAGTTTTTGCCGAGCTTTTTCGCTTTTTCCATGAACTCAAGCGCCAAATCAAGCTTACTGTTATCAACAAGCGATTTGCCGATTTCATGGCCTTGTGCTTTGAAGAAAGTATAAGACAAGCCGCCGCCGATAATAACATTGTCAGCAATTTCAAGCATTTTGTCGATAACCGCGATTTTGTCTTTTACTTTGGAACCACCAACGATTGCTGTGAAAGGACGTTCTGGGTTGTTAAGCGCCTTTCCTAGAACCTCAAGCTCTCTCTCCATAAGCAGACCCGATACAGCCGGCAGGATATGCGCAATGCCTTCAGTCGATGCGTGAGCGCGGTGAGCGGCGCCGAATGCGTCGTTTACGAACAAATCAGCAAGCTTAGCGAAAGCTTTCGCCAGCTCCGGATCATTCTTCTCTTCGCCTTCGTAGAAACGTACGTTTTCAAGCAGCAGAACGTCTCCGTTGTTAAGTGCCGCAACTTGCGCTTCAACCGCTTCGCCGATTGCTTCGTTCGCTTTCGTTACCTGCTTGCCGAGCAGCTCGGACAGACGCACTGCGGAAGCCGTATGACGAAGCTCTTCAACTACTTGACCATTAGGACGGCCAAGGTGGCTTGCAAGAATAACTTTAGCGCCTTTTTCAATCAGGAAGTTAATCGTAGGAAGCGTTTCACGGATTCGTTTGTCATCCGTAATTTTACCGTTCTCAAGCGGCACGTTGAAATCAACGCGAACAAATACCCGTTTACCAGCTAATTCTGCTACATCACGTACACTTTTCTTATTCATCAATGAAACCTCCCGGAAAATTGTTATGGAAAGGTATAAAAAGGACTACAAAAAAAAGAGAGGCGCTCCTTCAAAGAAGAAACGCCCCCATGATTCACGACTCCTAGAAGCCGCAAATCAAGGACTTTAGCTCCGCATGCGCGAGAGGCCAAAGTCCGTCCGCCTTCTTTGCTTACAGACCTTTGCTTGCAATGTAAGCAGCAAGATCGACTACGCGGTTCGAGTAGCCCCACTCGTTGTCGTACCAGGAAATAACTTTAACCATGTTGCCTTCAACAACCATAGTCGAAAGACCGTCGATTGTGGAGGAAGCAGGGTCACTATTGTAGTCGCTCGAAACAAGCGGCAATTCGTTGTAGTTCAAGATGCCTTTAAGCGGGCCTTCAGCAGCCGCTTTGAAAGCAGCGTTAACTTCTTCAACCGTTACGTTAACTTTAAGCTCAGCTACAAGGTCAGTTACGGATACGTTAGGCGTAGGAACACGCATAGCCATACCGTTCAATTTACCTTTAAGCTCAGGCAATACGAGGGAAACAGCTTTCGCAGCGCCAGTGGACGAAGGAATGATGTTTTCCGCAGCGGCACGAGCACGGCGAAGGTCTTTATGAGGAACGTCAAGAACGGATTGATCGTTAGTGTAGGAGTGAGTAGTTGTCATCATACCTTTTACGATACCGAAGTTGTCGTTCAATACTTTTGCGAAAGGAGCAAGGCAGTTTGTTGTGCAAGAAGCGTTGGAAATAATGGTATGTGCCGCAGGGTCGTATTTGTCTTCGTTAACGCCGATAACCACTGTAATATCTTCGTTCGTTGCTGGAGCGGAGATGATAACTTTTTTAGCGCCGCCTTGCAAGTGAAGCTCAGCTTTTTCTTTAGCTGTGAAAATACCAGTTGATTCAACTACGATTTCTACGCCAACGGATCCCCAAGGAAGGTCTGCAGGGTTGCGCTCTGCGAATACTTTGATTTCGCGTCCGTTTACGATAAGCGCGCCTTCTTTTGCTTCAACAGTACCGTCTAGTTGACCGTGTGTAGTGTCATATTTCAGAAGATGTGCCAGTGTTGCAGTGTCTGTAAGATCGTTTACTGCCACGATTTGAACATCAGGATTGTTCAATGCTGCACGGAATACGTTACGACCGATGCGACCAAAACCATTAATACCAACTTTAACCATTTTTTGTTTCCTCCTAAGCGTTTTTAAAAGATTAATATATATAATTCAAGATGTTTTGCTGCGGACATGACTAGACCACTTGCAAATCATCATGATTCCTCATTGCTTGCTGCTTAATCGTTCTCTTGCTCGATCAAGGCTACAATTTCAAGTGCTGCCGCTTCATCGGTAATGAGCACATCATTATGTCCGAAGCGCATAATCGCCGCTATAGCCTCACCTTTGCTCTTGCCGCCGGCTATGCCTATAACAACTTCAGTTTTAACAATATCCTCGAGTCGTAACCCTACCGTCTGCATTTTGTGCACGACAGCGCCTTTGCGGTCGAAATAAAACCCGAACGACTCTGCAAGCGCACCTTCAGCTTCCATAGCATCGATGATCTCATTGTCCAGCCGTCTGCGTCTTGCCATTACGATAGCATCTCCGATTCCGTGTACAACGATGCGGGCACTGCGAATGACATCCACAACTTCCCGAATGTTAGGCTCCTGCATAATGGACGCGAACGCTTCCTCGCCTAGATGATCCGGTACGTGCAAAAGCCTGTACTGCGCTCCTGTGCGCTTAGCCATCAAGGAAGCAATCGTATTGGCTTGATAATCCAAGCTCTCGCCAAGACCGCCTCTAGCCGGTACAAAAAAATTCGTCTTCAGCTGCGTAGAACTGGACAATTGATTCGACAGCTGCGCAATTGTCGTTCCGCCTGTAACCGCCACAACATCATTAGGCTGCATTACCTTAGTGAGCACCTGACATCCCGCACGGCCCAGCTCTCGCTTCGTCTGTGCTGAGATTTCAGAATCGCCTGCTACAATAATGACCTGCGACAGTCCGTAATGGCTGCGTATCCTTTCCTCCAGCTCGGATAGTCCGAACATGGTCTTGTAGAAAGGCTCAAGCTGTTCTAATAAAAGCTTGCCTGAATCGCTAATTCGCATGCCCCCTGTATGGATCTCGAGCAGTCCTTGCGCTTTCAGAAAATCGGTCTCCGCCCGAAGCACCCGCTCCGTCATCGATAATGCCGCCGCCAACGTTCGACGTCCGATTGAATCCGATAGCATTACCTGGTGCAGAATCGAATACCGTTTCTTCATGACGTCGAGCAGATCCGGCACAAGCTGCTGCTGCAGTTCAACGATCTGACGCATCTCTCATCCTTCACTCCATCGGCCTACAGCGTATTCGGTTTAAATACACTGGACTCATTATGTCCCGCGTCTTCATTTCAAGTCCCACCTTTATTTTATCGGAAATATGTAATTGAAGCAATAGCCGTTTTTCATTTGAAAACGGTTTCCGTCACATTTTTCACAAAATTAATTTTTGAATTGCTCTTGCTTTCACAACTTCAATAACATATAATAAATTTTGCGACTATTTTCAAATATAAGAAGGTATAGGTTTCACGATATACCGGACTTATATTTCGCCGCGAAACGTTAGCCTTGCCATTAAGGACGGCTTCAGCCGTTTACGCTTGTGCGCCCGTGGTCCAATGGATATGACGCAGCCCTCCGAAGGCTGAGATCTAGGTTCGATTCCTTGCGGGCGCGCCACAACACTTTTAGCTTGCAACACCTATCATGATACATACTAACCGTTCCTATACGCTGGAACGGTTTTTTTTATTTCGATTTGCGGACTCGTTTGACTATCTTTGACTTTTGACTTTTCATCCGTTATTATGAGAATACGATTTAACCATTCATTGTTTTGAGGAGGGGGCTTACGTTGGATATGAATTTCGTTCCTATGGTTATTGAGCAAAACAATCGGGGTGAGCGTGCGTATGACATTTACTCTCGCCTATTGAAAGATCGCATTATTTTTCTAGGATCAGGTGTAAATGACGTGGTGGCCAACTCCATCATCGCTCAAATGCTCTTCTTGGCTGCAGACGATCCTGAGAAAGACATTTCACTTTATATTAACAGCCCAGGCGGTTCGATCACGGCAGGCATGGCTATCTACGATACGATGCAATACATTAAACCGGACGTGTCCACAATTTGTGTCGGCATGGCCGCTTCCATGGGTGCCTTCCTGCTAACTGCAGGCGCTATAGGCAAACGATACGCGCTTCCAAACAGCGAAGTAATGATTCACCAACCGCTCGGCGGCGCAGAAGGTCAAGCGAGCGATATCGCCATTCGCGCGAAACGCATCCTTAATATGCGTGACAAGCTGAACGGCATCTTGGCAGAGCGCAGCGGACAGCCGCTTGAGCGCATCGAGAAAGATACCGACCGCGATTACTTCATGAGCGCGGAAGAAGCGAGAACATACGGTCTTGTCGATAAGGTTATTGAGAAGCTGGCATAATCGCTTATAGAAGCTTAAAGTAAAAAAGAGCAGGCCGGAGAATAACTCCGGGCCTGCTCTTTTTTTGCTCTTTTACGCCTCGCACACAAAAAAAAGAGCTGCCGCCGCAAGCTCATATGCGAACCTGCGTGACTTCTCCCCTTCTGCATTATTGATTTTCCAGCTCTTCTTTGCTTACCAAAGCGACTAAAGCGTTTACAGCCTGTTCTGCGTCCGAACCCTCTGCACTTATGGATACTTCAGTGCCAGAACTGATTGCTAAGCTCATTATACCCATAATGGATTTAGCGTTCACTTTTTTGTCGTCTTTCTCTACAAAAACCTCGGAGGAAAATTTGTTCGCTTCTTGTACGAATAATGCTGCAGGTCTTGCATGAAGTCCCGTCTTAAGACGAACTACTACCGGAAGCCTTGTCATGGAAACCATACCCCCTATATTTTACTCAATCATTAGCATGCGGCACTAACGTTAACGGCTCTATTTGCCGTCTTCTGGCTGCGAAAGCTCGTTTTCCGGGTAAAGATAAGCCCCGTACAAGGTGAGACCCCTACGTTCTTATCTTTTTAAATAAATTCATCTTGAATTATTATATCATTATACCAGCTGATGCACTAGGATGAAAGCTCACACACCGCGGATTTTTTCAGCAAGCTCGTCAATTTTGCGCAAACGGTGATTTACGCCTGATTTACTGACCTTGCCTCCCAGCATTTCGCCAACTTCTGTCAGATTCATATCGGGATGCTGCAGCCTAATTTCGGCAACCTCCTTCAATTTATCAGGCAGACTATCCAGCCCTACTTCACGCTGCAGCAGCTTAATGTTCTCGATCTGACGAACAGCCGCTCCGATCGTTTTATTCAGATTAGCCGTTTCGCAATTGACGATCCGGTTTACTGAATTACGCATGTCGCGCATAATTCGAACATCCTCAAACTTGAACAAGGCTTGATGCGCACCGATAATATTGAGAAGCTCGATAATTTTCTCGCCCTCTTTGATGTAGAAGATAAAACCCTTTTTCCGTTCAATGCATCTGGCGTTTAGATCAAATTTGTTCGCAAGGTCAACGAGCGCCTCGCAATGCTCTTGATACATCGAGGAAATTTCCAGATGATAAGAAGATCCTTCCGGATTGTTGACGGAACCGCCTGCAAGAAAAGCGCCGCGCAAATACGAGCGTTTGCAGCAGGGCTTGCGTACGATGTCCTTGTCGATGCCAAGATTGAACATAAAGCCTTCGGATACAATTTTAAGCTCGCTCAATATTTCCTGTACCCCGGCCGGGATACGGACGATATAGACATTATTTTTTTTGAGTCTCATCTTTTTGCGGACAAGCAGCTCAACATGCACCTCATAATGCTTTTTGAGCAGGGAATAAATTCTTCTGGCAATCGCTGCATTTTCCGTTGAGATGTCCAAAACGACTTTGCGGCTGGATACGCTAACCGAACCATTCATCCGTATGAGCGCGGATAGCTCCGCTCTCTCACAACAGCCGTCCGCTTCAATTAATGTTAGCTC
>DATJKM010000305.1:0-17884 GCA_035491515.1 Candidatus Udaeobacter sp. | reverse complement strand
TAAAAAAAGCTTTTGCAGGCGCAATACGCGCCCGCAAAAGCATTCAGCTATTAATGCGATGGAACTATCTACATTCATTGATAATTAGATATGAATTAAACGATCGTAGAGCTGCTTCAGCGCAGGCGTTTCCGCGCTTCCAATTAACAGGCTGCGCTTCCCGCTCTCGTAGGCAAGCATATCTTCTTGCAGCTGGCTGCCGGCTTGTACGGCCGCCTTCTGCCAAATCTGCTCATAGAGCGAAGACCAACGCGCCGTTTGTTCAGCCATCCACCCGTTCAAGGAAGGAGCTAGCAGCGTTTCAAGCTCTTTGCGGAGCAAGGATTTGCCCTCACCTTCAAAAAATTGACGCGGCGATTTAAATCGGCTCCACAGTAGCTTCGCATCGACTGCGGCTGCTTCCCATGCAGCCGGCTCCTCCGGCGTTGGCAAAGCAGCAGCTGCATATGGGATAGCGCTATACGATGCGATTGACGCTTCCAGACGCTGCGCCGAGCTGACATATTGCTTTTGCAATAACGAATGAACGCCCCGCTCCATACGCAGCGACGTAGCCAGCATCTCCTGGGAGAGCTCCAGCTGGACAAGCCGCTGCAGCTCAAGCCACGACGTCCATATCGCTTTGCGGAGATCACGTCCGTCGTCCTGCAGCGATGCCGGATTGAAGGCCAGATTATAAAACTCTCCGAAACGGTATTGCAGGCGCTGCACAACGTAATACAACAGCTCGCTAAGCTCTTGTTTAAGCTGTTCGGGCATAGCTCCAGTCTGCAGTGCTGCGATCTCGCGCTTCCCATCGGTAACAGCAGCAGCTAATACGTTAAGCTCCGCTTCCCGCGCCGCGGCATCGCCCTCAGCGCTTTGCAGCCAGCCAGCAACCGTAGCTGCCGCACGCTTTAGATCCTGCTCCGCCGCATCAATGGCCAAACGTCCGAGGTCGTTCTGAATAAAGGATAAGAATGATTGCTCGAATGCTTCGATACCTGAGCGTCTCAGCAGCTCTGAATTTCCATCCATTTTCCCGTCAAGCGCCTGCAGGCTTGATACAGGGAACAGACGCGGCGAACGAATGGCGTGCTGAAGCAGATTCGCCTCCACATGCTTTAATACGCCTGTGAGCTCCTCTTGATCAGCTGCCAAATCGGCCGCGTTAACGAGGAAAAACATTTTGTCCAGCTCGAACTGATCCTTCACCCTGCCCAGCTGCATCAGAAACTGACGGTCCGCTTGCGAGAAGGCATGGTTGTAATACGTCACGAACAGAACGGCATCGGCGTTTTTGATATAGTTAAACGCTACTCCCGTATGTCTCGCATTGACGGAATCGGCTCCGGGCGTGTCAACGAGCACGATGCCCTGCGCGGTTAAGGCGCAGTCGTAATGGAGCTCGATTTCGCTGACGAAGCAGGAACGCGATTCCTCCGCCACGTAGCGCTCGTACTCCGCTTGATCGACCGAAAGCTGCTCTCCAAGCAGCGCTTCGTGCTCTGCCCAGCCTGCGCGAGCAGCGCGCAGGAAGCTGTAGTGCGGGCGTCCGCCAGCCCCGATGGAATCCGGGGATAGGCGGTCAATCGCCCGCATCAGCGCTACTGCATCCGGCAAATGCTCGGATCCCGCCTTCTCGCCGAGCAGCGCCAGGGAATAGCGCACGTCGTCCTCGATGGCGGCGCGCGACTTCATTACGATGCGCGCCGTGCCATGACCGTGCTCCGCCGTAGGGGGCACGAGCCGGTTGATCGCGGCGGTCGTCGGATTCGGCGAGACCGGGAGCACCGGCTCGCCGATCAGCGCGTTCGCAAGCGATGATTTGCCGGCGCTGAAGGCGCCGAACAACGCGATGGTGAAGCGGCTGTCCTGCAGACGCTTCGCCTTATCGCGCATCGCGTGCGCAGCCGCCGCAAGCGCCGCGTGCGGCGCGAGCAGTTCCGCGGCGCCCGCTAAGCGCGCAGCAGCGCCGTGCTGCTGCGCGAGGGCAGCTCCGCCGGCAAGGGCGCTCCGCCCTGCCGCCGCGTGCCGCTGCGCCACTGCGGCCGCTGCGACGCCGCTGTCGCTCGCCTGCGCATCGCGCGCAGCAGCAGCTTCGCGGGCAGCCTCGCCAGCCGCTTGCGATTGCGCTCCCGCACCAGCAGCGCGCGGTGCAGGCAATACCGGCCTCGCCGGCGCCTCAGGCATCGCGTCAGCGAGCCGCGCCTTATGCTCCGCAGCGCGCTTCTCCAGCGCTGCTATCTCCCCAAGCGCGCCAGCCTGCGCGCGAAGCGCCGCCAGCTGTGCCTGCGTCTCAGCGGCTGCAGCTTCGCCTGCCGCCGCAGCATGATCCGCCAGCGCATCGATCAGCTCAAGCGCCCGCTGGCGGTAAACCGACTTCACATCCGCGGCAAGGTCGCGGCTATACGTCATCGTATATTCATTACCGATTACGGCGCCAGCCTTCACCCGTGCCAGGAGCCATTCCGAATCCGGCAGCCAAGCAAGCTTCTGCGCGAGCTCCGTTTCCAGCCGCTCGCCGTCAAAACCGGTACGCTCCGCTTCCACGCGCAGCAAATGCTTCACATGCCAATCAATAGATGCGCTGATTAAGCTGTTCAATTCCTCGCTGAAAGCCTGCAAACGCCTTTCCTGCTCCGCAGCTGTCTTGGCCGCCGCGAACAGCAGACCCGCCTTAAAGCCGGGCTTACGGCTCTCCAGAAAGGTCTGGGCCAAATCACGCAGTCCCGCAGGCGTAATATTCGCATTATCGAGCAGCGACTGCAGCTCTTTGCGCAGCTGTGCCCGATAAACCTCTTTTTCTTCCGTTATTTTGGAGATCAGCGCCTTCAAGCGCTCCATTTCACCCGATACGCGGGCCGCAGCCTCTTCGCCTCCAGCCTCCTCGAGAAGCCGTTCGCGCTCAGGCTCCGCTTGAAGCTCGTTCCACTTCAAATGCCCATCCGCCAAATGACGCAGTGAGGCATCAACGCTGTATACGCAAAGCGGCTTACGGAGCGTCTGGAGCTGCTCAAGCAGCTCGATCAATTGCTCCCATTGCTGCTGCGGATGATCCGGCTCCCGCAACGACAAATAGACGATCCCCGCCGGCTCCAAATGCCAAGCGTGAAACGCATCCTCAACACTTTGACGATAACTTGCGAAGGACAGCTCGCGGTCACGGTGTTTATCGATCTGATTAACGATAAAGTATAGGGGCTTCCCCCAATCCTTCAGCTGCTTTGCAAAGGTAAAATTGATTTCGGATTGCACATGATTATAATCCATCACATAAAACACGACGTCGGCGAGGTGGAGTGCAGATTCCGTAGCCATCCGGTGCGCGTCGTCGGTTGAATCAATACCAGGCGTATCAAGCAGTACCGTATGGTCGCCCAGCAGCGCGCTTGGATAAACGATGGAAACAGATGTAAACTGCTCCCCGTCTACGCAATAGCGGTCAAGCTCGTCGATTGGGACCTCCGCTTTCGCCGCCTCACCGCCGCGCAGCGTTTCCACTGCCGCATAGGCCCGATCGCCGCCGCGAATCGATACGACGTTCGCGCTCGTTGGAATCGGACTTGAGGGAAGCAGCTTCGCGCCGCACAAACGATTGATTAAGGTTGATTTGCCTGCCGAAAAATGCCCGCAAAAAGCGACAGTAAGCCGACCATCGGTCAGCTTACTGTTCAGCTCCTGTGCTTGCTTTGCATGTAATGTATCTCCTGCTGCCGCCATCAAGCCGGCTGTCTCGGATAATGCTCCCGCTATGCTTTGCACTGTTGTTTCTGTCATTTGCTTCTCCTTAAACGGCTTGCTCTTCTTCGGTCGGCAGACAAATTTCAAATACGTTGCCGTGCTGCAGAATCATAATGTTGCGTTCTTTATCTCTCATAACGACAACCTCAGGTTTAGCGCGCATACGCTCGATGTATTGCTCAGGCACGTCGCCGGAGCCGCTGACTGTAATCCCTTCTACGACGAGATCCTCGTTCTCCTCTGGCGGAGACTCGAGCACCTGCTCGTAAATATCGGAAAAAAGCTCAAAATTGTTTGTGTACACGGAAATACAGTTCATTTTCATCATCCTTCATTGGCTATTTTAGGTTTTATAATCTTATTTTTTGTTTTAAAACCTGGCTTCATACGTTGTTTTCCTTCTTTGCAAACATCTAGCAGCGGACAAACCGGACACTGCGGGCTTTGCGCTTTGCAATGATAGCGGCCGAAAAAGATTAGTCTATGGTGGGTTAAAGTCCACTCCTCGCGCGGTACGAGCTTCATCAGCTTCTTCTCCACCTCAAGCACCGTATCATCCGGCTTTGCAAATCCCAACCGCTTTGATACACGATCCACATGCGTATCGACGGCAATAGCGGGTACGCCAAATGCATTAGACATGACGACGTTAGCCGTCTTGCGCCCTACTCCCGGCAGCTCAGTCAATCCCTCATGACTTTCCGGCACTTCCCCGTCATATTTATCGATGACGATACGGCATAGCTTTTGTATATTGGAGGCTTTACTGCGAAACAAGCCGATGCGGCGAATGTCCTGCTCAAGCTCTTCAAGCGGTACGCTCAAATAATCTTCGGGACGCTTATATTTTTGAAATAAAGACACCGTCACTTTATTGACCGTTTCATCCGTGCATTGCGCCGACAGCAGCACGGCTATCGTAAGCTCGAACGGATTGCTGTGGTTAAGCTCACAGTGCGCATCTGGAAACATGTCCGCAACAATGTCCAGTACATGACGCATTTTCTGTTTCGCACTCATCGTCCTCTCTCCTAATCAAACACTATCGTTCAAAGTGTAGCGAAATTTGACACGCTTCGCAACCTTAATCAAGCACATTCTATAAAAAAAACTGCCCCTAAAGGCAGTTTTTTCACAAAAAATAAATATCTATAGCTGAAATCTTTCAAAATTTACTGATTTGGCTACTTTGCGATTGCAATCGCATTGTTTCTGAACCCGAAAATCGTAATCGCGTCGCCTGCTTTGAAAGCGGTGAGCGCAATTGCATTTCCGTTCGAAAAATATTTTGTGCTGCTCGTTACGTTAAAATAATTCCGGTTATCCGCATCCGATACCTTCTCCGTCCAAATTTGGCCCGAAGCCGCATTGTAGCTTGTAAATACGCGGCTCTCGCCGACCGCTACAGTAAATTGCGTTTTGTTGCCATCCAGCTTCTGAACCTCAACGTAATCGCCTGCCGTCAACAGGCTCGTTGCTGTTCCTTGAGAAGCTCCTTCAATAATGACAAAGCCTGCGCTGCCATTGTAAGCAACGGTTTGACCCGCAAGGTCCACAATCGTTACGCTGTTAGCCGAAACGGATTGCACCTTGCCGTAAGTGGCGGTCACTAATTTCACAACCGTTGCTTGCTTACCGATATAGTTCACATTAATTAAAGAGCCTGCAGCAATTTGTTCAATCGTAAGCTTTGCACCCGCTTCGCTTAGCAGCTCCGAGCTGAGCACCGATAAATCGAATGCGGCTGCCGCAGCATTTTTGACGCGAAGACTTTTGTTAATCGAATCAACAGATAAGACTTCATATTGCGCATTCATATGCACTTTGATCGTTGATACGCGATCTTGATTGCTGTTTAATTCCAGTGTGAGCAGATCACCTGTTTTCAAATCGCTAAGACCAGCACCCGCAATCGCCGGATGTTCAACATTAGCCGTGTTATAAGGCAGCGAAACCAAAGCCCCGCTATCTAATCGTACAGTCAACAGATTGGTAGTCGAATTCATGGAAACCAATGCGCCCGTATACTTCGTAACGAATTGAAGTGACACGATTGAGTTTCCGGTATAGCTGATTATGATTTTACGGTTTGCAGTCAATAGGTTGTTTGCTGTAGAAAGCGAAATAATGTTGCCGCTGTACTCTATCTTTGTTTTATCTGTGAAATAAAGCGCCTGGGCATTTCCGCCTGCAGCATCAACGACTGTCAACAGCTTTTTATCGTAAACGTAACTGGCGATTTGCGCACCGGCAATCATTTTCACATTACGGTTCACGACTTTAATTTTCGTCACCTGATCATTGTCGTTAAGCGCAAGCTCCACTTGATCCGCTTCTTTAATCAGATCGTCTATCATCGCGCCGCTCATCCCGTCAATTTCAACGGTTACCGTATCGGCCATAAATTTAGATACGAGCGCTGTGCCGTCCATAACGGTGATGAGCTCGCCATCCGTTCCATAAAATGTCCCTTTTACGTTCGCAGCCGATGATTGCGGGGAAGCTATAATTTTAAGCGCTAACGGCGTATCGCGGAAATTGTCCTGTACGATGCTGATTTGACTGTCTCTCTTAATAGAGCTGAGCGTAAGCGCATTGCCCTCATTGTCCACAACAGCAACCGAATCGTTATAAAATATTTCAACTGGTTTATCGTCTATCCAGACGTATAGCTTCTTTTCGTTTGCAATGACGCGATCGAGCGTTCCTGTAATCGTCTTCGTATACTGCTTATCGCCCTGTACCTCGACGTATAACGCCTTGCCGTCTTTTGCAATGACCGTTACATCGCCGTACTCCAGCAATTGCTCTCTCGTAATCGGCTTTTCCGTATTGTAGTGATAAAATAACGTACCTGAATCAAGCGTATAGGTTGTTTCCTTCTTGTTGCTGTAGATCGTCAGCGATGTGTCGGTTATCCGCGATACGATCCCGTTTACTTGACCTTCATACGCAACCGGGAACAGCTTCTCCGCGCGGCTGAACATCGTTGCGAGACTCGCCCGGTTCACGTTCGCTTTTGGATCGAATTTAACAGCCGTAACGCCCTTAACGAGCTCGAGCTTCGATGCCGCGTTCACATACCCTTTGTACAGGGGATTGATTTGAGCCGCATCCGAAAAGGATGAGGCCGTATTTTGCAAACGTACCGCTTCCTCTTCCTTATCTATCGCGCGCACCATCAGCTTCGTAACCCATTCGCGGGTAGCAGGCTTCGTCCCCCAAGCATTCTTGGTATCCTTGCCGGCGAGCTCGAACTCCTCCGCTTGATCGAGCAGACCTTCTTGGAAGGCAAGAGTAACATATGCTTTAAAATATTTGCTTACGGCAAAGGAGGACGGGAAGCCGATAATCGCATCCTGGTCCGCTTTCTGATCTAAGCCCGCAAATCGAAGCGCCATAAGAACAGCTTCCTGCTGACTTACATTTTCGCTAGGCCGGAATACAAAAGCGCCGCTCGTCGTTGTATTCCCTTCAATAATCCCCTGCAAGGCCAGCTTAGCGATATGCTTCTCGGCCCAATGACCGCTGCTAACGTCTTTAAACGGAGTCGTAAGACCGCTGGCAGCAGCGCTAATAGCGGATGGTACGATGACACCGCTCCCAGCGACTAATGAGAAAGCCAGCGCTCCAATCAAAATCTTTTTGCCTGCAAAATGCAATGTCATAGGATGATATTCCCCCTAAAAATTTATAATGACTCAAGCAGAAACGGCTTCGCAGTCCTATACAAGGACGGAGCCGTTTCACGATGAAATATAAGCATCAAACATTTCAATTTGACATTGTTTATTAAGTTAATTTCGAAGCGCCCGGTTTGCTTGTCCTATTCCCGCTTCATCGGATGTTCCAGCTCAACGTGGCCCATTATCGTCTCGACCTTTTCACCATCATCCAACAGCTCTATAGCTTGAACAAAGTCGAATTGAAATAATGTCTTTTTCAAAGTCTCAATAACGAGCATCTCGCCCGGCGCACCGAGACGGGCTTCATCCGGCAAATGGATATCGATTGTAACTTGGCCGCCTTCCAGATCTACGGATTTAATCTCAATCGGCTTCCATAACGATAAAGCATTCTCGCCAGCATCCTTCTGCAATTCAGTGAGTGCCGCCTTAACCAGATCCAGATCCGTTTCATAAGATAGCTTCACCGGGTTCTCTACGGTTTCAACCAGCTCCGCATCGGTTAAGTAGATAATAGCTTCGCGCTCTTTGATTACGGCTGTAGGCGCAGGTGTTGGCGAAGGTGAAGCGGTTGGAGACTGCTCATCAATTGTACTGCCCTGGTTATTATGTGGCTTGTCCTGTACACCGCAGCCTGCGATCGCAGCAGATAAAATGATGACAGCAAGAAGCCCGCGTGCTTTGAAATTTTTCATTACACTGAACACCTGCTTTCTATTTTACGTTTAAGTATTCCTTGATGCCTGCTGCCAGCTCTTTGGCAATGCGGCTTTGAGATGCATCGTCGAAAAGTATTTTCGAATCGGTTGTGTTGGATAAGAAGCCCGCTTCGACTAATACGGCCGGCATGGTCGTTTGCTTTATGACTTTATAAGCTTCTTTTTTGACTTTACGATCTTTCAGGCCGGTTCCTGCAATGAGATGCTTATGAACAACATTTGCAAAGGCAATGCTGTTATCGCGATAATAGTAGGTTTCCGAGCCGGAAGCGGTTGTTCCGGGTGCACTGTTGGCATGAATGGACAGAAATAAATCAGCCTTTAAGTTCTCGGCAAATTTGATGCGATCATCTAATGATGGATAGGTATCGCCCGTCCTTGATAAATGCACCTTAATTTTGCTTTCTTTCTCGAGCAGCGTTTTCATCTTTAGAGCAACGCTTAGGTTAAATTCTTTCTCCCATTTGTTCAGCACGCTTTTCGCGCCTGGGTCCGATCCGCCATGCCCGGGATCGATTACGACATCAAAAACATCGCTCGCTGCTGGGGGATCCTCCGGATTAACAACGACCGGCGGGTCGAAAGGAGCGTTCGGATCGACGGGAACATCCGAGTTCGACATGAAGCTGAATTGCATTTTGCCCGAATCCTCTGTCATGACATATCCCGTATTATCGCCGATAAGGATGACGAGACGTGCTGTTGCAGGCGAATTTGAAAATAAGGAATAACGGAAGCCATCCAAATAAGTGCTGTCTGTAACATCAAATTCTACCTGACCGTTCAAAAACTGATCGTTCAAATCCGAAGAATATGCTGTCGCCGGAAAATCAAATACGACGCGTTTCGGATTCTCGAGCACTAACGGTTTGTTTGCTTTGACAACGCCATCATAATTGACCGTCAAGCTGCTGCTGCCGTCATAAGTAATTTGCGTAATCCAGCCGGTCGTTTCCGCAGGTACAGTCGGCTGCTCATACATATGTACTTCTTTTTCCGTGGCCTTCCACTCAAAGCTGAGGCCAAACTGCTCGCCTATAAAGCGAAGCGGGACTAATGTCGTGCCTTTAATGATTGATGCTGTGGTATCCATTTGTACCATTTGGTCATTTACCAATGCAATTTTGTCATTCAATTTAAGCTTGATGACATCATTGCCATGATTGACCGTCGCTGTCTTGGCCGTATTATCCCAAGTTATTTGATAGCCTAAACCTTCTGATACGGTTCGCACCGGAACAACTGTTGCATTATCGATGATTTGCGGATTGACTTCAGATTGCAGCAGCTTACCGTTCAAATAAAGCTTCGGGACGACCTCTGCAGCATGTCCTACAGCGGTGAACAACGTGAAAAAAACAGACATGAATAACAACATGGATACAAATCTTTTCATTTCCCACCTCGATGACTGAAATTGCCCGCATCGAATGAGTGCATTCGACTTTTACAGACTAAAATATAGACGCAGCTTGTCAGAAAAAGTTGCGTTTATAGGAAAAAAGAGGACGATTCGCCCATTAGGGCAGAGCCGTCCTCTTTGTGTCGTTTTATTAGCCAAGACGTGCGGCGTGCTTTTGCTCGTAAGCTGTAATTTTGTCTTCATGCTGAAGAGTCAAACCGATATCATCAAGGCCTTGCAGCAAAAATTGACGACGGTGCTCATCAAGATCAAATGCGATCGTTAAACCATGCTCATCCGTAAGCTGTTTGTTTTCCAAATCAACCGTCAGCTTGTAGCCGTCATATTTCGCCGTGCGCTGGAACAAATCTTCAACCTGCTCTTCGCTTAGCTTAATTGGCAAAATACCGTTTTTAAAGCAGTTGTTGTAGAAAATGTCTGCATAAGACGGAGCGATGATTACTTTGTAGCCATAATCAAGAATCGCCCAAGGCGCGTGCTCACGGGAAGATCCGCAGCCAAAGTTTGCACGGGAAATGAGTACGGAAGCACCCTCGTAACGTAGTTTGTTCGGCTCGAACTCAACGTTCACATCGCCATTCTCGTGAAAACGCCATTCGAAGAATAGGAATTGACCGAAGCCGCTGCGCTCAATGCGCTTCAAAAATTGTTTAGGTATGATTGCATCAGTGTCGACATTGACCCGGTCGACCGGGGCGACGATGCCTGTAAGTTGTTTAAACGGTTCCATATCGGATATACCCCTCTCTCGCGTTCAATTAGTTCAACACTTCGGTTTTAATTTCCCAATCACGTACATCTGTAAAGCGGCCCATAACAGCTGCAGCTGCAGCCATTGCAGGAGATACAAGATGCGTGCGTCCGCCGCGGCCTTGACGGCCTTCGAAGTTACGGTTGGATGTCGATGCACAACGCTCGCCCGGCTTCAATACGTCCGGGTTCATCGCCAGACACATCGAGCAGCCTGCGTCACGCCATTCAAATCCTGCTTCTGTGAAGATTTTGTCCAAGCCCTCTTTCTCGGCTTGAATTTTTACTCGGCCCGAGCCCGGAACGACGATAGCCGTTACGCGGTCGCTGACTTTGTAGCCTCTAGCAATCTCAGCGGCAGCGCGCAAGTCTTCAATACGTCCGTTCGTGCAGGATCCGATAAACACATAATCGATTTCGATTTCGTTCATTGGCGTACCTGGCTTAAGATCCATATATTCAAGTGCTGCTTCAGCTGCTTTACGCTCATTCTCAGTTGGAAGATCAGCCGGGAATGGAACCTTCGCCGTAATGTTCGTACCCATGCCCGGACTAGTACCCCAAGTAACTTGCGGAATTAGAGCATCAACGTCGAAGTGAACAACCGTGTCATACTCTGCACCTTCGTCAGTCGTAAGCTGTTTCCAAGCTTCAACCGCTTCATCGAAGTTAGCCGGCGCGTATTGACGGCCGCGTAGATATTCGAATGTCGTTTCATCCGGAGCGATTAGGCCTGCGCGAGCGCCCGCTTCGATCGACATGTTGCAAACGGTCATACGCTCTTCCATCGTCAAGCTTGTGATCGCTTCGCCTGTAAATTCAATAACGTAGCCTGTTGCGAAATCCGTTCCGTACTGCGCGATAACGCCAAGAATCAAGTCCTTTGCAGTTACGCCCGGCTTACGCTTGCCGTTAAAGCGGACCTCAAGCGTCTTCGCTTTCGATTGCTGCAAGCATTGAGTAGCCATAACGTGCTCAACTTCACTCGTACCGATACCAAACGCCAATGCGCCGAAAGCACCGTGAGTAGAAGTGTGGCTGTCGCCGCAAACGATCGTTTTACCTGGATGTGTGAGTCCAAGCTCAGGTCCCATAACGTGCACGACACCTTGATCGATGCTGTCAAGATCAAACAGCGTTACGCCGAAATCTTTACAGTTTTGCGTAAGTGTGTCGATTTGCTGCTTAGAGATCGGATCCGTAATGTTGAAACGGTCCTTCGTCGGTACGTTATGATCCATCGTAGCGAAAGTAAGGTCCGGACGACGTACTTTGCGGCCCGAAAGACGTAAGCCTTCAAACGCTTGCGGCGACGTTACTTCGTGAACGAGCTGCAAATCGATATAAATGACGCTTGGCTTGCCTTCTTCCTGATGAATGACGTGATTATCCCAGATCTTCTCAAACATTGTCTTTTTCGTCATTATATTCACCCCATCGTTTCATAAAATCTTCTGCTTTTCTTAACTGAACCTACTATATCATTTCTTTCTTCATTGATCCAAGATATAATATCTATAACGACTATAGGTAATAACTATAATGGAAGTTTGACATTTTAATAAAGAATAGAAGGGGAACCAACATGGAATTAAGACAATTGAATTACGTTATTCAAATCGCCATGGAAAAAAATTTTTCCCGCGCTGCGGAGAAACTGCACATTGCGCAGCCCTCTCTCAGCCAGCAGCTGTCTAAGCTTGAGCAGGAAATTGGCGTGCTTTTGTTTCGCCGTACGACCAATTCCGTCGAATTGACCCAAGCCGGACAGGTCTTTGTTAATAAATCCCAAACCATTCTCGATGCCGTCGAGCAGTTAAAGCAAGAAATGGACGATATGGCGCAAATGCGCCGCGGCCGCCTTGTCGTAGGAACGCTGCCTATTACAGGCTCGCATATACTGCCGCTTGTCCTTCCTGCCTTCGGCGCGCAATATCCGCAAATCGAGATCGTCTTGGTTGAGGATACGACAGCCAAGCTCGAGCAGCTGACTGCAAGCGGCGGAACGGATTTAAGCCTGCTGTCCCTTCCGCTTATCGACAACTCGCTAGCTTGGGAGCCTTTCTTAGAGGAAGAGATTTGCTTGGCAGTCCCTCCCCAGCATCCTCTTGCCCTCCGCGAAGGCCCAATCGATATATCGGATTTGCAGGAGGAGCCGTTTATCGGTCTCAAGCGAGGTCAAGGCTTTCGTCAAATAACGGTCGAATTATGCGAGCAATCCGGCTTCTCTCCGCAAATCGTGTTTGAGAGCAGCAATATGGAAACGATACAATCGCTCGTAGCCGGCGGCATGGGAATCGCCTTTGTCCCGCAAATGCTTACACGGGTCAAAGGCTCTGAATTTGCTCCAGCCTATATCCGATTAATTCAGAGACCGACCAGAACGCTGGTGGTGGCAAGCCGCAAAGGACGTTATCTGTCCAAAGCCGCTGACGCCTTTATCCGGACGTTGAACAAGACGGTCAGCAGCTACCGGTAATCAAGCTTCATATATAGAAGGCCTGCGGTCTTCAAACACCGGAATTTTCGAGCGAACTGCATCGACTAATGCCAAATCAATATCCGCATAAAGTATCGTTTCCTCTTCGCCGGCTTCCGCAATGGTCTCTCCCCATGGATCAAGCACGAGCGAATGTCCGAAGAAGTGAGTATCGCCGCTCGAACCCATGCGGTTGCAGGCAATAACAAACATTTGATTTTCGATCGCGCGCGCCGTGAGCAGCGTACGCCAATGATGAAGGCGCGGATGCGGCCATTCTGCAGGAACGAAAAGCAGCTTGGCCCCCTCTAGCGCCAGCTTCCGGGCAAGCTCCGGAAAGCGGATATCGTAGCAAATCATCATCCCCGCACCGGCCCCTTCGATTTCCAGCTTGCCGGGCTTATCGCCCGCGGCCAAATATTTCTCTTCTTCCATTAGACGGAACAGATGGATTTTTGAATAATCCGCTATGACATTTCCGTCACGGTCAAAGGCGTAAATCGTATTGAGCACCTTGTCCTCCTTCAGCTCCGCAATCGATCCTCCGATGATGTGAACCTGATGCTTCTTACAGAATTCGGACAAAAAAGCTTTCGTACGATCCCCGTTCTTATCCGCTATCGATTGAATTTCCGTTAACGCATAGCCTGTATTCCACATTTCTGGAAACATGATTACATCCGGCTTCACCGCTTGACTGACCGCTTCTTCAAGCATGCCCGCCAGCTTCGTAAAGTTTGCTTCCGGATTACCAGCATCTATATGCATTTGCAGCAGTGCAAGCCGCAATTGATGACTCATCCGCCATTCCTCCCCATTTTGCTTTTTTTCCCTAATGATACCGTGTCATGGATCTGTGTCAAGATGGGAACCGTAACAACGAGGTCTTTACCACTTTACGATAGAAAAGGAGAATGTCCGTTATGTTTCATAAACGAATAGCCGCAATGCTCCTGGCTTGCTGCTCGCTTTTTTTGTTTGCGCAAGTCGCTGCCGCTCATCCTGCCCTTAGCACGCCCAGCACCGAGGTCGGCCTTAAGCCGATACAAGTATTCGATGTGGCAGCTGGCAAAGTCATTAAAACGATTCCTAACGATGCCGGTTATCAAGCTTTTGCCGCATCATGGCTCGATTCCATCACGGGATTGGCGCCGCAGCTGACGAGCGATGAAAGCTGCAGCTATGTATACCGGGTCCCGCTTGAGAAAGCCGTAAGCATTAAGGTAAACGACATTACGGTCGCATCCGACGACCTATTTCTATTTTATTGTAAGGACAAGCCGCCGCTCTTGCTTATGTTTGACGAAAAGCGCAGACCGTATTTGTTCCTGTTCAAAGCTGACATTAAACCGTTTATTCAAAAAGTAGGCGTTCCCGCCCTTTAACGTGCCGCTTCTCTTCTCCCCACATTCATGCTACATTTAAGCTATTGCCAAATATAGATAGCGATTTTGTCATGTGGAGTGTGAGGGTATGGAAACACAAATAGGTAAACATCTTATTCAACCTGCGGATCGGATGAATGGACTTCCGACGCAATTTTTTGCTAAGCTGGTCGCCAAAGCGAATGCGCAAACGGCCAAAGGACGCGATGTAATCAATTTGGGACAAGGCAATCCGGATCAGCCGACCCCTCCCCATATCGTTGCGAAGCTGCAGGAAGCTGCAGCGAATCCGTTGTATCATAAGTACCCGCCGTTTAGCGGCTACCCTTTTCTAAAGGAAGCCGTAGCTAAGCGGTACAAAGAGGATTACAACGTTGATGTAGATCCAACGACGGAAGTCGCTATTCTCTTCGGAGGAAAAACCGGCCTCGTCGAAATTAGCCAATGCCTGCTTAATCCCGGCGATGTTTGCCTCGTGCCGGATCCCGGCTATCCGGACTATTGGTCGGGCGTGGCTCTTGCGGGTGCCGAAATGGCGTTCATGCCGTTAACGGAGCAAAATAACTATTTGCCGGACTATCACGCAATCAGCCCTGAACTCGCCAAGCGAGCCAAGCTTATGTTTATGAACTATCCGAACAATCCGACAGGCGCAGTTGCGAATGCCGCATTTTATGCGCAAACGGTGGAATTCGCCGAGAAGCATGGAATTGTTGTCGCAAGCGATTTCGCATATGGCGCAATCGGCTTCGACGGCAATAAGCCAATCAGCTTCCTTCAAACGCCAGGCGCGAAGGAAGTCGGCGTCGAGTTTTACACGTTGTCCAAAACCTATAATATGGCCGGCTGGCGCGTTGGCTTTGCGATCGGCAATGCTCAAATCGTCAAGCTTATTAACTTGATTCAGGATCATTACTATTGCAGCCTGTTTGGCGGTATTCAAGAAGCCGCTGCACTCGCTTTGACCGGTCCGCAGCAATGCGTGAGCGATTTGAGAGCGATGTATGAAAGCCGCCGCGAAGCTTTGTTCGCCGCTCTCGATCGCATTGGCTTTCAGGCTGCACGTCCGGGAGGCTCGTTTTTCTGCTGGCTGCCTGTAGCTAAGGGCCACACTTCCGAATCGTTTGCCGATCTGCTTCTGCAGGAAGCGGACGTGGTCGTCGCTCCGGGCGTAGGATTCGGGACGCATGGCGAGGGCTTTGTACGCCTCGGACTTCTGACGAATGAAGCACGCTTGCAGGAAGCGGTTGAACGGATTGGAAAACTGAATTTATTTTAAGACAATCCCTCCATTTGCCTCGCTTTACAGCGGCACCTGTTCGTGATATGCTTGTAGGAATTGAACATGAAACGTGATGACGGGACTATTAAGCAAGAAGGGGTCGCGATCAGAGAGTAAATTCCATGGGCTGCAAGAATTTACCGAAGGCCGCTTGCTGAACCTACCTCCGAGCGGCCGGCGATGAGCCGGACAGCGCCTTCTGTTATAGGCTTAAGCTGGATGATCTTGTTGTAGCGATCATCAACAAAGGTGGTACCGCGGAAGCTAAGACTTTCGTCCTTTATGGACGAAAGTCTTTTTTGTTGTCACGAAACAAACATAGGATGGGATTAATGATGACGGAACGTATAGTCGTAAAAATTGGCAGCAGCTCGCTCACTTCAGAGGAAGGCGGCTTAAACCGCGAACGCATTCATTATTTCGCATCGGAACTAGCCTCCCTGCACCAGAGCGGTAACGGCGTGATGCTCGTGACTTCCGGTGCGGTTGCAGCCGGCTTTCGTCAAATCGGTTATGCAGCGAAACCAAAAATCGTGCATGAGAAGCAAGCTGCCGCTGCTGTCGGTCAAGCGCTGCTCATGCAGGCTTATCAGGAAGCCTTCAGCGGATACGGAATCGTTGCCGCACAGATTTTGCTTACGCGCGCGGACTTCTCCAACCGCCGCCGCATCCAAAACGCTCTTATGACGATCGAAGAGCTGCTGAGGCTCGGAATCATCCCGGTCATTAACGAGAATGATACGGTAGCTACCGACGAGCTTGTTCCTAAATTCGGGGATAACGACAGCTTATCGGCGCTTGTCGCAGCCATGACAAAGGCATCAAAGCTTGTGATCATTACGGATATGGACGGTTTATATACGGAAGATCCGCGAAAAAATCCGCAAGCCGTCAAAATCGAACGCGTAGACCAAATCTCCGAGGATATTATGAAGGTGGCTGGCGGTGCCGGCTCCTCCGTCGGTACAGGCGGGATGCGCTCCAAAATCGAGGCGGCGCGTATCGCGATGCGCGGAGGCGTGCACGCCTTTATCGGTAGAGTGCAGGAGGAAGGCGATCTGGCGCTTGCCGTAGATGGCATCGGCCGGGGCACCTACTTCGACACAAAGCTGAACAGTCTGCCGATGAAGAAGCAATGGCTAGGCTTTCACTCCATGCCGCAAGGCCGCGTAGCCGTCGATGACGGCGCCGTGATCGCCCTGCTCGAAGGCGGCAAAAGCCTGCTGCCCGCCGGTGTCACGGAAATCCACGGCGAATTTCTCCCCGGCGATGTCGTAGAGGTAACGAATCGCCAAGGCGAGACGCTCGGCCGCGGCGTCGTCAATTATGCCGCTTGGCAAATTCAAGCGGTAGCCGGTCTAACGACCGAAGAAGTAAAGCGTAGAGTCGACGTTTCCCGTATCGAGTTTATTCACCGCGACGAATGGATTACATTGAAATAATAAGGAGGCTTCCTGCTATGACCAGCGAAGTGAGACAAAAAGCAGCAATGGCGCAAAATGCAGCAGCAATTATGAATCGATTAACGACAGAACAAAAAAATATAGCCCTTATTCATATGTCAGAAGCTCTGCTCGCCGAGCAGGCTGCCATTATTTCCGCAAATGAGCTTGATTTGCAGCGCGGCCGCGAGCAGGGCACGAGCCCTTCCCTGCTCGACCGTCTGGCGCTAAATAGTGACCGGGTAGCAGCGATCGCTGAAGGTCTTCGTCAAATCGTCGAGCTGCCAGACCCTGTCGGTGAGCTGCTTGAGCATTTTGACCGACCAAACGGACTAAAGATTGATAAAGTAAGAGTTCCGCTCGGCGTTATCGGCATGATTTATGAAGCGCGTCCGAACGTGACCGTCGATGCGGCAGGCCTGTGCTTAAAAACCGGCAACAGCGTCGTCCTGCGCGGCGGCTCTGCAGCGATTGAATCGAATCGTAAAATCGTAGAGGTTCTGAAAAAAGCGCTTAGCGCTACCGCAATGCCTGCGGATGCGATTCAGCTTATCGAGGATTCGGACCGAGCTTCTGTTAATGAAATGCTTAAGCTTAACGGCCTGCTGGACGTTGTCATTCCGCGCGGCGGCTCGTCGCTTATTCGCAACGTAGTGGAAAATGCAACAGTGCCTGTCATCGAAACGGGAGCCGGCATTTGCCATACATTCGTGGATGCTGGCGCCAATTATAGCATGGCGCTTGAAATTGCGTTTAATGCAAAGGTGCAGCGTCCATCCGTCTGCAATTCGATGGAAACGCTGCTTGTTCATGAAGTCTTTGCCGAACAGCATCTTGCCCAGCTAGCGAATCGCTTCATTCAAGCTGGCGTTGAGCTCCGCGGCTGCGAACGTACGACTGCCCTGCTTGCAGGGGTTAAACTTGCTACGGATGAGGACTTTAGTACAGAGTATAATGACTATATATTAAATATCCGCATTGTTCCGCATGTTGAT
>DATJKM010000304.1:0-8082 GCA_035491515.1 Candidatus Udaeobacter sp. | reverse complement strand
CAGCAAATCAACGGCAATGAACGCATACAGCAGCTTATTGCCAAAATCAAAAAGAAACAAAAGGAAGTTGTCGCATTCGAAACGACTTTCAAAAACGCGGATATGGTTAAAAAAATTGAAGCGGAGATGGAAGAGCTGCAGGATGAGCTTGATGGTATTCCAATCGTGACCGAATTTCAACAAAGTCAATCCGACATTAACTATTTGCTGCAGCTTGTCATCTCTATTGTACGAGACACGGTAGCTGAGAAGATCAATGTGGAAGATGCGTCGGAGCCAGCTCCAGAGGAGTGCATCGAGTAAGCCGTTCTAGTTAAGTGAAGATTAGCAGTACGGTAAGTGAGAACGAATCGGAAAAAGCCGTATATGACGCAGCTCCTGATGGTGCAGCGTCATATACGGCTTTTTTAAGTGAACGAATAGTACAAATGCCCCGTTTCGATTCGTGTATTTGGCAGCGGACGTTGCAGTGCTAATAGCTGCAAGTTCTATCCGGGTACGGGGCCCAACGTATAAATAACAAAAACCGCTTATCCCTTTTTGATAGAATCAATGAAAGGAATTAGCGGTTTTTTTGTATGCTAGTTATGGCTTTATACGTTAAATGAAGATTTCTCCATACGGCTGCTTGCGGTTGACGAGCGAATGTAGACGATGTAAGGTGTTAAGGAGATTGCTAAAATCGTGCTTGCGAGCGATTTTAGCGCATCGCCGATGATAAAAGGATAAAAACCGGCTGTCATCGCCTTCTGGAACGGAAGATCGAGACTTTGCATGAGCCATGGAATACCCGGAATGTAAGCGCAAAGCGAGCTGAATAACTCGAAAATAACGAAAAAAGCAATTAAAGCTATGATTTTATTTCCTTTGGAGCTGTTGCTGCGTAAGAAGGCACCAACAGCAAGGCTGACTAATAGCGCGCAGAACGGGAAGGCGAAGATAAAGCCTCCGGTTGGACCTGTCAGATGTGCAATTCCGCCTTGGCCGCTGAACAGCGGCAGTCCGAATGCTGCAAGCACGATGACGATAAATATGCTTAGGAAAGCGTTGCGCGGGGTCAGGAACAGACCGGTTAACGCAACAGCTAATGTCTGAAGCGTAATAGGAACAAACGAGCCTCCGAGTTTAATCGTCAGTGAGCTCATGACGATAAACAACGCTGCGAATAAAGCGATGAAGACGAGTGATCGAATGTTATTGGTTTGCATAATGCGAAACGACTCCTTTATGTAGTTGCTGATTTAATGTTAACCATATATATTGGGGCTCAGTTAACAAAATAGAATTGTAGCATAGCCAATCGTTTTGGGGAAGAGGTTGGGTGAAAGTTTTTTGGATGAAATCAGTCAGATCGAAATGAAGCAAGTAACGGTTACGCCGCCTGTTATGCTGGAAGGGCAGAAGCGGCTGCCTATTATAAAAAATGTATCTCTGACTATACATAAAGGGGAGTGGATCTCGCTGCTCGGGCGAAACGGAAGCGGGAAGAGTACGCTTGCCAAAGTAGCTGCGGGCTTCCGTACAGCCGGCGTTGCCGGACAAATTACGAGGCGTATAAAGACTGCGGCAGAAGGCAAGCCGATTCCGATCGTGATGCAGCAGCCGGAGACAGCGATGGTCGGAGCAACGCCTTGGGAGGACGTCATTCTTATGCTTGAGCAAAATGAGCTGGCGGCTGCCGATATTCCATTAGAAGCCGCACTTGCGCTGCGAAAAGCCGGGATGGGCGAGCGGCTGCATCAGCCTATTGAAACGCTATCCGGCGGGCAAAAGCAGCTGGTTGCCATAGCAGGCTGTTTGGCGGTGCAATCCCCTTTGCTCGTTCTTGATGAAGTGACGGCCATGCTGGAGCCAGAGGCAGCGAGCGCAGTGCTGGATCAGGTAAGGCGCCTGCAGCAATCCGGCGTAACGGTTATGTGGATTACGCAGAAGCTGGAGGAGCTGCGCGAGGGCGATCGCATCGTCGCGATGAATGACGGTTCGATTGCGTATGACGGGCAAGCTGGAGAATGGTTTGCCAGATCACAGTCCGGGGCGAAAGACAGCTTATGCGAGCGGCTCGGCTTTGAGGCGCCTTATGCAGCGCAGGTCGCTTGGGAGCTTGAAGAACAAGGCGTCATGCTGCGGCCGTTTCCATTTACGGCCAAAATGCTGGCAGAGGCGGTGAAGCGCTATGAACGCTGATTGGAAGTTAAGCGGCGTTAGCGTCTTTGCTGACGGGGCGGAAAAAAAACAGCTGCTTAAAGATGTTCATATGAGCTTTGAAGCGGGAAAGATTACTTTGCTGATCGGACGCAACGGTGCGGGAAAATCAACTTTGCTTGAGACGATCGCCGGAATCCGTACGATCCAGGCAGGCAGCGTCGAGCTCGGCGGCAATCCGCTGTGGATCAAGGAGAGCCGCCGAAGGCGGCTTAATCGGGACGTTACGCTAAGGCTCGGCATTGCTATGCAAAGCTCTGAATCGCAATGGTTTGCTTCTACTGTACGTGACGAGCTGCTCTATTCGCTTAAGCCTTATCATGTGGATGCCGCTAAAGCGGAGGCGAGAATGGAGCTGGCACTGGAGGGGACAGGCTTACCGCAGGAGATGATGGAGCGTGATCCGTGGACGCTCAGCGGAGGGCAGCAGCGAAGGCTGTCGCTCGCCTGTTTGCTGGCGTGCGAGCCGGAATGGCTGCTGCTCGACGAGCCGACGGCGGGGTTAGACGCCGCCGGTATCCGCCGCCTGTGCGCGGTGCTTGAGGCGCACAGGGCGGCGGGGCGCGGAGCGGTCGTGGCAACGCACGACCTCGACGCGCTGCTGCCGCTGGCGGACGCGGTCGCCGTGGTTGACGGCGGCACGGTCCGCGCAGCGGCTCCTGCGGCGGCGATTGCGCATGCCACAGCGGCGCCGCAGGCGCTTCGCGCGCTGGCGGAGCTGCGCGCAGAGGCGGCTTTGCCGCCGCAGGTGCCGGCGCGGAGCGACGGAGCGCCGTGGCCAGCGCCGCGCGAGGTTGCGGCGGTGCTGGCAGCGGAGCTTGGGCGGCGAGCGGCCGTGCGTGCCACAGTCCTAGCTGATCAAGCGGAGGCGCACATTTTGCCCAAACTATCGTTGAATGAAGGACAACCGCTAATCTGTAAACCGGAAGATGATAATGCAGCAGTTGATAGGTCCGCTGCAGACATCACCCTTCCAGAATCAGATGGATCGGAGCGGCTCCGTTCCGACCGCTTCGATCCGCGTGCGCTTATTCTTGTTTATTTATTTCTTTCGGCTAGCGTGCTGGCGCAAAAAACAGCTTTAGAGCTATCGCTAGCCGCACTAATAACGCTGATGCTCTTAGTGCCATTTCGAACGTTCATATGGCCATGGATGCGTATCATTCGCGCTTATGTCATGATGATCCTTGTTTTTTGCATAATTGGGGGCGTAGAATTTGGGCCGTTCTCCTTCGACTGGGACAAGGTTTGGCCGATTGCGATAAAGTTTGGCAAGCTGCTTATTATTATGCTCATTGGGATGCCGATGCTTAAGCTCATGACGCCTTACAGGCTGCAGCGGTCCATCGAGCAAACGTTTGGCTGGCTCGACAGACTGCGAGTGCCCATTCATTCCTTTGCGCTGATCGTAACGCTTATTTTTCGGTTTATTCCGCTTTTAACTGGAGAGTGGGAGAGGTTTGCAAAGCTTGCACATGCGAGAGGGAAGGCGGTTACGCCTTTGAGAACTGTGCCGTTCAACATGCTTCTTTCGGTTCTTATTCCTTATATGCGTTCTATCCTCCGTTTAGCGGAGCAAATGGCGGATGCGCTGGAGGCACGCGGCTTCGGCTATACGAAGCGAAAGCCTGCTTACGGCTTTCGCCTGCGGTTCGGCCTGTCTGATGTCTATTTGCTCAGTATTGCCGCGGGAAGCGGCATACTGCTCTTCGTATTAGCTTTCTTGCTTTAACAGCGGGAGAACACACGAAATCCACTGTCCGTCCTCATCGGCAAGCAGCGTCCGCCAACCGAACGACGCTGCTTGCTTTAAATTTTTGTCATGATCATCGACGAACAACACATCGCTGCCTGAAGGTATAAATGCGGACGCCCTGGCGTAAATTTCCGGGTGAGGCTTTTTTATAGCTGCCTCGCTTGAAATCGTTACGCTCTTCAAAAAGGGCCTGATTGGCTTAACGATAGGATCGACCCAAGCGGGAAGATGATTGCTTAGCAGATGAATATCGGCGACAGCATGCCATTCAGCGATTTTCGCTAGTGCCGGCAATGGCTGCAAGCTCCTATCTATAAAAGTTCTCGCTGTTTCTGTGTTCAGCAGCGGCGTATACTTCTTGATCCATTCCCAGAACTGTTCCTCCGAAATGCTGCCTGTCCATAAATGTTCACTTATTTGCCGCTTATATTCAGAGTAGAGCGCTTCTTCAGAAATGTTGGCTTCCGCAGCCAGCAGCCGCCAGAAGAGCGGCGATAAGTTTGTCGCAAGCACGCCGCCGATGTCCAGCACAAGCTGGGGTCTCATCATCCCGTTACCTCCTCAGCACGCTCTTTACGGATGATCATCTTTGCATGACGCTCCTTCATAGCCCACATGACGACAAGCGCGAATGCTATTGCACCGAGCATTGAACCAAACAGGAAGCCACCATTCAAGCCCCAGCTTTCATTCAGCCAGCCGGCCAGGAAAGGCCCCGAGAACATCCCGATCGCATATAATGCCTGATACAAGCCCATTGCGGTAGCGCGTCCGGGAAGCTCGACATCACGAATAGCAAGCCCTAGCAGAAGAGGCATATGCAGTCCCTGCGCAAAGCCGTTAATCGCTTGCGTCGCGACGAGCACCTCGAACGAATCTGCAAATACCATAGCCGCCGTGCAAATCGTGCTCAAAAAAAAGCCAAGCCCAATCGTGCCCCAGTAACCAAATCTAGGCGTGAACCACCTCGCTGTTACGAGTGAGGCGAAGGCATGTGGTAGCATGAATGCAAACACAAGCATGGTCAGCTTAAGCCCGTCAGCGCCCATTTCTTCCGCTTTAAGCGGCGTAAAGCCGAACATGGTAATAAAGAGAACGCCATGAGCGAGAATGGAGAGCAGCGATACCTGCAGCAGCGTTTTCGTACGCACCACGTTTTTAATCATCGCAAAAGACATTCCCGGCTGATCGCGAAGCTCCGTACGAGGCTCTTTTAACATAAATGCAAGCAGAAGTCCGATGGCTGCAAGCACAGCTCCGGTGGCGAACGGCGCATTTGCGTTAAAACCGTCAGTGAGCCAGCCGCTAAGCAGCATGCCGATCATTTGCCCCGAGACGGTCATAACGCTAATATTGCCCATCGCGCGTCCTGTCTGTCCAGCTCCAAAATAGCTGGCGTAGAGGACTGTGAAAGCGACCCAGGTGGAAGCGCAAACGCCAGCCATCAGTCTGCCCGCCAGCGGCCATATCCAAAGTCCCGGTATAAGAAACAGCAAGCAGCTGATTCCCGCGGTCAGCATGCCGAGCAGGATGAATGGCTTGCGCTTTCCGAAGCGGTCCGATAAGATGCCGAGCGGAAAACGGACGAACATTTGCACGAAGCCATAGCTTCCAAGCACGATGCCGATAAAAGGCAAAGAAAGTCCGCGATCGCTCAGGTAAGGCGACAAAGTCGGGACGTATACGTACATAGTGGTCCAGTATAAAATGGTTACAGTCGTAAAAAGCAATCTTTGTGCGGCGGATATTTGATTCATCGCTCTTAAAAACCCCTCTCACTTTCACTTTAGCGCATGGCAGCTGCCGTTGTCACTCCCTATTTTCAAAGTGAATATGGAAACTTTCTCCATGCGATGGCGTATAAAGCAATGGACTTTTTAAGGTCTTATCCGGCAGAAACGATTAATGGTAGAGGAGAATGCTTGTGAAAACAGAAAAACATCAAGCGAAAGAATGGCATAAAGAATTACGGGAATGGGTTGTATCGCTTGGTATAGCGGTTGTCGTAGCCATGCTGTTCCAGACGTATGTATATGCGCAATCGGAGGTTCGAAATGTATCCATGCAAAATACGCTAGTCGCGGGACAACGTTTGATCGAGGACAAATGGTCCTATCATTTTCACGAGCCGCGTCACGGGGATATTGTCATAATAAACGGTCCGGAGAGTGATTTGCGTCTCATTAAGCGAGTCGTTGGCTTACCGGGTGACGTGGTCGATATCCATAATGGGGAAGTATATTTAAACGGGGAAAAAATCGATGAGCAATACGTCAAAGGTCAGACGTTTGCAGGCAGCGTAGACATCCCATTTACAGTAGAAGAAGGGCAGCTGTTCGTCATGGGCGATAACCGCGAGCACAGCATGGACAGCCGGGAAATCGGTCCGATCGCAAGATCAAGCATCGAGGGTAAAGCCGTATTGCGCATATGGCCGCTTCCTAAATTCGGAACGCTTAACGAAGAGCAGGAGTAAAGTTCAATCCGCTCACATTAAATGAGATTAATTATTTATGACATTAAATAATAATGCCATTAATATATGAAAGCATTATTCAACCAAACGTAATAATTTCGTAAGAAATGGTTACAAGTTCGTTTAGAAATAGCCGTTATGATAAACCATAGATTCAACAATAAGGATCAGCGAGGCGTGAAAAAAGATTGTCCATTCGAGTGAAGCTGTACATGTCCTACTTGGCGATGGTGTTCGTACCGATCATATTAATGAGTGCTTTTATGATCTTCATTTTTTATGCCGGCGGCGTCGAAGATGTTCGTCATTACTATGAGAGGGAAGACAAAGAGCCCTACCAGCAAGCGCTCGTATATGGCGAATTGTCATATGTGCTGCGCAATGATGCAGGCGAGCTGGAGAAGAAGCAATACGCGGCCGAGATTCAAGAAAGGCTGGGTGAGCTGTGGGCGGGTCTGCTTATTTCAAGGGATGGGAAGATTACATCGGTCGCACCTTTTTTGGAGCAGGCCGCGCCGAACGAAAATTGGCAGCAATTATTAGAGCAGCCGCCAGCAACGGTAACGTTCAATTCGTACCGCTTCGAAACGAGCACGGTCGATTTTGCCTATCCGGATGGAGGCGAAGGCAGAGCTGTGCTGCTCAGAAGGAATGATACCGTTCCTATTTATTGGAGACCTGTCGGCACAGCATTCAGCTTGGCTTTTATCGGTCTAACGAGCTTGCTGCTTACTTATTTCGTTTCCAGGAGCATTATCCGTCCGATTAAGAAGCTTGAGGCGGCGGCGCTTCAAATCAAGGACGGCGATCTGTCTCACAAGGTCGAGGCGACGACGAAGGGTGAAATTGGACAGCTCAGCATCGCGTTCGAGGATATGAGGGTGAGGCTGAAGCAGTCGATCGATCAAAGCCTGCAATATGAAGAAAATCGCAAAATGCTGCTTTCTCACATTTCGCATGATCTGAAAACACCAATATCAGCGATTAAAGGCTATGTGGAAGGCATTATGGACGGAATCGCGAACACGGAAGAGAAGCGCAGCCGTTACATGGAAACGATCTACCGGAAGGCTGCGGACATGGATCAACTGATTGATGAGCTGTTCCTATTCTCGAAGCTTGATCTGCAAACCGTCGCATTTGATTTCAAAGTAATCGATATTATCCGTTATTTGGAGCATTTCTTGGACGAGCAGCGCTTTGATCTGGAGAAATCGGGCGTAAGACTGCTTTACAGAGAGCAAGCGGAGCCGATCATGATCGCCGCTGATCCGGATAAGCTCAGCCGGGTACTCACTAATATTTTGAACAATTGCGTTAAATATATGGGTCAGCACTCCGAGCTTGCAGCGAAAGATATCACCGTCAGAGTAAAGGAATTAGAGCAGCATGCTCTCGTAGAAATCGAAGATTCGGGTCCAGGCATTGATAAGGACGATTTGCCTTATATTTTCGACCGCTTCTACCGTGCGGAGCAATCCCGCAATTCAGAAACAGGAGGAAGCGGTCTCGGCCTTGCGATTGTCAAACAAATTATTGAAGGGCATGGCGGTGTCGTTTGGGCGGAAAACGCAGAGCATGGGGGAGCCCGCTTCTGTCTGAAGCTGCCTAAGTCGATACCCGTCAAAACGGTGGGTGAGCATGAAGA
>DATJKM010000303.1:0-9131 GCA_035491515.1 Candidatus Udaeobacter sp. | reverse complement strand
TGCTTTCGTTTGCAGCGCTCTAATAAGAGGAACCACGCCAAGCGTTTTATACCATTGCTCAAACAGATCTATTTCCTCGCTGATCATGGCTTCGATTTTGGCAGCCTCCTGACGGCGATGCTCAAGATTACTCTCCACAATACCTTCCAGATCATCAATATCATACAAGAACACGTTCTCGACTGCGGCAATCGATGGATCCAAATCACGCGGAACCGCAATATCGATCATGAAAAGCGGCTTCGCTTTGCGCCGCTGCATCGCAGCCGCAACCTGCTGGCGTGTCAGCACGTATCCATCCGAGCCTGTTGAGCTAATAATAATGTCCGCTTCGTGCAGCTTCTCGGCCGCTTCCTCCATGGACCAAGCATAGCCGTTAAACTTGTCTGCCAGCTTAGCCGCCCGCTCGAATGTCCGGTTTACGACAACAACGCGGTCAGCGCCGTTCGCGTACAAGTGCTTAGCCGTAAGCTCGCTCGTTTCGCCAGCGCCGATGACCATCACCGTTTTTTTGTTGAATTGGCCAAAAATCCGTTTCCCCAGCTCAACCGCAGCGTAGCTGACAGAAACCGCCGATTCGCCGATCGTCGTCTCGGAATGAGCACGCTTGGCCATTGTGACGGCTTGCTTAAACAGCATGTTAAATACGGTACCCGTAGTCTTCTGCTGCTGTGCGAGCAGAAAGGCGTTTTTCACTTGGCCCAATATTTGCGTTTCGCCAATGACCATCGAATCAAGCCCGCTCGTGACCCGGAATAAATGATCGATTGCCTTCTCATCCTCATACATATATAAATGGTTCGTGAATTGCTCTCTAGGCAACTTAAACCACTTCTCCATAAAGCTCCGAATGTAATGCCCGCATAGATGGTGCCTGTCTACAACTGCATATAGCTCCGTACGATTACAGGTCGCTACTATGACACATTCCATTATGCTTTGTGTCTGAATGAGCTGCAGTACTGCCTCCGGTAAATCCCGTTCCGCGAACGCAAACTGTTCTCTTACTTCTACGGGAGCCGTTCGATAATTCAGTCCTACTGCGATAATGTGCATGCGCGGTCACCTGCCTCCTTCTCTAGTGCGTATCTGCCATTGATGTTACCGATAATTATAGCATATTTAGACTTTCAGATAATGTTCATTTATGAATAATATTTGAAATGTACAGACTCATTATTCCCTTTTCATACAAAGAAATAACCATGGATACAATCCATGGTTATTCCGCTATGGCCGATAAATTTTAAAGCTCTTAAACGAGCTCTGTTTGCTTCATTTTTGGCTCTTCTACTTGCAGTTCACCCATACCGCGTACAAGCTTCTTCGCATATGTCGCTTTTGGCTTCAGTACAGCGAGCATGTAGTCGATCGCAAGCTGAGGATCTACAGTTTCACCGCAGGTGTAACAGTCCAGTGCGGCAAATCCTCTCTCAGGATACGTATGAATCGAGAGGTGACTCTCCGACAGCAGCACGAGCACAGTTGCGCCTTGAGGATCGAATTGTTTCGCTTGAACCGACAAAACAGTAGCACCACATGCTTCAGCAGCCTCTACCATGTGTGATTGCAAAAATTCAGCGCTGTTCAGTAGATCAAAGTCTACACCCCAAGTATCAACAGCAACGTGTCTTCCGAAAGTTGAGTATTCCATCTTCCGGTTCCCCCTTCCTAGGAATAAAATGTTTGAAAAATTTCATCCGCTAGGACCTACGTCATTCACTTCCCGAGGGATTAATCTCTCGCAACATAACTATGTCCTGAGTGAATCCTGGTTCCTATTATTATCATCAACAATCTTTTCAACGAGAATAAAAATAACATCTATCCGTGATAATTGCAACAGTTTTTTTTCAGAGGATGGAAATGGTATTTCGTCGCCAGCTCCGTTTTCAATGTATGACGTGACAGCTTATCCCGCAATGGGCTGGACGGTCATCCCGCCATATTATTTTTAGCATCCTCCGGGCTGTATACAGATATATGATCTACCTTGCCCGTAGATTGTGACACCGCAAATTTAAGCTGATACTGGTCGTTGACCTGATACGTATAAATATCGTCCGATCCGCTTACCGTTTTTTCGTCCGCTTTGCCGAGCGCCGCTTCAATATCCTTCGGAGCAATCGTTTGAAGCATGCTGTCATAGGATCTTACATCAAAGACAAGCATACCTTTATTGTATCCGAATGTAATGCCTTTGTCCTCGTAAACGGCATACTGCCCTTTACCTGCTGAATCGTTGCTGTCTGGTTTGCCCCATTTTTGTTCAATTTCATCAAATAGCGCCGTATGCGCGGCATAGCTGCAGTTCGGCACTTTCCCCTCCTTGGCCAGCTCAACGAGCGATCCGATCGTCACTGCAGCCTCCGAGCTGCTGTTTGACGGCTCTGGAGCATCATTGCCATTCGCGGCATTTCCAGGCTGCGCAGAAGGCTCTGTACTCGGCTCTACGCTTGGCTCTGAGCTTGGCTGCACGCTGGGCGCCTCTGCTGAGGGAGGCGGCGTTTGATCTGCACTTGTATCATTATTGCTGCAAGCAGTCAAAGATATGGCAATCGCAAAGGATATGCTTATTGCGAACTGTTTAAACCGTTTCGTCTGATTCATCCTAATCCATCTCCTCGTCCTATATTACTTATCAACCATTAAAGCGCGTTACCCTGTTACTAACTGTAAATGACCGAAATATGTTTCACTATTCACAAAAAAATATTAGAAATAAAAAAAAGAAGCCGCAGCAGCGGCTCCTCTATGATTCTTTCCTCTTTACACTAGACATTAAGCTTCTAGAACAAAGAGCTTATGCGTCAATTCTGATAAGCGCTCATCGATTTTGGCAATCTCTACGGCGTCCTTCGTTTGGTTGCGAAGATCAAGCAGCTCATTGACTGCACTGGCCACCAAGCCGATCTCACGCTCGATCAGACGACTGCGGAATACACGTTCCAATTGACCTAGCGTATCCTTTAACTCGAACACGACACGCTCGCCAGTATTGGAGCTTTCGACAATTTGGTGAACGGAACCATTCTTATAATGATAGATCATCGTATAATGACTATAGATTCGGTTGACGATCGCGTTGCCTCGGAAAGCAGATACTGCTTTTCGCATGGCATTGGTCAGCCTTGGTTGCACAAGACGGCAAGATAGTACGCATACATAATAGTCTTGTTGACGTTCAAAGGTCAGTCGGACTTCTTCCCTCCCTGCCACATCTTCGAGAACGAGCTCCTGATTTCCATTATCGAGCACTAGCACCTGAAGGCGGATTTGTTGCTCTTCGAATAAACGGATAAACTCAGCCATCTCTTCATTCGTCAATTGCAGTTTGGCATTTACATACTCTGTGGCTAGCCGCTTAGCCATAAAAATCTCCTCAATTCTTTGAACTTGCACGCTTTGGTCTTGTTGCTTACATATATTATACGTGATCCGAGCATTTTATTCCTGCCGTCCATCCCCGATATTTACGCATATTCCACAAAATAACGGTAGAATTCACGAGGAATGCCGACTTTTTCACTGAATACTCTGCTTTATATAAGAACTTGCTGCACTTGCTACCTCATGTAGCAATCGCTTCCGTTATGACATCCCAAAGCTGCTCCCGTCCAAGTCCCGATTCCGAGGAAAATAATACGACGGAATCCCGCGGGTCCGCTTCAAGCGTTTTTTTAATCATTTTGATATGCTTGTCCCATTTCGATCTCGGAATTTTATCCGCCTTCGTTACGACGATGCAGGTTGGAATTTCGTAATGCTTCAGCCATTTATACATTTGTTGATCCTGCTGCGACGGCTCGTGGCGAATATCGATGACAAGCAGTTGAAGCTTAAGCGGCTCCCGGTCTCGAATGTAACGTTCAATCATTTCGCCAAATTGCTCGCGCTGCGTTTTTGAAACCTTTGCATAGCCATAGCCCGGAAAATCAACCAAATAAATCAGATCGTTAACCCGATAATAGTTGAGCTGCTGCGTCTTGCCTGGCTGCGAGCTGGTTCTAGCTAAGTTTTTGCGTAAAATCAGTTTATTAATCAATGAAGATTTTCCGACATTCGAACGCCCTGCCAGAGCTATCTCTGGCAAGGCGTCCTCTGGGTATTGATGTGGTTTTACTGCGCTGATAACGAACTGTGCTTGTGTAATTTTCATAAAATCGGTGTACCTGCCTTCTCCTCCGTTTGAACCGGAAGCAACGCATGCTGCAGCACTTCATCCATATGACTGACAGGAAAAAATTGCATATCATGGCGTACGCTATCGGGAATATCCCTTAGATCCCGTTCATTTTCTTTCGGCAACAGCACCTTGCGGATGCCTGCTCGATGCGCGGCAAGCGACTTTTCCTTCAAGCCGCCAATCGGAAGCACGCGGCCTCTGAGCGTTATTTCGCCTGTCATCGCCACTTCCTTATTTACATAGCGATTAGTAAGAGCCGAAATAAGGGCTGTTGCAATGGTAATGCCTGCCGATGGACCATCCTTAGGAATGGCTCCCTCCGGAATATGAATATGAATATCGTTTTTCTCATGGAAGCCCGGATCAATGCCCAGCTCGATCGCTTTTGAGCGTGTATAGCTGAAGGCCGCTTGAGCAGATTCCTTCATGACATCACCCAGTTTACCAGTTAACGTCAGCTTTCCGCTACCCGGCATTACCGTTACCTCGATAACAAGCGTATCTCCGCCCACCTCTGTCCACGCAAGTCCGGTAACCGCACCTATCTGATTCTCGCTCTCCGCGAGGCCATAGCGGAACTTAGCAGGTCCCAGCCATTCCTTGAGAAGCTCACTCGTAACCTCAAGCGGCTCATTCGATTCCGTCTGCTCCCTGGAAACAAAATGCTTCGCCGCCTTCCGGCAGACTGCTGCGATTTGCTGCTCCAAATTACGAACGCCGGACTCACGCGTATACTCCCTAACGAGCTGCAGCAGCACTTCTTCCGATACGATGAGCTGTTCCTCTGTTAATCCGTGCTCCTTCTTCTGCTTCGGCAGCAGGTAACGCATACCGATCTGCAGCTTCTCGAGCTCGGTATAGCCTGGAATATACAAGACCTCCATCCGATCCAGCAGCGGACGCGGAATGTTGTGCATCGCATTAGCCGTCGTCACGAACATTACGTTGGACAGATTGAACGGCACCTCGACAAAATGGTCGCTGAACGTGTTGTTTTGTTCCGGATCGAGCACCTCTAGAAGCGCCGAAGCGGGGTCTCCACGGAAGTCCATGGCCATCTTATCGATTTCATCGAGCAGAAATACAGGATTTAACGACCCTGCCGTCTTCATGCCTTGAATGATTCTACCCGGCATAGCGCCCACATAAGTACGGCGGTGACCGCGAATCTCCGCTTCGTCACGCACGCCTCCGAGTGAGATGCGAACAAACTTACGGCCAAGCGACTTGGCGATTGAACGGGCTAGCGACGTTTTGCCGACGCCTGGAGGCCCTACCAAGCAAAGAATCGGACCTTTCAGTTGTTTGACGAGCTGCTGCACCGCCAAATATTCAAGCACCCGCTCCTTCGGCTTCTCAAGGCCGTAGTGGTCATCATTAAGTATCGCTTCTGCCTTGCTCAAGTTCAGGTCGTCATCCGTCGTCTTATTCCATGGCAAGGACAGCAGCCAATCGATATAATTGCGAATAACGCCGCCTTCCGCCGAGGTAGACGGCATTTTCTCAAGACGGTCGATTTCCTTCTCGATCTTCTCCTTCACCAGCTCCGGCACACCCGATTCAGCCAGCTGTGACCGCAGTTCATCGACTTCGCCGGCACGTCCTTCCTTCTCGCCGAGCTCCTTCTGAATCGCCTTCATCTGCTCGCGCAAATAATATTCCTTCTGCGTCTTCTCCATTTGTTTCTTGACGCGTTGGTTTATTTTGCGCTCGAGCTCAAGCACCTCGCGCTCATTGTTCAAAATATCGAGCAGCTTCTCCAATCGAGCTCCGACATCGACGGTTTCAAGAATGTCCTGCTTATCCTTGATTTTAAGCGATAAATGGCTTGTAATAACATCCGCAAGCCGCCCTGGGTCATCGATATCAGATACAGCCGCATACGTTTCCGGCGTTACCTTCTTCGACAAGGAAATATAATGCTCGAATTGATTTAAGACGGACCGCATAAGGGCATCCACTTCAGGATCATCCGTTTCCTGCTCCGGCAATTCTTTAGCCATTACCTCGTAAAACTCGTCATTCGGCAAATAGTCCAAAATCTCCGCGCGCGAGACCCCCTCCACTAACACGCGAATCGTACCGTTAGGCAGCTTCAGCATTTGCCTTACCTTTGCGATGGTGCCGACTTTATATATGTCTTCCTCCGTCGGCTCCTCAATGTTCACTTCAGACTGTGAACAAAGCAATATCATATGATCTTCGACCATCGAGCGCTCTAACGCTCGTACCGATTTGTCCCTACCCACATCAAGGTGAAGCACCATGCTGGGATAAACGAGTAGCCCTCTCAGCGGAAGCAAGGGCAGCCGACGACCTTTCGATTTACTAGGTCCCACTCCAGCACCTCCAAATATTAACGTCCACCCTAGTTTATCATTCTACGGAATCAGCCTGCAAATATGGAACGGCAGATGCGATAAAAAGATCTGTTCCGAGCGGTGCTTCCACCCGAACAGGAGACACCTCAGCACCCGGAAACACATATTTGAACACTTCCTCCACCTTTTCAACCGGAATGACCTTAAGTCCTTCCAAATCCGCGAAAACCGCCTGCCAGTTCTCCCTCGGGATAATGACCGTCTTCGCACCGGCTTGGAATGCTGCCTCAACCTTAGCTAATACGCCGCCAACGGGCTTAACGTTTCCATGAATGCCAACCTCGCCGGTCATCGCCAGCTTGTTATCAATCGGAATACCTTTAATCGCTGATGTAATAGCCGTAGCCATTGCGATACCCGCAGACGGACCATCTATTGGCGTGCCCCCGGGAAAATTGATATGCAAATCGAAGTCCTGCGGGTTGAGCCCAATGCGTCTTAATACGGTTAGCACATTTTCCACTGAACCTTTTGCCATGCTTTTCCTTCTGAGCGTACGTGAACCTCCTCCCAGCTCTTCCTCGTCAACGACACCGGTAATGGTGAACTGCCCCTTTCCGGCAGACGCGGGGATTGCGCTCACTTCAATCTCAAGCAGCGTCCCCATATTCGGTCCGTACACGGCAAGTCCGTTCACGAAGCCGATTTGCGGCGCTTCCGGCACCTTGCGGTCGGGACGGGGCGGAATTTGGCTGCTGTTCACGACCCACTCCATATCGCCCGCAGAAATGCTGTCACGCTTCTCCGATAAAGCGACGCCAGCTGCAAGCTGAATGACATTTACCGCTTCACGTCCGTTTGTCGCATAACGCTTGACTACTTCAATCGCTTCAGGACAAGGCGCAAAGCCGATTTTCTTAACTGCATTTTCCGCAACCAGTCCAATTTCCTCAGCAAGCAGCGGACGGAAGAATACCTCCATGCAGCGTGAACGGATGGCTGGCGGAATCTCCTGCGGCGAACGGGTTGTCGCTCCGACAAGACGGAAATCAGCAGGCAGGCCATTTTGGAAAATATCATGAATATACACCGGTATATTCGAATCCTCTGAATTGTAATAGGCGCTCTCCAGAAACACTTTACGGTCTTCCAGCACCTTTAATAATTTATTCATTTGAACCGGATGCAATTCACCTATTTCATCAATAAACAAAATCCCGCCATGCGCCTTCGTAACGGCCCCCGGTTTAGGCTGCGGAATGCCCGCTACGCCCATTGCGCCAGCACCTTGATAAATCGGGTCATGCACCGATCCGATGAGCGGATCGGCTATACCACGCTCGTCGAAACGCGCGGTTGTCGCATCGATCTCCGTAAATTTTGCCTCCGGCAAAAATGGCGAGGAGGGATTTTTTTTCGCTTCCTCCAGCACGACACGCGCAGCAGCCGTCTTCCCGACTCCCGGCGGGCCATAGATGATGACATGCTGCGGGTTAGCGCTGCACAGCGCCGCCTTCAGGGCACGCAGTCCATCACGCTGCCCTACAATGTCCTGCAGCGCCTGCGGCCTTGTCTTCTCTGCGAGAGGCTTCGTGAGCGATACGCTCCTTTGCTTCCGCAGCTTGTCCATCTCCTTCCGTGATTCCCGGTCAACAGCTGAGCGGTTCGTCTTCTGATTGCGCAGCAAGTTCCAGAAATACAAGCCAATAACGACAGCGAAAAAAACTTGAATCAACATCAATATAACACTTAAACTCATTAACAATCCGCTCCTCTCAAGCGAAAACGGCTGATGCCGTCTTAGTAGTACAGGCTTATGTTCATATAAGCAACCTATCCGTAATAAGCATCCGTAATTGATAGTATTGCCCCTACAAAGTGGTAATAACCGTTAGTGCAGTTATTTTTCCCGAGCCTGGAAAGGAAGCGGGCGAACCGCGTTAAAAGAACAAAAAAAGGCTTACTCACGTCTATACCTGACGCAAATAAGCCTTTTATCCGGTTAGGCCGGTGTATGATGCTTGCGGCCTGGAATTTCACCGGTCGCTTCAAACACGCGTACGATTTCATCGATTTCCTTCTTAAGTTCATTCAAAAGCTCTGCTTCCGGCACTTTACGAATCATTTCACCGTAACGGAACAGCATGCCTTCTCCTCTAGCGCCTGCGATACCGATATCCGCCTCGCGAGCCTCGCCGGGGCCGTTAACGGCACAGCCGAGCACGGAAACTTTAATCGGCACTTTAATTTTGGCAATATAATCCTCCACTTCATTGGCAATGGAGAACAGATCGATATCGAGGCGGCCGCATGTCGGACATGAAACCAGCGTTGCCGCGTTCGTAATAAGACCGAAAGTTTTCAGCAGCTCGCGGGCGACTTTAACTTCTTCTACAGGGTCGGCGCTAAGGCTAATCCGTACCGTATTGCCGATTCCAAGCGCCAGCAATGCGCCGATGCCTGCCGAGCTTTTGATGGTGCCGGTATGCAGCGTGCCGGCTTCCGTAATGCCAAGATGCAAGGGATACTTGATTTTTTCTGCCGCCATACTGTATGCGGCAATCGCCATCGGCACATCGGACGCTTTCAGCGAAACAATAATGTCGTGGAAATCAAGCTCCTCC
>DATJKM010000302.1:0-13840 GCA_035491515.1 Candidatus Udaeobacter sp. | reverse complement strand
AGGGGTGAAAGTGATCCACAGCAAACTGAACGCGCCAGCGTCTATGGATCTCCTTCGTTAGTCCAATTCGCTAACTGAAAGCGTGTCCCGCAGGGACGATATCGATGAGTTAGTTTCAGTTGATCGAACTAAATGAAGCTGGTACTAACAAAAGGGCCGATTAGCTGCACCACGTCGAACTAAATGCCCATAGTAGGAGTAACCAAGTTAATAAGCGCTGTTTAGTTTCGTGAAATGAAGCTAAACAGCGCTTTTTTAAATTGTTTCAAAAATAAGTTAGCAAAATGAAACTAAATCATAATCCGAAGTATCAGCTAGGGGTATGAGAAGGAAAGAGTGTCCCGCAGGGACGAAAGCGAGTCAAGGAGAAACGAATGTTACAGCCGCCTGATTCGCGCTTACGTTAGTCCAATTGCAGGTGTCCAGAGGACGCAGTCCTCGGGGCCCTCCCTTGGAAGGGAGGGTTTGGGAGGGTTCGAAAGCACTTAGAGGGTTCGAAAGCACTTAAAAGGTTCGCAAGTACTTAGAATTCGAAGCACTTAAAGGGTTCAAAATGCCTTTAGCCTTGACTTCAAGCGGCCCATCTGCTAATCTCACCTTCAGAGAAAAGGCGGGTGTAAGCATGATCATCGGCATCGGACATGATTTATCAGATATAACGCGAGTGGCCAAAATATTGGACGGGCGCACGAGCAGACGGTTTCTTGAGCGGGTGTTGTCCGCAGGCGAACGTGAGCTGGCTGCTCAGTATTCGGGTGAGCGGCTGAGCCAATTTACGGCTGGGCGGTTCGCGGCGAAGGAAGCGGTCGTGAAAGCTTTTGGCTGCGGCATCGGTAATGTTATCGGATTTACGGACATTGAAATATTGCGGGGAAGCTGCGGTAAGCCTGAGTGCAGTCTATCTTCCGCCGCATGGGACCGCCTCGGCTTTAGTCCCGAATCGGTGCGGATTCACGTAACGATTACGCATGAGCGTAATCTGGCTTCTGCTTTTGCCGTTGCAGAACGGATATCGCAGTAACCTTTTGCCTATACTTGGAATGTAATATACCAAGTTAGCTAGTCGAGAGGGGATGGCGGCAGTGCAGGAGCAGCGGCAGCAAAAGACGAAGCGTCGCTTTAAAACGGGGCAATGGGTCGAATTTGACGGCTTGTATTCGGACGATTGGGGCGGAGATCTGGTGCTGGTGCAGGGCGATCTGTTTCCGATGCACCCCCAAATGGGTGAAACGCATTGGACGTACGCAGGCCAATCCGCTCTTCATTTCACGAAATCTCCCAAAATAAATGGACACCATATCGGCTATTAGGCTGATAAAAAAAGGATGCCAGCGGCAGTAATGTCTGCTCCGGTATCCTTTTCTGTTTAATATCGAATTCTGTTTATTATCGAAGCTCCGGCATCCCTTCCTGTTTATTATCGAAGCTGCCGCAGCCGTTACTTTTTACTTGCTAACCATTCGGCTAGTCCGGCAATTTCTTCGGTAGTCAGGCGATCCTTGAAGGCAGGCATCGAGCTTTCTCCCTGCTCAATTTGCTGCGTAATATCCGACGCGCTCATGCGTGCGCCGACCTTCTGAAGATTCGTTGCAGGGCCTACTCTGCCTTGCAGCCCGGTGCCGTGACAGCTGACGCAATTCGCCTTGTAAACGGAGACCACCTCGGCAGGTCCATCCAGCGCGATGCTTCTCTCCGCAGCACTATCGCCTCCGCAGCCTGCCAGAGCAACCAGCAGCCCCGCAGAAGCAATAAGCGTTATTCCAACAGACAGCAAACGATTAAAAGGCATAGAAAGCCCCACCTCACTAATTTCATTATTTTGGAAATTTTGGACTTGTTCGGGACATTCACAGGACGTCCATATGAATTTGAATCGTTAATTCGTATAATAGAGTAGGCAGATGACTATTCATAGAGGACATGAAATACATTATATCGCAGTTTTACCTACAGGAGAATTCATGAAACCGACAATAGAAAGCATTTTGAAAAACCAATTAAAAAAAATCCAAGCTGAGGTTATTATGGCCGCCTATTCGGAGAGCTTGCCAGGCTGGACCGAGCAAAAATCTGAGCCGGATTTTTACCGTTTCTGCTACACGGACAAGGGTGAAGCTTGGCTGAACATACAAAATGAGAGGTATATCGCACAGCCGGGCACGCTTTATTTACTGCCTGCGGGAACGGTCCAATCGTTTGGCACGGAAGGCGACGAGCCTTTTGGCCGCTATTGGTGCCATTTTCGTTTAGAGCTTGGGGATATTGAGTTTATAAATTCGTTACAGCTGCCGCCATTCGTATATGTGCAGGACAAGCAGATGATGAATGAGCTTTTTTCCAAAATGGAATCGTATCAGCACAGCGCCTCTATCACGAGAGAGCTGCGTCTGAAGGCGGTTTTACTGGAGATGATCGCCTTCTATTTGGATGAAAGCCATGTCCAGAGGCAAACGCTCCATGAACCAGGCTTTGGAGTAAAGTGGAATGAGGTGCTCGCATATATCGAAGCCAATTTGCATGCGAACATTCAAATCGAAGAGCTCGCTAAATTCGCCTTCCTGCATCCGAACTATTTCATTACTTCCTTCAAGAGCATCATGGGCTGCTCGCCGATCCAGTATGTGACGAATCGCCGAATCGCGCATGCCATGCGGCTGCTTATGGATACGGAGCTTCCGGTGGCAGCCATCGCGAAGCAGGTGGGCATGCAAAGTCATTATTTATCAAGGTTGTTCAAAAGATATACGGGCCTCACGCCGGTTCAATATCGCCGGATCAGCAAGCAAAGCGCAGGCAATCGAGTGGATTTTGCAGAGACAACGGGCGAGAAGGAGAATAGCTAATGCAACAGGAAGACATTAAAACATTTTTTAGCACGGAGCTGCTTGCCTGGTACCGGCTGATTAAACGGGATTTGCCATGGCGGATGAACCGGGACCCTTACCGGGTATGGGTATCGGAAATTATGCTGCAGCAGACGAGGGTAGATACCGTCATACCGTTTTACAACAATTTCATGAGTAAGTTTCCCACTGTGCGGGCGCTTGCGGAAGCGCCCGAGACGGAAGTGCTCAAAAGCTGGGAGGGCCTCGGATACTACTCGCGCGCACGGAATTTGCAGGCAGGCGCCAAAGAAGTGGTAGCGCGCTATGGCGGCATTGTGCCTGATGATAAGACGTCCGTGGCCGGACTGAAGGGCGTCGGTCCTTACACAAGCGGCGCGATTATGAGCATTGCGTTTAACCGTCCGGAGCCTGCGGTTGACGGCAACGTCATGCGTGTGCTTTCACGTTATTTTTGTTTGGAGGACGATATTGCGAAGCCGTCTACGAGAGCGGGCATTGAGAAGCTGGCTGCCTCTCTTATTCCCGAAGGCGCTGCAGGCGATTTTAACCAAGCGCTTATGGAGCTCGGGGCACTCGTATGTACGCCGAAATCACCAAGCTGCCTGCCATGTCCTGTGATGGAGCATTGCGGGGCTAGGCTTGCGGGCAGAGAGGCGGAGTTGCCGATTAAGACGAAGGCGAAGCCGCCGCGTCCGGAATACAGAGCGGCAGCCATAGTTGTAGGCAGCGGCGAGAATGCAGGCAAAGTGCTAGTAAGACAGCGGCCGGATACCGGGCTGCTTGCCCAGATGTGGGAGCTGCCGCATCTGCTGCTATCGCCGGATCAGGCGAAATGGCTGGCAGAGACGGCACCGAAGGAGCAGGACGAGCTGGGCGAGATGATCAGCCGAATGCTCGAGGAAGATACGGGGCTGCTTATCCGTCCGCGCAGCTGGTTTGTGGATGCCGACCATATTTTCAGCCATATTCATTGGAAAATGCGTTTTTACTTGGCGGATTTGGGCGAAGAAGCTTGTTCTCCTGCAGAGGCTGCGGCGGCTTCCACATTAGAGGGGGCAGGTATGGCTGCAGAGGCGGCTTCCGTGTATGAAGTAAATGAGGGTGATGCCCAAAAATCGGCTGGCAGCGATGCTTCCGAAAGTGCAGGAGATACACCAATGAGCAGTTATCGATGGATTGGCAAGGAAGACATGGAAACGCTGCCGTTTCCGAATTTATTTTTGCGCATTTTAAAGCAATTTTGGGAATAATTCAATAGAAGAGTCGGGGGAGAAGCGAATGAACAATATGCTTGAGCTGCTGCTGCAGCACAAAATCGTAGCGATTTTAAGGGGAATTGAGGATCGGCATGCGGATGCTGCGGCGCAGGCTTTAATTGACGGCGGTATTCATATGATGGAAATTACGATGAATACGGAGGGTGCGGCGGCTATGATCGAGCGCTGGCGCACGAAGTTTGACGGTCAGGCTGCGGTGGGCGCCGGTACGGTAACCGATGTCGCGCTTGCCGAGCAGGCGGTTGCAGCTGGAGCGCAGTTTCTCATTTCTCCTAATTTGGATGAGGAAGTTATCGCTTACGGGCGTGAGCGCGGCATCTCCGTATGGCCCGGCGTCATGACGCCGACGGAAATCGTAAAGGCATGGAAGGCGGGGGCCGATGCTGTGAAAATATTCCCGATGGGAACGCTTGGCATCGGGTACCTGCAGGAGATTCGCGGTCCGCTGAACGATATACCGATGATTGCGACTGGCGGCGTTGATTTACATAACATCGCAGATTACTTTAAAGCAGGGGCAAATGCTGTTGGGATGGGCAGCAAGCTCGTCAATTTGGAATGGGTACGCGAAGGCAAATTCGCTCAGGTAACGGAGCGGGCTCGGCAATTTACAGATGCCGTGCGGGCTTTGTAGAACAAGGGGGGCAGTGAAATGGACGCTGCATGGTGGCTGCTGGTCAGCTTCTTCATTATCATTGCATTGCTGGCTGCGATTATCTGGCAAATGGGAGTACGCAGTCAGAAGCCGCGCAAGCTAACGAATGCGGATGCTCCTGACGTGGACACGCAGTGGCGATCCTTATCCTTCACAAGCAATGGCTCCAAGCTGGAAGGCTGGCTGCTCCTGCCAGCCTCCTGTGCAGAACCCGAGAAGGGACTTGCGCCTCTTATCGTAGTCGCGCATGGCTGGGGCTCCAACCGGACGAGAGTGCTGCGATACACGCGTCCGCTTTATGAATCGGGCTTCGCTGTATTTATGTACGATGCGCGAAGCCACGGCGACAGCGATTCCATCTCTGCGCCTTCCGCGCTTATGTTTCGCGATGACGTGCAGGCTGCGGTCGATACAGCGAGACGTCTTCCGGGAATCGATCCGGACCGGATAGCGGTGCTCGGACATTCGCTCGGAGGCTTCGGGGCACTGCTTGCGCTGGATCAAGGGATACAGGTGCGCGCAGTCGTAACGGACTCGATGCCCGTCCGTTTCGAGACGATGATGAAGTCAGAGCTGAAACGCAAAAAAATTCCGTTCTTTCCCCTAGCCTATCTTATTCCGATGATTTGGCTCATTCGCGCACGCATATCTCGGGCTGAGTTCAAAGCCGCAAGCATTCCATTGGTGTTATCGAAGCATGCGGGCAGCCCGGAAGCGGGCCGTACGCCGGTTATGATGATTCACTCGAACGGCGATGATTTTATTAGCGCGGAGGATCTGCGGGTGCTGAAGAGGCAATTGCCTGAGGGCATTATAAGTACGCTGTTCGTATCGACCAAGGGGCATAGCGCATCGGAACAGGAGCCTGCCTTTTGGGAGCGGGTCATTCCTTTTTTGCAGGAAACGGTCATGAATGCTTCGGGCAAAAAGGAAGCCTGCGGCACGGGGCTGCAGGCTACAAGAGAGAATATATAATAAAGGGGGGTCATGAATCTATTATAGTAGCCTAAGATGAAAGCAAGATGAGAGAAATATTACAGTTTGATTACATGCTAATTGCCTGTCGTGGTGATGTCGTTCTTTTGGTGCGGGAAAATAAAGTTCTTTAATTGAAAATAAAGTTCTTTAGTGAAAATTAAAGTTGTTTAATGGGGTGCCCAAAAACGAGCATCGGTTGAAAATAAAGTTTTTTAATAGGTGGCTCTCGTCACATGGGATGTAAAAATAAAGGTCTTTAGTATCAGTAGGTCATAGGCTTGGATCACCTATGACAACTGAAAACCGGAAAGATGAGGTCTATCCAAATCTGGTCATGGCGGTTTGCAAAGGGCTGGTCGAACTGATGAAGCAAATAATAAAGGCCCGAATCAGTAGTGGGCAGCCCCGGAACAAAACCATTTAATTAGACCTTAAGCATGTGTCGGCTCCACGCCGGAATTTAATTTCCAACATTTCATTTTCTTCAATAAGGCGCTTTTGTCCGCGAAAAAGATGATTCCCGTTGAAGTCTCCTGCGGATAAATCCTCGCCGTCATCGCTTTCTCGCCGTTCTGAATAAAAATTTCGACGGAAGACCGGTCGATGAACAGGCGGAGATTGAGCTCGCCGTCCTGCAATTCAACCGGAACTTGGCGAATGCCTCCCGGGCCATTCACCTTGTGGTTCCGGTCCAGCGTCAGCAAGCCTTCAGCCTTATCGTAGGTTAAAACCGTCGCTTCATGGCCCGCTTGGTCGCATCTGAACTGGATTCCGAAGCTTGACGCCGATTGCGCGGCGATACAAACTTCAAGCTCCAGGCAGTCGCCCACTATCCCTTCCAGCGAAAGCTCGCCGGAAACAGGCACATTTTCCATCGCGATTTCGTTCAGGCGAAGGGCTTGAAGCTCCTGGACGGGGAGGCTGATGAGCTTGCCGTCTTTCATTTTCAGCTCGCGCGGCAGCGTCATGGCTCCGGCCCACCGGTCCGACTGCTCCGGCATTTCGCTTTCCCACATCGCCATCCAGGCGATCATAATCCGTCGGCCTTGATCATCCACAAGGGTCTGCGGCGCATAAAAGTCGAAGCCGTAGTCCAGAAGCCCAAATTCCCCGTGATCGAATTTCCCCTGCTCATAATCCATCTTTCCGATTAAATACCCTGACTGATGCAGGTTATGGTACAGATACCCTTTAGGCTTCACGCCCTGCGGAGAGAAGACCAATACATCGTGCTGGTAAAGCGGAAACAGGTCCGGACATTCCCACATAAACCCTAATTTATTGTCTCTCCCGGCGATAACATTGATAAACTCCCAGCGGATCAAATCGTCGGAACGGTACAGCAGCACCTGACCGACCTGATCGAGCGTCCGCGATCCGAGAATGCAGTAGTAAGTGTCTCCGCGTTTCCATACCTTTGGATCGCGGAAGTGATGGGGATGGATGTCGCCTTCCGGCGCTTCTGCGATCACCGGATTATCGGCGATTTTTTCGAACGTCACGCCGCCGTCCCCGCTGACCGCGAGGCACTGCGCCTGCTTCAAATCGGTGTCGTAATTGCTCCCCGTCCATTCATTGCCGGTATACATCAAGTAAAGCTTGCCGTCCTTCTCGATCGCGCTGCCGGAGAAGCAGCCGTCGCGGTCGTATTCTTCATTGGGGGCCAGCGCTATCGGCAGGTGGCTCCAGTTGACGAGGTCGCCGCTTTTCACGTGCCCCCAATGTATGTCCCCCCATACCGGCGAAAACGGATTGTGCTGGTAAAATAAATGGTACTCTCCTTGATATTGAACGAACCCGTTCGGGTCGTTCGTCCAGAAGGCCGGCGGGGAAATGTGGTACTGCGGTTTCCAGTACGACGCGCTTGATGCCGCTTGAGTCTTGATGACCGAATCCATCGCTTTAAGGACCGCTTTCTGATGACGTTTCATTTCAGGCCTCCTGTTTTATAATAAGCATTTGCATATTACAGCCTCATATGGCCTTCAATACGCCTTTTTGATGATCCTTCCGGTTTACACCGAGCGTCCGGGTATGCCGCCGAGATCCTCGGTGTCCGCGTAAATTTCCTTGTAGTCGCCGTAGAGCGACTGCTCGTCCGCCATCGACTGCTCCCTGTTGACAAGCGGATAATCCGGATTGACCTTGAGCCACGGTTCCCCTGTCGTAAACCCGGCCATCGGCCCGGCATCTCACTGTATCGGGGGCGGTCAGCTTTCACGGATGATACACTCCTTGGCAAAGTCCAATCCCCTCGAGGATGTTTTAATTATACGAGCATGGATCAGCGTAATGAATGGATATTCCGCTACGAACTTGGAAGAATCGCATCACTTTTGGCGGCTGCGACAGATGGCGTTTCATTTTAGGCCTCCTATTTTATTTTGTATATTACAGACCTTTAATCTCGAGAGCACAATCGATTCGGATAACGTTTCCGAAACGGCGACGGTGCAATCCGTAAAGTTGCACGCTACCGTCCGTATGCATAAAACACCTAAATTTGTTAATTATATTATTTGAACCGCGGCCGAAATTTTAAATGCACGCCATCATGAAAGAGATCTTTACATCATTCTTGGTCTCAAAATGGCGGAACAGCAGCAATCTTGTTTGAGAAAGCTATCGTCAAGTAATTTCCCTTCGCCTACAAAACGGTTTTTAGAATCTTGTACATCATCTATTCACAGCCGCCTTCCTTTCGTTTATCATAGACAATTAGAAATTCCTCCTTATCGATTAGATGGATCGACTCAAATCCGAAAAGCTGTCAAAGGATTGATACTACCGACGAATACAAGGATTGTAAGGGTGAGCATGAGGATTTTAAAGGAAGATCATGATTCCCGAGGCTGTCAAATGGATGGAAAATTATCTAAAGAGTTTATGCGAGCAGAAGGAGCTGTTTTATGTTTACATTAGGCGTTTTCTTGGATGTGCTGCGGACATTTTGGGAAGAACGTAGAAGGCCCATAGCATCGGGTTACGACATACCCTGCGATATCTTGACTGCTGACCACTTTCGTGGTCAGTTTATTTGTTTTAACAGTGAAGGCGCTTGTCGGATGAAAGAATGCAAGAAAGGAGTGCGATCTGCAGGATGAAGAAACTTAGCATCATGTTCTCCAATTTAAGAATCCGGCATAAGATGCTCACTGTGTTTCTGCCACTCATGATTATTCCAATGCTGCTATTTGGACTGATTTCATATTTTATCTTTCAACACAATGAAGTTAAGAAGACGATCCAGGATCGCATGAACAGCTCCTATCTGATCAAGCAAAGAATCGAAAATGTGATTCAAAATACGGAAAGCTGTCTAGATATGATCACATTTTACATGAATGATCTGTCCGGATTATTGACGGAGGGCAGCGTCGGTACCACATCGGAGATCGACCGTAAGTACGCTATAGAAAATAAGCTGAATTTTGCTTTGCTCGTATTCCCCGATGTGAAAGAAGCGATCTTTGTTGACAATCAACAGCGAATATACGCTGCGAATGACCGATCGATAACTTCAGCAAATGCCAAGGATCAGATTCAAGCTTATATCGACCAACTGCAAGAGACTTCGGGAAACAGCAAAGGGTTTGAGATGACTCGGTTTTCCTTTGGCAACGAGTTGAAATCGCAAATTGTGTTGCCGCTGGGCAAGAAGATAACCGAGATCAAGTCAGGCGAAACGTTGGGAGAGCTGATCCTGTTCGTCAGCGAGGATCAGATTTCCTCGTTGTTTGAGCAGATGAACGATCTGACAACGAGTAATTTTTATTTGATCGACGAGAATCACAAGATCATCTCCTCGACGGATCGCAGCGAAGTTTTACAGAAGGTCAGAAATCCGGTTCTGAACCCGCTGCTTCAGAGCAACGCGGCAGAAGGCAACGTTTTGAACTTCGACAAGCAGAAGATTGTATACACCAAATACCCCCTGAACCGCAACAAGTGGATGATCCTTTATCAAGTATCTCTGGATGAGCTAATGAAGGATTACCAATCTCTGCAAAAGATCTCGCTCGTTGTCATCCTTTTATGCTCACTCGTTACCGTGCTTGTTGCGGTGAAACTATCCATCTATATCGTGGGTCCTATCCAGCGTCTGATCCACACCATGCGTGAGACAGAACGGGGTCTGTATAAGGTAGTTCCAGCTGTTTTCGGTCATGATGAGGTTGGCCAATTGACCTTCACGTATCATCGCATGACCGAACACATCCGGAAATTGATTGACGACATCAGGGAGGAGCAGCGGGCGAAGCGAAAATATGAGCTGGCATTGATGCAGCAACAGATTCGTCCTCATTTTCTATATAACACACTGGATGTCGTCTATACGCTGGCCGAACTAGGCCGGACCAAGGAAGCGAAGAAAGCGACCAAGGCGCTGGCAGCCTTTTATCGTCATTCCTTAAGCGGAGGCAACGAGATCATCACGGTGCGAGAAGAGATCGAAATGATTCGCAATTACTTGTATATCCAGCATCTGCGCTACAAAGATGAATTCGACTATACGATTCGCATACCGGCGGAGTGCTTGGACTATCGAATATTGAAGCTGACGATTCAGCCGTTGGTGGAAAATGCGATTTATCACGGGTTAAAGCCGAAACGTGAATTTGGACATCTGGAAATAACAGGATACAAGAAAGACGGCATGCTTTGGATCGAAGTCAGAGACAACGGTATCGGCATGTCCGAAGAAGCGCTTCGGAAGCTTTGGACCGATCCCAGCCAGAACGAAAACGGCAGCGGCTTCGGCTTATTCAGCATCGATCATCGAATCAAACTGTACTTTGGCACGCCATACGGGATCGAGCTGCAATCGAAGGTGTATAACGGTACCACCATAATTGTGAAAATACCGCTGATAGAAGGAGTGGAAGCGTCATGAACGTGATCATTGTGGATGATGAGTCCATGTTCCGAGAGCGTCTGAGGAAAGAGATCAAATGGGAGCACTACGGATTTCATGTGGCGGGGGAAGCGAAGAATGGCGAAGACGCGCTGGAGCAGTGCAAATCGCGCCATATTGATCTGGCATTAGTGGACATTTACATGCCTTTTATGAATGGGCTCGAGCTTTCGAAGCATCTGAAGGACATGTATCCCAACATGGAAATTGTCATTATTACGGCATACGGCGAGTTCGAATATGCCAAACAAGCGATCAAATATGGCGTATCGGACTATCTGCTGAAGCCCTACGATAAGGAAGAGCTGGTCTTGACGCTGCTCAAAATCAAAGCTCGGCATGATGCGATGACAAAGAACCGGAAAATCGCGGAAAACTACAAGAATAGCTTGAGAGAAATGCATCTGAACGATCTGGTCATTGGGGGGGATCAGCAAGACCGAGAGGCGATCCTTGAGCAATTGGCCGAGCAGGGGGTTCATTTTCAACCGGAGGACTGGTTCCAGGTCATTTCCATTGAATTGAACCCGGTCAAATACAATTGGGATCAGATGAAGGAAAGGCTGCTCTGGAAATTTGCCGTTAAGAATATTTGGGATGAGCTGAGCGAGGAAGAGTGCCGTCGAGTTTCGTTCTACGGGGATGAAGATCGCATTGTTTCCATTATGGTCCTTGAGGATGGTCAGAAGCCCGATCCGGATCTGTACCGCAGACTGTGTGAGCTGATTGAGAAGTATTTGAAGTTGCCGATTACCATCGGGGTAGGTCAGTCTCACCGCGGGCTGGAGCAGATCGAGAAGTCGTATCAAGAGTCGCTGCTCGCCCTGCACAACCGGTTTCGGCTGATGAACGAAGGGGTCGTATTTTACGATCAGCTTGCGCCAAATGATTCCAACGTCGGGTCTTACTCGTTGTTCGTGAATGAGGAGATCCTCATACATCTGAGAATGAACGAATGGGAGGCCATTCAAGATAAGCTGGTCAAGGTGCAGGCCTATATAATCGATAACAAGCTGTCGCTGGATTATATCTTTGTCATCTACATGGGCTTTATCTCGATGTGTCTTACGTACTTAGAGGAGCTGGGCGGAAGTGTGGAGGACGTGTTCGGTGCGGACTTTTACCCTTATTTGGAATTGAAGCGCCAGAGCTCTATTGGGGCCATCCACAGCTGGATCACCGATATCTTCAAGAAGGTCGCGGCCTACAACCGTGTCTCGAAACCGACCAAATCCAAGAAAATTGCACTGGCAGCTAAAGACTATATTGAAGCGGAATACAGCAAAGAGGACCTCAATATAGAAGCCATTGCGAATCATTTGTACATCAATGCCGGTTATTTGCGCGGTGTATTTAAAAAAGAGATGGGCCTGCAAATATCCAAATATCTGTTAAATATCCGCATGCAGAAGGCCAAGGAAATGCTCAATCAGAATACAATCAAAATCGCAGAGGTTGCTTTGATGGCGGGGTACAATGACCCGGGTCATTTTAGTAAAGTGTTTAAAAAATACTTTGGTTATTCCCCCCGGGAATATGAAAGTCTGAACAAATTGTCGTAGTCGCCAAAAAGTAATGCGATTCTTCCAAGTTCGTTGCGGAATATCCATTCAATACGCTGATTCATGCTCGTATAATGAAGACATCCTCGAGGGAATTACTATTACTTAATCAGGAGGGGTCTTACAGGATGATAAACAGAGGGCTACATCGAATTACGGCGCTGTCTCTTGCCGCAGTGATGCTCGCAGCCGTTGTGGGCTGCGGCAGCAACAGCGGGCAGACCAAAGGAAGCACAACCGACAAGACTGCGAGTGACAAGGTTAATTTGAAGCTGTATCTGCAGTATTCCGATGATTCTGAGAAGGTTCCGCTGGATTACGCGATTGCCGAAATGAAAAAAGTCATGCCGGAAGTCGAAGCGGAAATTATGCCGGCAGCCAGGGACGACAACCAAAAGCTGAAAACACTTGCGGCAGCAGGGAATTTGCCGGATATTTTCGATGCGAATCCGGATATCATCAAGACGTTTAAAAAATCGAACAATATCCTTCAGCTTGATTCTTATGTCAAGGAATTGAACATCGAGGATCAATTGCTGGATTCTACGAAGGCGAATCTGCGAGACGATGAAGGCCATATTTATGGCATTCCGTCCGACGCTCCTTGGTTTGCAATGTTGTATTATAACAAAGACGTGTTCCAGCAAAACGGGCTGCAGCCTCCGGCGAACTTCAACGAACTATTGGATGTCGTCGAGAAGCTGAAGGAAAAAAATATCATCCCGCTGTCCTTGTTCGCTAAGGAAAAATGGCCGGGCGTTCAATTGTACGACATGATTGCAACGAGAATGGACCCTAAGGGGATTTCCGACCTGGACAAAGGTACGGTAATGGCATCGGATCCTGAATTCTCCAAAACAGCTGATAAAATCAGGCAGCTTGTCAGTGCAGGTATTCTTGCTCCGGGCGTCTTCAATACGGGCTATGATGAAGCGCTTTCGCTGTTTGTAGAAGGCAAGGCGGCTATGCTGCTGAATGGCGGCTGGGCGGTACAGGATTTGGGTGCTAAAATGCCCGGCAAAGCCGGAATCCTGAAGTACCCGTTTGCCGATCCCGGACAGGAAAGTGCGACTGCGAATCAAATGAGCGGCGGCGGAACGATCGGCGGCTTGGGTGTCTCGCCTAATTCCGAGCATAAGGATATTGCGGCCAAATATGCCATCCAGCTCTCGCTCAAAATATCCGAAGGCCGTGTACTGAAGAGAGGCGCGTTCCCGATTGTGAAAAATTCGGTTCAGCCGGAAGAGCCTTACACGGACATCCAAAATGAATACAAGGCTTATGCAAGTCAAGCCAAGAGCTCTAGCGCTTTCACCTTTGGAATGACGAATCCGACGATAAAGACCGCGCTGGAAGATAACGTTCAGAAGCTGCTTGCTGGAGGCTACCCGGCAAAAGATTTCATAAAGGATATGGACGCGGCGATCAACCGGGCAAGAAAATAAATAAGCAAGAAGCAGAAACATTGTTAAGGGAGGTAGACCATGAACAAGCTTAGAAGGAACAAAGCAGCAATCGTCCTCTTTGTATCACCGGCCTTACTGCTTTTCAGTATTGTGGTGGTTTATCCTATGCTGCAAACCTTTTACCGGAGTTTATTCGAATGG
>DATJKM010000301.1:0-17281 GCA_035491515.1 Candidatus Udaeobacter sp. | reverse complement strand
GGGTCCGCACCTGACGGAAGGAATCGGCGTCGAGAAGCTGGCCCCGTTCATGGACAGCTCGTATTTCGATGCGATTCATACGATTAAGGATGAGCATGCTTTTGCCAGGGTGAAGGAGCTGGCGCAGCTTGAGGGCATGCTCGTCGGCAGCTCATCGGGCGCCGCGCTGCATGCTGCATTGCTCGAGGCGGAGGCCGCGCCTCCAGGCAGCCGTATCGTTACTATTTTCCCGGATGGCAGCGACAGGTACTTGAGTAAACAGATTTACAACGGGGGTGCTTAAGATGAGACGGAAAACAAGGCTTATTCATGGAGGAAATCCCTTTGACCCGCATACGGGGGCGGTCAGCGTTCCGATTTATCAGGTAAGCACCTATAAGCAGGACGATATCGGCGTTCATAAAGGCTATGAATATTCGCGCACCGGCAATCCGACGCGTCACGCACTGGAGCAGTATATTGCCGAGTTGGAGGAAGGTGCAAGAGGATTTGCTTTCAGCTCGGGAATGGCGGCTATCCACGCCGTCTTTTCGCTGCTGAGCTCGGGGGATCATATTATTTTGACCGATGATGTGTACGGGGGAACGTACCGGATCGTCACGAAGGTGTTAAACCGGCTCGGTATGGAAGCGACCTTCGTAGATACGACGAATCTGGAAGAAATCGATAAAGCGGTTCAGCCAAATACGAGGGCGCTGTTTGTAGAAACGCCGACGAATCCGCTGCTTAAAGTTACGGATATTGCGGCAGTAGCCGGCTGGGCCAAGGCCAGGAACCTGCTGTTTATCGTCGATAATACGTTTAGCACGCCCTACTGGCAGACGCCGATTGCGCTCGGAGCCGATATTGTGCTGCATTCGGCAACGAAGTATCTTGGCGGCCATAGCGATGTAGTCGCCGGTCTGGCCGTAGTGAACAGCGATAAGCTGGGCGAGGAGCTTCATTTTGTGCAAAATGCAGTGGGCGGCGTGCTTGGACCTCATGATTCATGGCTGCTTATGCGCGGCTTAAAGACGCTTGGCCTCCGCATGGAAGCCCATGAGGAAAATGCCCAGGCAATTGTCTCCTATTTATATTTATCGGGAGTCCCGGGTATTAAGAGTATCCATTATCCCGGATTGCCCTCACATCCGCAGCATGAGCTGGCTAAACGGCAGGCACGCGGCTTCGGCGGCATTATTTCATTTGACGTAGGCAGTGCGGAGAGAGCGTCCGAAGTGCTCAAAAAGTTGAAATACTTTACGCTGGCCGAAAGCTTAGGCGCCGTGGAAAGTCTCATATCCGTACCCGCGAAAATGACGCATGCCTCGATCCCGCGCGAGAGGCGGGAGCAGCTTGGCATTACTGACGGCTTAATCCGCATTTCGGTCGGCATCGAGGATAGCGAGGATCTGGTAGAAGATCTGAAGCAGAGCTTAAAATCATAAAAGAATGGGCATTTATGGCTGAATAAGCTGGAGCGTGATCAAGCCCAAATCTCAATTTTGGAGAAACCCGTCAATTACAAGCGAAATTTAATAAAATTGGGAAGGATTGTGAACGGTCCAGCTAGAATATTGGTACGTGCAACAATAATGAAGCTAGCCTCCTGGAAAGGTTAATTGGTACAAGATGATGAATAACGATAGAATCAAAGAAGCGCATAACAAATGCCGGCTGCAGGGGCTTGATCCGGATGAGCCGCCTATTCATACAGAATGGTTTTCTGGTACGGAACTGGAAGCGCAGCGAAGCCATTATAAAGAAGCCATCGAGGTTATCGGTTTTTTTGTCGATAAATTTCTTTCCTCTGTATCAGGTGATCCTTTCTTCGTCGCGATTTCTGATAACGAGGGTTATATTCTGGAATTCAAAGGCGACGCTTCTATTATTAGCACAGTGCGTCAGCTGGGGATTACAGAGGGAGTACGATTCTCGGAAGAGCTTGGTCCCAATGCGGTTGATTTCAGCTTGCGCTACAATCAGCCTATTCAGCTCAAAGGCGAGGATCACTACCATAAGGTGCTGCATGGGCTCGCTTGCTACACAGCTCCATTCCACAAGGCGGATAACGGCGAGCTGCTGGGTACCATTTCGCTAATGACCAGCATCCAATTCGCCCATCCGCATTTGCTTGCACTCCTATGTACGATCGTCGATTCTATTGAGCGCGAGCTTTTGTTGCGCAGACATAATACTCAGTTACAAATTCTGAATCAGGTTCTTCTGGAGACCAATTATTATGGCGTCATTATTACAGATGCGCTGGGCAGTATTGTGGAAATAAATGAAAATAGCGCAGTAATACTCGGTAATGCCCAGTATGGGAAGTTCAGTTTCTTAGGCAAGAGCGTGTTTGAATTGAGTATGATTGGAGCCTATTTTGAACGCGTTATTGTGCATAGGGAGCCGTGTGTAGGCGTAGAGGTAGCGATTAATGTAAGGAATTCGCAAAATTATTATATACTCGATGTGGTGCCTGTGTACGATAATGAGCATCAGCTCACACGGGTGGTAGGCAGTCTGCGGGACATTACCGAAATGAAGATGACAGAGGAGCTGCTGCGGAATACCGAGAAATTAGGATTTGCAGGCCAGATCGCAGTCAGCATCGCGCACGAAATTCGCAATCCGATGACTACGGTCAAGGGCATGCTTCAATTGTGCAGCAAAACGACCAATCCTCTTCACTACAACGTCATGATGTCTGAGCTTGAGCGTATGAATGCGATTGTAGGCGAGTTTTTAATATTAGGAAGACCGCAGGCGGTTGAATATAAAGAAGAGCAATGCGCGATCATTTTGCAAGAGGCCATCTCCGTGTTTGAAATGCAATTCGAAATGAACGGCATCCGGATTCATAGTGAATTTGGAGATATGAAGTTGATTCGATGCGACCGTGATCAAGTGAAGCAGGTATTCCTGAACATTTTGAAAAATGCGTTGGAGGCTCTGCCCTTCGGCGGCGAGGTGAACATCCGGCTGGATGCCGTTGATGGCTTCCAGCGGATTCGGTTTACCGATAACGGCGTCGGAATGACGGATGAAGTACTGCAGCGCATCGGGCAGCCCTTTCATACAACAAGACCCGACGGAAACGGCCTCGGCATGATGATCGTTGATAAAATCATTTCCTCGCATGACGGCCGTCTGGCCATATCGAGCGAATTAGGCGTCGGGACGACGGTAGAAGTATCGTTCCCCGGCATATAATGGCTTAGAGACGACGACCCAATGCGGCACTAAGCCGATAAGGGCAGCCGTTAAGCGTCTTAAATGAAAGCGCGTCATCGACTTCCGAGACGCGCTTTCTGCTATTTTCTAATCTATTTGACGGCTAGCTGCGCGTCGACCTTTGCGATCATGCTCATCGTTTGCTGCTCGTATGCGTATATTTTTTGCTTATGGTCGTTAATCTGCTTCATATAGGCGAGCATCCTCGTAAAGGAGCTTAAAGTCGCTGTCGAATCCCCCTTTTTCACCACTTGGTTTAAAATAGCGGCTTCGGTCGTAAACTGTTGTTTTGTACGGCTGATGGAGCTTTTCGATGCTTTGATTTTCACCTTAACCGGGTCGATATCACTCAGAAGATCCCGCAGCTTTTTTATGGTCTTAGCGGCGATTGCTTTTGCAGTCTTAAGCGCCGCTTCCTTGCTGCGAATATCCAGCTTGGCAAGCTGGACGGCCGCCTTTGCCGTTTCAACCTGCGGCTTAAGCAAACTGATCAGTGTTTTGTCCTTGAACGACTTCGCGATGCTCAGCTGCTGGTTCAATGAATCATAGAGGATGAATAAGGGCTCATATTTCTGTTTAGCCTGTGTTACGGCCGCCTCAAGCCTCCGCAGCTTCTCTGCGTCTACTTCTTTTATTCGCTTGCGCGTTGCGAGGATAGCTTCCTCATTCCTGTAGTGAAGATTGTCTATTCTCGTATCCCAGTCGGCCGACTGCTTCTGTATGGTTTGCAGTTCAGCGTATTGCGACGACAGCCTGGCTGCTGTCGCTTTATCCGCAGCTCCTTTCATTTTGTCAAAAGCGGTTTTGGCCGTAACGCTGAACTCGAACGAAGCGGCGGCAATGGCAGCAGGACTAACAAGCGCGAGTAAGAGGACGAGCCCTATTGCGGTTAATCTTGAAAGAGAATGCATGATTTATGAAGCCTCCTTTGGCATGGGCAAACAACGCAAAAAAAGCACCTGCAAGATAGGCGTCATACGCCATCTCTTACGGGTGCTTCCATCGTAAGCCGTGCTTATTTAACTGATTTCTACCAATATACAGGATGCTCCGGGCCGCAGTCAAGCAGTCCGGCGAGCTACAAGGCTAACGATCTGGCATACTCTTCCGGCGTTTTGCCGATAATGGATTTGAAGTCCTTAATGAAATGCGATTGATCATAGTAGCCGAGATCGGCAGACAGCTTAAGCAGGTCATGATGGCTGCCGGAATCCATGGCCTCAGCCGCATTTTGCAGCCGATACAGCTTGATGACCCACTTAGGGCTAATTCCGACGTACTGGTTAAATAAGCGCTGGAGCTTCCTTTTGTTTAGATCGAATAAGCCGCAGAGCTGCTCCACCCTGGTCAGATCGCGAGCTTCGAGAATACGTGCGATCATTTGATTAATGACATTAATCGCTTCATCCTGCTCGGGAAGGCGCTGCAAAAATAACGATTCCGTCAGCGCGATCATGCCGGCCGGCTCCGTCTCGGACTTAAGCTGCTGCTCGTAGCCTACTGCATCTATACCGAAAACAGATTCAACAGATAGGGCTTGATCCGTAAGCATGGAGAGCGGTGATTTAATAAAGGGATAAAACCCTCCGGGCTGAAATTTTACGCCGAATACTTGTCCTTTGCCTTCAATTTTCTTCGTATACATACGGCTGGCGACGCCATAAATGCCGCTTCTATGGTCTTCCATAACCATATTGACACAAGGATTCGGAACGACATCCTGCAAATAAGGGGCTTGGCCTTCCAAATCCCAGCTAACGATCCAATAGTGCTTCAAGAAATGCTGGAGCGGTCCGGAGGGAGCATAGCGCGTAAGCTGAAATTTTTTTTCGCCCTCGCTTAGCTGTAAAATGCCCATGCTGCGCTTTTGGTCTATTGCTTTCATATATGAATCTCTCCTATCGGTCGATTTGTCGCGTTTTTACAATACCAGCCATTCGAATAGCGTTATACTGCAGATAGAAACAAATGGAAGCTTGCTTGAAAATAGAAGATAGAAGGAGTGTATCACATGGAGTTTAAATATGAGTTTTATATCGGTGCAGCGCCCGAGCAGGTGTGGGATGCGTTTGTATCGCCGGAAGGGACGCGTCAAACGTTTTTTGGCTGCGTCATTCATTCTACCTTCGAAGCAGGAGCGTCCTTCCAATACGTCGGCCCTGGTGCGGAAGGCGATGAGACTGTACATGTTTACGGTACTATTTTAGCATATGAGCCGAATAAAATGTTTAGCGTCTTGGAACATCCGGGTCCCTCATATAGACCGAATCATGCGGAGCTGGAATCCACCATTACCTTTACGCTAGAGGCAGTCGGGGCAACAACCAAGCTTACTCTGATCAATAATAAATTTACTGAAAATCATCCGTCGCTGGAAACGGTCGACAGCCAGTGGTGGATGATCCTGAGCAATCTGAAGACCTACGTCGAGACAGGCAAAGGCTTAGACTTTGGCTGGTAAGCATTAGGGAAAATAGATAGCATCGGCAGCCGTTGGTGCTATTTTTCATTTTTATTATGCGAGTTATGATTCCTTTTCTGTTCATGATTCTTTATACTGTATAAAAAGGACAGGCGTCGTTTGTCTGCAACTACGGATAGGGGAGAAGACAGAATGAGCTATAAAATCGTTTTTTTTGATATCGACGGAACGTTAATCAATGAGCAGAAGGAAATACCGGCGGATACGATTAAAGCCATTGCGGAGCTGAAGGAACGCGGCGTTGAGCCGGTCATCGCAACGGGCAGAGCGCCTTACTTTATTAAGAAGCTCGCTGAGCAGCTGGGTATCGAATCATTCGTCTGCTTGAATGGCGGCTATGTCGTGTACAAGGGAACTCCGCTTTATAAACGCGAGATTGAGAAGAGCCGTCTGGAGGCGCTTGTTAAGGCAGCCGCAGAACATAATCACGGTCTCGTATTTGAAGGAGAGCACAGCTTCTTCGCCGATAAAGAGGATCATCCTTTTATAATAGAATCGGTTAATTCATTAAAGGTCGATTTACCTGGCTACAATCCGGAGTTTTGGAAGACGGATGAGATCTATCAAGTCTTTCTACACTGCGAGAGCCACGAGGAGCACTTGTATGAGCGTCTGCATTCCGAATTAAAGCTCATTCGCTGGCATCCGCAGGCTATTGATGTCCTGCCAGCCGGCGGCTCGAAGGCGCAGGGGATTGAAGCGTTGCTGGAAAAGCTGGGCCTTACGGCTGCCGATGCCGTTGCCTTCGGCGATGGTCTGAACGACAAAGAGATGCTGGAGACAGTCGGCTTCGGAGTCGCCATGGGCAACTCGCATCCCGAGCTGCTGCCATTCGCTAATTATGTAACAACGCATGTCGACGAGCAGGGCATCCGGAACGGTTTGGTAGAAGCGGGTTTATTGCAAACCGTGTAAATAGGAGAAAGCCCCGCCGAAACAGTCATTGTTTCGGCGGGGCTTTCTTTGTTTTTACGCATGGCGCCACGGTGGTTTCTTTCCCCGCTTTTCACCCGCTATTGATCGTTAATGATCTTAAATATCCGTACTTATACATTAAAAAAGTTCATTGTCTTCCCGAAGGGGAATGCTATGCTAGTTTTAAATACAAATCTTCGGAACGCAGGTGCTGAACATGAAGATGCCGTTTGAAGTGCCCAAGCAAAAATAAATTAGGCTCATTATCAATACGGATGCCAAGTGTGAGGCCGACGACCAATACGCCGTTGTGCATGCGATTTTACCCCCCCCCCGGCTGCAAATAAAGGGTATTATTGGCGCGCATTTCGGTACGAGAAGCGAGACAGCCATGGAAGACTCTTATGAAGAAATATTGCATGTGCTCGATTTGATGGATATGCGTGAAAGGTTTGATGTGCTGCGGGGAGCGCCTCTATACCGGATAAGCACACGCCCGTTCCTTCGGAGGGCTCCCGGCTCATTATTCGCGAGGCGATGAAAGAGGATCCGCTGCCATTGTTCGTTATCTTTCAAGGCCCCCTAACTGATTTGGCCTCCGCTTATCTGCAAGAGCCCGGCATTGCGGATCGTCTTACTGCGATATGGATCGGAGGAGGCACTTACCCGCAAGGAAACGATGAATTTAATCTTTCCAACGATTCGATGCAGCACACGTCGTATTTAATTCACCTGTCCGTTTGTGGCAGGCTCCGAAAAACGTTTACGATATGGTTCGTGTGGGGCTGGCCGAGCTCGCTGTAAAAGTTCAGCCGCATGGAAAAATCGGAAATTATTTGTACGAGTATCTGATCAATCATAATATGAAAAATGGACACCGGCCGGAATGGCCGAAGGGTGAAATATGGGTTCTGGGCGATTCGCCGGCCGTTTCTTTGCTGCTCGACGATCAAGCGTTCGATTACGACTGGGTCGAGGCACCCGAAATCGCGCCCGATATGAGCTACTTGCCTAAACCGGGCAACAGAAAAATACGCGTATACCGGAGTGTGGATTCCCGCTTTATTTTGGAAGATTTTTATGCGAAGTTGACGCTCTTTGCCCGTACTGAAAAGGCTTAGCGCATGGATAAAAATAAGAAAAACGGCTGCCGCGAGGCAGCCGTTATTACGTTATGCGGGAAGCGCGGCCGACTGGCCGCGACTTTCACCCGAACAAATACCACACGCGAACCGAGGCGGCAATGGTCAGCTGCCCGGGTTCGATCGGTGTGGCTGCGCTTTGCATTTGCAGGGCGGCTGCGAAGGGAATAGGTCCCGCCGCACGAGGAAGTTCCTGAACCTCGCACGGAACCGCGGCAAGATTGACCCTAAGCGCCGCTGCGATCGTTTCGGCCTTTTGCCGGGCGTTGCGAACGGCTAGCGTCAATGCCTCGTTCTCATAAGGTGCAGGATCTGCCAAAGTAAACTGGACGCTCGTAACGGTATTAGCACCGCTTGACACGGCTGTGTCAATAACGATGCCGGTTTCCTCGACCTTATCGATTGTGATTTGCAGCAGATGGGTCACTTTATAGCCTCGAAAGATCTGCTCCCCGTCCTTGTAGTCGTATTGGATCTCGATCCGAAAATCATTCGTTTGAATATTTTCCTTCGGTATATTCAGCTCCAAAAGTGATTCGATAATATCGGTAACGATTTGCGCATTTTCGTTTTGGGCGGTCTGCAAGACAGGTCCTTCCGTTATGGCTCCCAGCACCACCACTGCTTGGTCAGGAGCGGCATCAACCGTTCCATCACCTTGAACTTCGATGGTAAAGGGGCATTTTGAATGAATAGAAGCGGGTCCGTTGTCGTTGGAATGACTATACATCAGTAAACTCCTTTCTAATAAAGGCTTATAAATCTAATGTATATGAGCCGTACGAGCACGAAAATTCGTATTTGGGGCGGCAGCTGCTTGATTTTGTTATAGAGGAGGCAAGTTTTCGGTTTGGATCACTGCTCACAAAAAAATTTTTTGCACGTACAATAACCTAATAGAAAATTGACCAGATGGAGGAAAACGACGGTGATACTAGTTGCGGGTAGTAATACGTTTACGCTTAATCCGTTCACGCTGTCAGAGCTGGAGAGAAGAATGCTGCTAGACAAGCAGAATAGCCGGGTCGTCTATCGCTATCCCTCTGCAGATGCGTTAGAGTTTGAGCTGAAAATGCGAACGCATATCGTGGAGGCTGCCAAGGCGCTGTATGCGGGCGGGGCGAATTTCGCGACCTTTGCGACTTCAAAGAGCAATGAGCGGTACTGGACAAGAACGGATAACGGCGGCTTTCAGCTTAGAAGAGGCGTACGGCCTTCCGACGGCATTAACGATATTTTCATAAATGGGCATCTATATGGCTTTGAATGCGCGGGTGCAATCATTATTATTTTGTACAAGGCGGTGCTTGATACGGTTGGCGAAGCGGTGTTTAATGCTTATTTCCAAAACCTGTTTTTGCGGGATTGGCAGTATGACCGCGATCTGCGCTTAATTACGACTAATAATAAATATGAAGCCTATCCCGGCGATGTGCTTTATTTCAAAAATCCGGATTATGATCCGGAAACACCGGAGTGGCAGGGCGAGAACGTCATCATGCTGGACGACAATTTGTATTTTGGGCACGGCATCGGTATTGAATCGGGTCAGGAAATTGTTGCCGCGCTGAACCGGATGAGATGGGAAGGAAGCATCAGGTCGGCGTATTTGCAGGATTTGGTCGTTTCCCCTGATTTCGAATATTTGCGCAGTCTTTCGATGAGAGACTCTCTGCAGGACATTGAAAGCGTGGAGAGGCAATTTGGAATTGTCGCAAAAATAGGAGCAGGCACCTTTATCTATAAAGAAGTATTATGATGAAAATAAGCATGCATTGAAGCACCCGTAACGCGAGCGCAAGGCCTTGCGCTTGCCGGTGTTTCTTTTTCTCGATCACGGGATATTCGCGATCTGCTGCTATAAGTTCATCATAGCATGGTGTTCTCACTGCTATCGAGTGCGAGCTGGTCAAGGCTTCCGACCGTGTATGCGCCAAGTGAAGCTGGCGGTATGATCTAAAGCCGGGTTCACATTCATTAACAGGAAAAGCTCCTGTTATTTTCATCGAAAAAATGCACGAATTGCATTTAACAGGATTTTCTCCTGCTATTTCAGCACGTAATTACTAAAAGACGCAGAATTTTAAGATTAACGGGAGAATTTCCAGTTAATCTAGTAAAAGAGCCGTTATGGGTGAAATGAGCAGGAGTTTTTCCTGTTAGTGCTTGCACCGAGCGGTTATATCGAGCTTCCAAGGAGCATATCGCAATCCTCGGCCATAACTGTTACTGTAGAAGATGAAGACACTCTCTGCGACGCAGCGACCTGCTGTGGAAAGCGCATTAGAAGCCTGATGGGTGAGCAATTAATGTTCTTAACTATAAAGGCAGTAAATGAATTTAACATTAGCTTTATTCTGAGTCTATAAATGGGGGGTTACTCTTATGTCATCGTTTAAAGCGCTTGTAATAAATAAAATAGATATCGAAATAATAGCAGAAACGAAGCCTACCGAGATAAACGATCTGCCGGAGGGCGAGCTGCTCATTCAGGTTGCGTATTCCAGTGTAAATTACAAGGACGCGTTAGCTTGCACGGCAAACGGCGGTATCGTAAAGAGCTATCCGTTTATACCGGGTATCGATTTGGCTGGCACGGTCGTTTCCAGCCGACATGAGCGGTTCCGGGCAGGGGATCAGGTGGTGGCGACCGGCTACGGGCTGGGGGTCAGCCACTACGGCGGATATAGCGAATATGCCCGGGTGCCTGCGGAGTGGGTGCTCAAGCTGCCGCACGGCTTAACGATGAAAGAAGCGATGATACTTGGAACGGCGGGCTTTACGGCTGCTCTTTCCGTGTACGAGCTTCAGCAAAACGGAGTTCGCCCGGAGGACGGCCCTATTCTGGTCACGGGAGCTACGGGAGGCGTAGGAAGCGTAGCTGCGGCGATTTCGGCAAAGCTCGGCTACGAGGTGGAGGCGAGTACCGGAAAGCCGGACAAGCACGACTATTTGCTCGGGCTGGGCGTGAAGCGAATCCTCGGAAGAGAGGAGCTCGCAGCCGGTTCGAAGCGGGCGCTGGATAAACAGCTGTGGGCGGGCGCGATCGATTGTGTCGGCGGCGAAACGCTGTCATCGATCCTGCCGAAAATCCAATATGGCGGCGTCGTAGCCGCGAGCGGATTAACGGGCGGCTCGGAGCTTTCGATGACCGTATTCCCTTTTATTATTAGAGGGGTCCGGCTGATCGGCATCGATTCGGTCATGGCGGGGATGGAGAAGCGAAGCAAGGTATGGGAGCTGTTAGCTGGTACCTATAAGCCGCCTCTATTGAACGAGCTGTGCGAGGAAATCGGGCTGGAACAGATAATGGACCAGGTTGCTATTCTATTAAAAGGGCAATCCAAGGGCCGAACGATTGTTAAGCTCTAGAAGAAAGGGTTAGACGAATATGGATTTTCAGCAGCTTATTATGCTTATTCCTTGGCTGGAGGCAAGAGGTTAGTCTCGATTCAATCTCCGGGCTCGGAAATGCTTGTATTGAAAATAGATGGTGCAGCCGATGCAATAGCCGAGTATGGCGCCGAGCGCAGCGGCTCCCATCATGCCGGCAATAATATAAGCGGCAACCGGCCAGCCGAGCACAAAGCTAAGCAGCGAGAAGGTGAGAAAGGCAACGCCTATTGAGTTGTTGAAGCGCTGCAGCTCGGCTGCTTCGGTTCTGGCTGAAGCTGCTTGGCGGGCGAGGAATGGACGAGCGGAAAGGATAAACAAATTTGCCTTCAGACCGAAGATGAGCCCAGCGGCCTGAATGATCAACAGTGCAGCGATGAGCCAAGGCAATTGTAAGGTAATCGCGATGAGGAGCACGGTGACGATGCCGACTTGATTGCTGCGGACGTACGGAATCGGGATCTCCTTCATTATAAATGCCAACTTTCCTTATTGGATTTGTTTAATTTAATAGTAATGAACCGCAGGTGATTTGGCAATATAATATTCGGATGGAGAGAAATCATGCGTCTTTATCGAAATCGACAGTCCGCATTCGGATCTATGCAGAGGTATCACTTATGACACGGTGAAACCTCGTTCCTGGCCGAATGCCCACCGTCGATTCGCTCTATATCTACCACGACTTCGAGTCGTTGAATGTTTGTTCCTTGATAAATACCTTTAACCGGGACGATATCGCTGTAGTCACGGCCTTTTCCGAGCGTCACATATCGCCAATTGATTTTTCCATTACTGGTAGGGTCAAAGCCCAACCAGCCGATTAACGGAACATAAGCCTCCACCCATGCATGGGAAGCATGCTGGAAAATGGGGTCATCGGCGTTTAGATCGCCTAGAAATTGATAGCCGCTAACGTATCGTGCGGGAATATGAAGCATCCGGCAGAGAGCGATCATGAGATGAACGTAATCTTGACAAACTCCCCGTTTCAGCCTTAATGTTTCTTCGACTGTGGTACTCACTTGGGTCGCATTTGCGTCGTAGGTGAAATTGGTGTGGATGGCATGGGAAATGGTTTCAAGCAGCTGATAGATGCTGCCTGCCTGGTCTTCATCGATCGTTATATTCTTAAAATGCTTTAATTCCGCCGAAATGCGTGTATAATCGGTCTCGATCAAATACTCGGCATACTCGTTTTGGAATTTTTCCTCATTAAGAATCTCACGTTCCACCGCATAGGGTATACGATTAGTTTCGGGGTTTTCCTCCTCATCCGTTTCCATTATGGAACACGATTTAATACTAAGCTGAGAGTGAGGGAACGGAACAGAAAAGTAATGCGCGGTGTTACCGAAGTAATCCTCGTACTGAAATAGGGTAACCTCGGGCTCAATGGTGATCGAATGGGAGTGGCATGTCTGGCGGTCATCCGTTCTCGGTGTGAGACGAATCTCATTGACACTCTCTGCCACCGCTTCTTGATAGGTGTAGTGGGTTAGATGGCATACCTGCAGCTTCATGCTCCGACAATCTCCTCTTGAAAAAAAGTTTTTGAAATTGAATATCCCAGTTGGTTACAGGACTGTAACAAATCATGAAGTAAATCGGACCCGCCATGTCCGGAATGCCTATCGTTAAGACCGTCAAGAATCGCTTTGACTGACAGTAGTGTATAATCGTAATCTTCCTGCTTAATTACCTTTAGATAACTTTCTAAAGAAGTTAATGCAAAATGGATGGAACGCGGAAAGCCGGGATTGAATAGAAGAAATTCTAAGACTTTTGCAAATGTAACGTCATTTGCATGAAATTTGCGGAAAGCTTCATAGCCGCCGACCGACTTCAGGAGCACGATCATACGATGATAATTGTTCTGTTCTTGACTATAATTGTTGTCATTCGATAAGTTGGCAGAGATATTGTGAAGAATACGCGCCGTGTTTTCAGTCCGCTCCAAGTATTTGCCGGCTTGGATAAAATGCCATTCCTGTTCCCGAGTCATCATAGAATCGGCTGCACCGTTAAAGAGTAAGACCCATTCTCTTATGCGCTGATAGAACATATAGGGGGATTGCAGCATCATTTGATGGACATCCTGGTCTTTGAGCCAGAGATAAAAGGAATTCACGGTTTCCCACAGCTCGCCCGGAAGAAGCTGGCGAAGCGTCCGGATATTACTTCTTGTCTGCTGAATGAGGGAATAGATGGAATTACTGTTCGAGCTCTCAAAGGTCAAGAAGTGAAGCGCGTTCCGTTCATTCGCAATGGAGTGATTGGACTTAAAGCTGGAGACGTCTTCGACAGCAGCTACCAGCTTCTCCCATACATAGTCCTGATCGTATTGATTTCCTCTTATCTCATGGCGCATATGATAATTGACATCGATCAGCCTCGCGTGATTTTCGGCCCTTTCCATATAACGGCCTGTCCAGAATAACAATTGCGCAAAACGATTCATCATAGTTGGTTCACCTCATTAGTAGTAGTCGATCGTTGAAAAATTAGACAATCCACGTATCCTTCGTGCCGCCGCCCTGCGAGGAATTCACGACTAGCGAGCCTTGCTTCAGCGCTACCCTTGTCAGTCCGCCGGGAATAACATGGGTTTCTTCTCCCATGAACACAAAGGCACGCAAATCAATATGCCGGGGTGATGCTATACTGTCGGTTAAAGAGGGACTGCACGACAGCTTTATCGTCGGCTGCGCGATATACCGCTCCGGGTTTTCCTTAATCTTGGCTGCGAATGTTTTCAGCTCCTGGTCGGAAGCGGAAGGGCCGATAAGCATGCCGTAGCCTCCGGAAAGCGACCTTTCTTTCACGACCATCTGGGACAGGCGGGTTAGCACATACTCTTTCTCATGCGGCCTCGATAAAATATAGGTGGGTACATTCTTCAGGATCGGTTCTTCATTTAAGTAGTAACGGATCATATCCGGAACGAAAGCATACACCGCTTTGTCATCTGCAACCCCGGTGCCCGGAGCATTGGCAAGCGCGACGTTCCCTGCGCGATAGGCATGCATCAGTCCCGGTACGCCGAGTAAAGAATTAGGATTGAAGACGAGCGGGTCCAGGAAGTCATCGTCAATCCGGCTGTAGATGACATCGACCTGCCGAAGCCCCTGCATGCTTTTCAAATATACCTTTTGGTCGATGACCGTCATATCTCTGCCTTCCACCAGTTCGATCCCCATTTCTTGAGCAAGGAATGTATGGTCATAATAGGCAGAGTTATGGATACCGGGAGTCAGCAGCACGACAAGCGGATCCGGTTTGGCATTTGGGGCCAAGCTGCGCAGTCCGCTTAGTAAAGCGTTCAAGCCCTGATCGATATCTCGCACCTGATAGTCGAAGAACAGCTCAGGAAAGAGGTTCGTCATTAAGGAACGGTTTTTGTAAACATAGGATAAGCCCGAAGGCGTCCGCAAATTATCTTCCAAAACATAAAACTCGCCCGTTTCGCTGCGTATGATATCGATCCCCGACATAGGGATATAAGCGCGGTTCGGAATATCCAGGCCAATCATTTCCGGACGGAAATAGGGATTGGTGATGATCATTTTCCTTGGAATGATATCATCCTTCAAGATATTCTGCTCATGATAGACATCCCAGATGAAGGTGTTCAAAGCTTGAACCCGTTGTTTCAGCCCGCGTTCAAGCAGCGCCCATTCATCGGAGGTAATGATCCGTGGAATCATATCGAAAGGAATCGTACGCTCCAGGCTTGTATCGCCCAGGTTGTCGCTATTCAACGTAAACGTAATGCCCTGTGTAACCATATGGGATTGCATCAAATGGTTCCTTTTGTTGAGCTCTTCAATTCCCATATTCGAGAAACGGTGAAAAACTTCGCCGTAGGGGAACCTCACATTGCCGTGCGAATCAAACATTTCATCATAAAATGCGGAGCTGCCGTAAGGGGTAAACAAGTGTTTGCGTTTTGGCATCAGCATGGCCATGACTCTTTCCCTCCCAATTTCTTCTCAATTTCTCGCCTTATTCGGCGTCACTTTATATCACGCACTGAGAACATGCTTAAGTATAGGGGAAGGAAAGACCGTGTGTATGTCGAAATCACACCTGTTAATTGTGACGATTTTGTGACTGGACAAAAAAGAGAACCGATAGATATGTTGAGCAAATGTAAACTTATGTAACAAATAAAGTGAACTATAGTGACGGTGAGGAAAATGGAGCGTTTCGTAGAATTAGGCAGGAGAATTGGTTTTCCGTACGGATTTCACCCGATTTGGCGCTTTGTCAAAGAAAATGGCCTGAGATATGATAGGAATAGGTTAAATATCAGCACGGCAACGGCGCCCTTTACGAAGACAACGATGTCTCTATCCCATTGGATAGGGACATTTTTTTTCAAAATATAAGAATTTATAAGTTTCACATTTATAAATAAGCTTATATTTCACCGCGAAACGAGCTGTTGCCGCCAAAGGACGTCGACAGCCGTTTACGCTTGTCATAAGGAAAAATGCGAGGGAGCCACACCACAAAAGAGGATAATGGCGGTGTACAAATGAGATTTACGATCGGAAAAAAAATAGTTACGGGGTTTTTAACAGCGGCCGTTTTGCTCGGCGGGGCAATCGGAATCTCTCATTACTTCATGGACAAGATAAACGATTCGTATTCGGATTTAATCAACCGGCGGGTCACGATTCTAAATGCAACCAAGGATATACAGGTTCTGTCCCTACAGCAAACCAACGGTTTGCGGGGTTATTTGTTGACAAAAAGCCCGGCATTTATAGAGGAATTTGAATCGGCGAACGAACAATTAAATGAACGGATTACACAGACGGAAAGCCTTGTGACCCAGCCGGAAAGTAAAGAATCGGTGAGAAAGCTCGAGGTGCTTAACCGGCAGTTCAAGGAGAGATATGAGCATTTGCTCACTGTTTACGAGGAAAACCGGGACCAAGAGGAAGCATTAAATTATTTCAAAACGAATGTTTTACCTGTAGGTATCCAGCTGGGGCCGTTGGCTAAATCCATTATGGATACCCAGCAGCAGATCCTGAGTGAAGGAACGAAAAACAATACGGAAATGGTCAATCAAGTCAATGAAGCCACCAATCTATTAAGCATTGCGGCCTTTATTTTGACCCTGTCAATCGGACTGCTCCTATCACGGCACATCACGGGTAATTTGTCTAAAATCACGAGAATTATGGCAGGTGTGACTTCAGACTCCGGCTCAAGAGCTAATTTGCCTCGGATCGGGGTCCGTTCTCAAGATGAAATCGGGGAGATCGCGCATTCCTTTAATGAAATGGCGGCCGCGATCGAAGCCTACTCCATTCATGAGCAGGAAAAGAGCTGGCTCGATACCAACATCGCCGAAATGGCTACGATGTATCAGGGGATTCATGATTTGGAATTGTTGGCGCAGCTTTTCATTACTAAGATTACGCCGATGACCGGGGCAAGCTGCGGTGTGTTCTATATCAAACAGGGCACTGGGGAACGGCAGCGTCTTCACATGCTTGCGGGCTATGCATATAATCGCCAGCATGCCGGCCTCGAGGGCTTTCTTTTTGGAGAAGGGCTTGTAGGGCAATGCGCCTTAGAGAACAGGACGATCATGCTAACCGATATTCCGGAGCATTATCACCAAATTGTTTCCGGTACCGGCGCGGCAGCACCGTCGAACCTGATGATCATGCCGGTTGAGTTTGAAGAGCAGGTCATAGCGGTCATTGAGCTTGCTTCCTTTACGAAGATCAGCCAAACCCAGCAAATCTTATTACAGCAGGTTCTGAAGCATGTGGGGATCACGATTAACAGCATCGCGGGGCGCATGCAGGTGGAGAAGCTTCTGCAAGAATCGCAGGCTCTGACGGAAGAGCTGCAGAATCAGTCCGAGGAGCTGCGCCTTCAGCAGGAGGAGCTCAGGAGGATCAACGGACAGCTGGAGGAGCAGTACAAAAACTCCGAGCACAAGACCAAGGAGCTGCAGCAAACGAAATTGGAGCTGGAGGAAAAGGCCGGTCAGCTTGCGCTCAGCTCCCAGTATAAATCTGAGTTTCTGGCTAACATGTCCCATGAGCTGCGAACGCCGCTTAACAGCTTACTGATTCTCTCCGGCCTGCTTGCGGGCAATTCCGAAGGC
>DATJKM010000300.1:0-11279 GCA_035491515.1 Candidatus Udaeobacter sp. | reverse complement strand
CGGGAGCCTTTGGAAAAACGCGCTGACGTTCTAAAGGAGTTCGACGCGAACGTCGGCAAGTTTGAAAAGTTGCTCGCCGAATGCGACGAGAAAGCGCTCGGCGAGGAATGGACGCTGCGCCACGGCGACCATATCATCCTCCGCGAGCTGCGGGCGATCGCGCTCCGCACCTTCGGATTAAGCCATATGGTCCACCACCGGGCGCAGCTCGGGGTATACTTGCGGCTTCTCGATATTCCGGTGCCGGGCATCTACGGCCCCTCGGCCGACGAGGAAGCCCAATGAACTAAGTTTCCCAATCCGATACGCGTCAAAAAGTCACAGGGCACTGGCATGACCGCCGGTACTCTGCGTCTGTTTTTATTGTCTTCGAATATCTGTGTAGTCCCGCAAGCAGCTGGCGATGATAAATGAAATAATCCTGCCCAATAGCTTAACGAGGCAGCACAGTCGATTCCGCGGCAGCCTCGTGGTGTTATTTATTGTGCTCTCGTTACCCGTTTTTCCCTCTAGTATCGGAAAGATTCTGATCGTTATTTGCGAGCGGATTGGGCAAGAAGGGCGCCAATCCGTTCTATTCCTCTCGCAATATCATCCTCGTTTACGTTGGTTGCGTTTAGCTTCACTATATTTTCCCTCTCGAAATTCATCAAATAATTCCTGTCCAAAGACTCCAGTAGGATCGATTCTTTCTTTAATTTTGCGATAAGCTGCACAGCGGAAACCGCTTTATCCAGCAAAATATGCGTATGAATGAACGGATTTTTCGAGCGCTCATAAGTGAAGGCACCGCCGCTGCGGGCAGCCTCCTTCGCAAGCGCAGCATCGAGCAGCTTCGCCCTAGCCGCGTATCTGCTGCGGATTTTGGCAAGATGGCGGTCGAACATGCCGCTGCGCAAATAGATTTCAAGAGCGGCCTGCGACAGCATGGAGCTGTCGATGTCGTCTTGCTTCTTGTACAGCCGAAACGATTCAGCTAGTAGAACAGGGATGACCGCAATGCCGATGCGCAGGCCGGGAAAAATAATTTTGGAATAGCTTTTTAAATAAATGACATGCGACGAATCGTCATGCGCAAATATCGGATCGGCCTTGCTGTCCTGCTCGAAATCGGCGAGGTAATCATCCTCAACGATGTATACATCGTATTTGGCGGCAAGCCTAGCAAGCCGCTTCTTTTCTTTGCTCGTATAGGAGCAGCCCAGCGGATTGTGGAAACGCGGCACCGTATAAAAAAACTTTATGTCCTCCGTACGAAAGATTTGCTCCAGCCTGTCAAAATCAATGCCCGCAAAGCGGCGCTCGATGCCGATGACCGGCATGCGGCGCGTCTCCAAATATTCGATAAACAGATGATAGCCAGGCTGCTCGATCAGCACCTTCTGCTTGCCATTTGGGAAGGGCATAGCTGCAAGCAGCGACAAAGCCTGCTGAACCCCGGACACAACAAATATATTCCGCTCCTCGGTAAACACCTGATAGCCCATTAATTGCTTGCGTACGATATCGATCAAGGATGCCATTCCTTTGGCAGTGCCGTAAACAAATAAATCCTTCTGGTACGTGTCGATCGCTTTATTGATGCAATGCTGAAAATCCAAATAAGGAAACACATTTGGATCAGGAGCGGTAGCCGCAAAGTTCAAAATAGGCGACGCTTCGCCTTGGGCGGAATCTGTCCCTTTGACAACGTAATAGCCGCTCTTTGGCATCGCGTAAATGAGATGGCGCTTCTCCAGCTCATTCAATGCTTTAATGATCGTACTCTTGCTGCAGCCACACTGCATCGAAAGCGTGCGGATCGAAGGAAGCTTCTGTCCGTCCTTATAGGGCTGCTTCAGAATCAGTTCCTCCAGCTCATTCATGAGCTTCAAATACATGTACATCGGACAAGCTCCTTGCTCACGATCTGTAACGGTACAGATGGCAGTTTTCCTTATTGTAGCATGCATGGCTGGGAGATACGATATACCTAACACAAACAGTCACTAGGAGGAACGTTATGACAGCATCACAAATCGATTCCAAAACAAAGCGCTTCGCATACTCAGCCATCGTTATTTATTCCACCATTGTAGGACTCTCTTTTCTTTTCGGAAAACTAGCTTTAACGGTTGCAACGCCGCTGGAAAGCCTCGCTCACCGCTTTACCGTCTCCCTTATTGCTGCGACCATTCCTGTTCTATTTGGATGGGTGAAGCTTCAGATTAAACCGCGGGATGTACTGGCTATTCTTCCGCTTGCCGTCTTATATCCGTCGATGTTCTTTGCTTTTCAAGCGTTTGGCTTGCAATTCACAACCTCCGCGGAGGCAGGCATTATCCACGCGACGGTGCCGATCTTCACGATGGTTGCGGCAGCTTATTTCCTGAAGGAACGTACTACGAGGCTGCAGCAGCTTTCGACGCTTCTCTCCGTAGCAGGTGTCATATTCATCTTTGTCATGAAAGGTACGACGATTGATCTGGCTAATATGAAAGGCACGCTGCTCATTCTCTTGTCAGCCCTCGCATTAGCCGGCTATAGCGTGCTTGCAAGGAAGCTTACTTCGCGCATTATTGTGATTGCCATGACCTATGTGATGACGGTGATTGGCTTCCTTGTCTTCAACCTGATGGCGGTAGGCCAGCACTTGGCAGAAGGAACGCTATCCCTTTATTTTGAGCCGTTTGCAAGCCCGGTGTTCCTGTTGGCGATTCTCTATTTGGGCGTACTCTCCTCGCTCATTTCCAGCTTGCTTAGCAATTACGCTTTATCGAAGCTGGAGGCATCAAAGGTGAGCGTGTTCAATCATCTTGCTACATTGGTTTCAATTGTTGGGGGCTTCGTTTTCTTGAATGAACAGCTTGCGTACTACCATATGATCGGCGCAGCTGCCATCATCGCGGGAGTGCTGGGCGCGAATGCGGGGACATGGGGAAGGAGGAAAGCGGCGCTTCCTCCCAAGGTTTCTGATCAAATGATAAATAAGAATGGATAGGAATCAGCTTATCTGAAAATCTGTCTAAGCCACCGCATTGATGTCATAAATGACAAGAATTTATATTCTTCTATATAGACTTACTAAACAATCTCGTGAGCATAAGAAAAGCACCATCGAAAGATGGTGCTTGACGCACTCCAAAGTCTGACAGAATCATTATCATGTTGTAGAAATTTAACTAGATATTGAAGATTGTCCTGGTCTTTAAGTTCAGTACCAACTTCGAATATTTTATTAGCTGCTTTATTTGCTTTTTTGTAATCTCCGAATTCCGTGCCGTTTCCATGATTAATACATGCTTCAATAAATCGAGTATCCAAATCATGTTTAGACCGAGATCTTGGTCAAACCAATTCGAGATGGAAACTTGGCTCTAGAGAAACAGTACAATCTGCTTTTCGCCCACTTCCCAAATCTTTCTGTTATGCCCGTGGATAATGAGGTTGCCGAACGGGCCGCGTCCGCCCTATTTCGGCTGACCGGGAGGCTGGCTATTCTATGTTATTACCAAGCGGAACACAGTTTCCAGATATCGATCGAACTTACCGTGACCAGGCCGCCGGTTGAGAAAACTTCCATATGGATGCTGCCCGGATCCGGATATATATTATTGGTCATCACGGTACGGTAATGATCCGTATAGACTTCGACCACAGCGGTGTCGATGAAGACGTGCAGTTTCAAAGCTTCTTCGCCCGATCGTTCCAAAATAACCGACGGAACGCCCTCGCTCCATCCATCGGACTGATTCCGGTCGAAACGAAGCTCGTTTGTAGTCAAATTGTAGATGAGTATCGTCCGCTGCGTTCCGTCACCGGAGGCTCGAAGCACGAATCCGATCTCCTCCGCTGTACAACCGGCCAATTGAAACTCCGCGATGATTTCCACGCAATCGCTTGCTGCATACTTGGGCAGCACGTCGGCACCCGGGGAGATGGTCGTATTCTCCAGACGAACATGCTCTCGGCGAAGCACCTTCAATTCCTCCACAGGCGAAAATCTCAACCTGCCTTCGGTATCCAGCTCCACGGCTCTTGGTGCCGACATGGCACCGCACCAATGATTCTTCTCCGTTGGACCGAAGTCTTTGAACCATGGCATCCAATCCCAGGCGTTCAACCAGGCAATGATCACTCTTCTTCCTTTGCCATCGAGAAACGATTGCGGCGCGTAATACTCGTACCCATGATCGATATCCCCCATCGTATCCCAGGTGAATTTCCCTGTCTCATAATCCATATCTCCGACGAGGTAAATCGTTGTTCGATTACCCATTCCCATGGGCGAAAACATCAGGACGTGCCGTCCTCCGAGCGAGAAGAAATCCGGGCATTCCCACATATAACCCATTGTACCGTCACTTTCCGCAAGTACCCCGACATATTCCCAGACACGAAGGTCAGTCGATTTGTATAGCAGCGCCTTCCCGATATCGTCTTTCCTGGAGCCAACTACCATATACCAGAGTTCACCATGTTTCCATACTTTGGGGTCGCGAAAATCCACAGATCCATCTTCCGGAGGGCCCGGAATAACAGGGTTGCCTTCAAATTTCTCAAAGGTGATGCCGTCTTCACTTGTTGCCAGGCATTGGGTCTGGATTACCTGCCCGTTCTCCTTTAGAATGGTTCCCGTGTACAGCAGGGTGAGGACGCCGTTGTCATCCACGGCACTTCCGGAGAAGCAGCCTCCGCGCTCATGCAAATCATAGGGCTCGCTCGGCGCGAGAGCGATTGGCAGATGTTCCCAATGTACTAGGTCCTTGCTCTTTGCATGTCCCCAGTGCATCGCGCCCCACCTGGAACCATGCGGATAATGCTGATAGAAGAGGTGATATTCCCCCTTGTAGAAGATCAACCCGTTTGGATCGTTGATCCAATAGGCAGGCGCCATAAAGTGATATTTTTGCCGGCTTAGATCTCTGCTTACAGTGTCTTTGATCTTGGCAATGGAATGTTCCGCTTTCAATAAAGCTTCCCGGTGGGAAGTCTTTCCTTTAGTTGGCAAATCCACGAATATTCCTCCTACTGTCTATTGCTGCAGGACCATGAGGTCCTGCAGCAATAGAAATCAATTACTTAAACGAGCTACGGATGTTCTTGCTCTGTTCGATGTTTCCTAAGGAGTGCCTGGATAGCCTGTCAACTTTCTTCTGAATTTGATTCGTCCGGCCTTCCGAATACTCGTTCATTCGCTCTTTGGCGAGCTCGTAGGATTCCTTCATTTCATCATTCAATTCTACCTTCTTCAGCGGACCCGGGCTCGGGAATTGCGGCATCGGTTGGATGCGTTCTTCCACCGGCATAATGCCGAACGGCTTCGAAGGAAGCGTCTGGTACCAATAAGCCGTTGATGACCAGTCGTCGGATAGATGATTGGCATGCCCATGTTCGATGGTGACTTTAATGCTCTCCGAGAAATGAACCGGATCGGTAATATGGAAGCGGTAAGAAACCTGGTAACCGGGAACGTCGCTCTCATGCACGATAGAGCCATGAAACGGAAACGCGTTCTTCTGCATACCCCATGCATGGTTGAAATAATCTTCCGCGCCTGTTCCGACAATGCTTGGCAGTTTCTCGCCGTCGATGAAGAACATATCGTCGCCTTCTCCCCACCAGCTGCCCTGGAAGTGGGTAACGGACAGATTGCAGCCGATATAATGGCCTTTCCCTTCCGCTTCCAGGATGACGTAGTTGCCTGCTCCGTCGAGATTTGCAACCCGATTCACCTCCGGCGTATTGACCTGAAGGTCGGGACCCCAGCCATCGCATGGGTTCTCACGGCGCCATTGCGCATGGAAATAAGCAGTGTCATCGCCTAAAGGCTGCTTGTAGAGCTCGTAGTCGATATGGAAATATAGACCGAACGGCACATCGTTTTCATTGATGATTTCGATTTTGGCCCTCTTGTTGAAAGGCATTGGCAAATAACAGTTTACCGATGCAACCCCGCCGAACTTGAACTGCTCCTCCGGTTTAACAGAAACCGTGAACGGGATTGAAGCAAAGTTGCCCGGCATCGAATGGCCGATACAGAAGAAGTCGCCGTAGGGAACTAGCACGCTCGGATGGGATTGATCGTCCCAAGTCATCTTGATCAGCACTTTACGGTACCAAGCCGGGTCAGCCGTCTCCCACGTCACGCCAAGTGCGTTATGAATTTCATTCACTGGTGCGATATTGCCGCCGCCTTCCGGATTGATGACGCTCGGTCCGTGTGTTCTGCGGCAGAATGATGTCATCCAAATATGTGAAATGCTGCCCGGCCCTTCAATGTCGCCAAGAACAACCGATTCACCGGCGGGAATCATCCAGTAATCCTGATTGCGCCCGTCTTGATCCCAGCTGGATGCCCGGGCGGTGCGGACTTCCCTGACTTGAGTGAGTTTACTGAGCAGGTTTAACGATTGATTGTGCATAGAGGATTTCTCCAGGTTTAACGCTTGGTTTTGCATAGATGATTTCTCCTTTTGATAAATTTTTTTATATGGAAAATAGTTGTTGCCGACTTGGAAGTTGCCTGTTTGGCTCAGCCTTTCACAGCGCCTGCCGTCATGCCTTCAATAATGAATCGCTGGAAGAAAGCAAAGAAGATTAACTGCGGAATAATCAGGAGGATGCTGGCAGCGATGATGCCGCCGTAATCGATGTTGAACCTGCCCTTAAATTGAGAAATACCGAGCGAGATCGTCGTCATGGCCTCGTCGCTGATCAAGGTCACTGCGAAAGGGAACTCGTTCCAGATATACAGCGCATTAAAGATGAAAACCGTAGCCACTACAGGCATGATGATCGGAAACACGACTGAACTGCCCAAGGTAAGCAGCCCGCATCCGTCTATGACCGCCGCCTCCTCCACTTCCTTCGGAAATCCCCGCAAAAAGCCTGTAAACAAAAGGGTGTTGAAGGAAATGGATGTCGCTATATAGGGAATGATCAGCGAGGCGTACGTATCCAGCAAGCCGAACGATATGGTCAGCCGATAGACGGGAAACAGCAGGATAAACGCCGGTATGGCAAGCCCCATTAATAAGAGAGCGGCAATGGAGCGTCTTAGCCTTTCCGACCTGAAGATCATGCGTGATAACGCATAAGAACTCATGAAGGTGATCAGGATTTCGATTACGATCGTCACGATTGCAATGATAAAGGTATTTTTATATAACAGCCCCAAATTCAATGTCTGCAAGGCGCGACTGTAATTATCGAAGCTAATAGTTTCAGGAAGACTGAATGGGTTGTTCAGGATGTCGCTGTTCGATTTGAACGATAATAATATCATCCAAAGGAATGGAAGCAGTACGATCAGGGTGACGAGATAAGACAGCATGGTTTTACCGGTACTCCCGGAAGAACGCATCAATCGATTACGTAAGGCCACTTGAGTCGTCGGCTTGGAGCTTGTGCTTGCTGCATGATTCACCTTTGTCCCTCCTTCTATTCCTCGATGTTCTTTTTGCTGAGCCCCATGTAAACCAGGGAGAAAACCATAGTCAGCAGGAAAGTGACGGTGGCGATCGCCATTCCATAACCATACTCGCCTGAAGTGAAGGTCACGTTATACATGTAAGTCACCATCACTTCCGATAAGTGATTCGGTCCACCGTTCGTCAGCAGCAATACGGTCTCGAATATTTTAAATACACCCGTAATGATCAGGACGACATTGATTTTAATGGTCTCGTCCAGCATAGGAACCGTGATGCGAAACAACTGCTGAAGCTTGCTTGCCCCGTCTATGGAGCTTGATTCATAAACATCCTGCGGTATCATTTTTAAGCCGGCCAGGAAAATCGTAGCAAGGAAACCGATCATCTGCCATGAGAATACGACGCCTACGGAATATGGCGTCAGCTTCGTTCCTCCGATCCATTGCAAAGCTATTTGTTCCAGTCCGGATTTCTTGAGCATCACATTGATTAATCCCATCTGCGGATCGAGGATGAATACCCAGATCAATCCCACCAGAATCGGCGCCACGATGCTGGGGGCAAAGTTCATGGCCTTGACGGCATTCCCGCCCTTGATCTTCAAATTGAGCAGAAGAGCAAGCAGAAACGCTCCCGGCAAAAGCAGGACAAACGCAACAAGCAGGACGATTAACGTATTCTTGAGCGATTTCCAGAACAATGAATCGCCCAGCAAGCTGGCGTAGTTATGCAAGCCCACGAATTTCGCTGCGCCAATGCCCGAATATTCTGTCAGGCTATAGCAGAACGATACGATCACCGGAAGAATGATATAAGCAAGATACACGAGCAAGGTGGGAAGAAGCATAAACAGGACATATCTTCGTTTGCTAAGCCAGATCATCACGCTCTCTCCCTATCCTATGGATTGTAGGAACGATTCTGCCGGAGCCGTACACCGGCAGAATCGTTTTTTGTTACTTGGAAACCTTATCATCAATGAGATTGAGCGCCTCTTCCGGTTTGTAGATTCCGTTGATAACGCCGTAAATGCTGTCGTTCAACTGATTGGCAACTGCTTCGGACACAACTAGGTCGGGTTGAGCTGCCGGACGCTCCCATCCCTCTTCATTTAGCTTGCCTATCACATCCGCATAGACCGGGTATTTCTCCTTGTCCACATTGCCCGTGTACTTCACGACTGGAGGCGCTTCATTTTCGGCCATTACGGCTGCCCCCTCCTGACTGTAAAAGAACCCGAAAAATTTGGTTACCGCATCGTACTTTGCCGCGTCGTCTTTCACTCCCGCGCTCGCAACCAGAGGAGCCGCAGCTACTGCCATGGCAACTTTCTGATTGCCTACGCCGTCCGAGAAGGTCGGTCCCCATGAAAAGCCGGCCGTCTTGCCGATCGGGCTGCCTTCGATCTTCTTGGTTTCCCATACGCCGGCATCGAGCATCGCCGCTTTGCCTCCCGTGAACATTTCGACCGCTTGAAAGTAGGAAAGCGTCGAGACATTGTCCGGGAAGGCGCCGTTTACGCGAAGCTCGTCGATCTTGTTGAAAAAGCTCAGAAAGTCGGGATTAGCGAATTTGTCTTTCCCCGCCTGAATGTTATCAATCTTCTCAAAGAAGCCATAACGGGTCAGCATCCCGAGGAACGCCCACGTGCTGAATGTGTCCTTCGCCCCCTTCGCGATCGTCACTACATTGTTCTCCTGGAATACTTTGACGGCTGCGAGAAGTTCATCATAGGTTTCCGGAACCTTTACACCGTATTGATCAAACAACGCTTTGTTATACCATAAGCCGGTAACCAAAGCTTGATACGGCAAGCCGAACTGTTTGCCCCCATCCTGATAAGCGCTTACCATTTTGGAATCGATACTGGCAGCGGTTTCAGGATTGCTTTTCAAAAAATCGCTAAGATCGAGCAGCAGTCCAGCCTGATTCATTTCTTTGGCCGGAGCCGGCAGCATCCAGAACATGTCCGGCAGCTTCCCCGCCTGCGCCATCATTTTCATTTTTTTCACATGTTCCTGCGTTTCCGCACCCTGAAGCTCTATCTTGATATTTGGATATTTCTCTTGAAATTTCTGTAAGATTCCATACATATACGGCTCTTGTTCCTTCACGTTGGCCACATGCATGGCAATCGACAGTGTTACCTGCTCAGCATCGGATACTGTATCTCCCTGGCCGGTATTGGCGCCGGCATTGACTGGCGCAGGGTCTGCGGTATTCCCGCTTTTACCGCATGCGGCCAAACCGAGCATCAAGAAGCATGCGATCAGGACAATCGACAATCGTTTATTCATTGCTCATACGTCCCCCTTTTTCACATTCCCCCAAGATAGCAAATATTGCACTGCCTCTCGAAGTATAAGCCAATAATACTCTCATAAAAGCTGATTGTATTTAGCAAAGCTTATTTAATATTTATCATTTATTGCTTTTATGATACGCTTACAAAAATCGATGAAAAGGCGGTAATCGTATGATCCTGCATCAAATTTCCCCTTACATTCGCGTTGCCATGGATAATACAGTTGAGCGTCCTTGGGTCATTCAGGAGCGTGTGCTGTTCGATTATGAGCTGTTGTATATTATGGAGGGTAAAGTCATCGTCACCATTGAAGATGAGGTCTATGAAGGGGTTCGCGGGGATATTTTCCTGTTCCGTCCGAAACAGCGGCACAAAATCGTCAAGGTCGAAGGGCAGCGGCTTAGGCAGCCTCATCTCCACTTTGATTTCTTTTATTCGGAGGATAGCGACAAAGTCAAGGTTTCCTTTCGGCCGCTTGAAGAGATTGGCGTCGACGAACATACTTGGTTCAGGGAAGACATCATCGACGAAATGCCGATCCCGTTATCCAGCCATTTGCGGCTGAAAAACCCGATTCTGATCGAGAAAATGCTAATGGACATTATATACGAATATGAAACGAAAATGCCCTTTTACGAGTTCAAGGTTAAAGGATTGTTCATTCAACTGTGGATTCAATTGCTGCGGGAAAATTATTGGCACCTCAACCCTCATCTTGACAATAACATGCACGCATTAATGCATATCAAACAATACCTAATGCACAATACGAGCCGGAAGGTGAGTCTGGATGAGATCGCGAAGATGTCGGGGATCAGCAAGCATTATCTGGCTCGTCTCTTCCAGAAAGCTTTCGGCATGAGTCCGATCCAATACCACCATCTCATGCGCGTTCATGCCGCCCGGCATTTGATCCAGTTCACAACAGACCCGCTGACGCTCATTGCGGAAAAGATGGGTTTTCCGAATATCCATGCATTCAGCCGGTTCTTCAAAACGGTCGAAGGCACCGCCCCTTCCTTTTACCGCAGCAGCAAAAATTAATCCGGCGAGGTGGTAATTCGTTCAATTCGTTGATTTTGTGCGTCTGATTGCTTAAACTTCATAGTAAGAGCGCCTCCTTGATGTGTTGTCGACAAACCCATCATACCGAGGCGCTCCCTTTTTTATAAAGCCCATTTCTTAGGCTTAACAGGAATATTTAATTGAACCAACTAATTGATTCTATCACTGCATAAACAATAGGTGTTTTTTACGTTACTCTTGTGAATTACTTAAAAACGCCCTGTTTCTTTTCCCCAAGAAGGCTCGTTCGATCTCCGGTTATCGACAATTTTATCGATGGTGCCAGCATACCGCCGAAATGTTCAATTTGATATTCCGTCGATTGTTCGCCTATTTCCTGAATGACTTTCCCGTCGACATCGACATAATCCACATACCTGATCACCGTACCGTTGGACATGACCATCCAGGAGTAGCTTTGGTACGGATTGTCATCCGGATTGGCGATGACAAGCCCGGTGCCATTTAGCGGATTATATTCCGAGGTCAAAGAT
>DATJKM010000299.1:0-3603 GCA_035491515.1 Candidatus Udaeobacter sp. | reverse complement strand
TTCTCGATGTTTTCCTTCAGCTTGCCCTTCAGCTTGTCCAGATTTTCCAGAACGCTCTCGACGGTGCCGTGCTCATGCAGCAGCTTAAGCGCTGTTTTCTCGCCAACACCCGGCACGCCCGGAATATTATCGGAGGTATCGCCCATCAGCCCTTTGAGATCGATAATTTGCATCGGTAAGAGGCCGTATTTTACTTGAATCGCTTCCGGCGTATACAGATCAACCTCGCTGACGCCCTTGCGCGTGACCGCTATTGTTACCTTATCCGATGCGAGCTGCAGCATATCCTTATCGCCGGTAACGACGACTGTCGGCACACCCTTCTCGTCAGCCGCCTTCGTCAAAGTGCCGATTATATCATCGGCCTCATACCCAGACAGCTCGAACTGCGAAATGCTGAACGCATGCAGCAGCTCCTTGAGCACCGGAAACTGTTCCGACAGCTCCGGCGGCGTCTTTTGTCTTCCGCCTTTATATTCAGTATAGCCTTCGTGACGGAACGTAATTTTGCCGGCGTCAAATGCCACTAGCACATGAGTCGGCTTTTCTTGCTCAAGCAGCTTAAGCAGCATTGTCGTAAAGCCGAATATCGCATTCGTATGCTGACCAGCCGAATTCGTGAGCGGCGGCATTGCGAAGAATGCGCGGTAAGCTATACTATTTCCGTCAATTAGCATCCATTTTTCCATATGGGATCAACACCTTCTTTATGTAGCATACATACCCATAAGTATACCACAAAAAGGGCTTTCCCCAAGCATCGCAGCCTAAGGAAAGCCCCTATCTATTTAATACCGTGCAGCCGGATAGAAAGCAGACGGCCTGCCCAGCAAATAACCTTGCGCGTACGCAATCCCCATTTCACGCACCTTCGCCAGCTCCTCTTCGAGCTCAATGCCTTCGGCGATGATGGATATATCCATTTTGGCGGCCAGCTGGATTAACGTATATAAAATATGCTCCTTCATCTCATCGAGATGAATGTTGTGAATGATCGACCGGTCCACCTTCAAATAATCCGGCCGCAGCTCGACGATGGATTGCAGCGACGAATAGCCCGCTCCCACATCATCGATTGCGATCTGGTAGCCTTGGCTTCGATAATGCTCCAGCGCTTTCTTAACGGAGCCGAAATCGGCGATCGAGCTTCTTTCCGTAATTTCGAACACGACATTATGCGGCGACAGCCGGTGCTGCTCCAGCAGACTAAGCGTCTGTCCCGGCGAGAAGCTCGGGTCCTCCATAATTTGCGCCATTACGTTAATAAACAGCTTCTGCTCCTGCCCTAGCGGCATGCAGCCGTCAATCGCCTTCTCCCTTGCGAGCCGGTCAAGCGAATAGGTCAGTCCCTCCTGCTCCGCAAACAGAAACAGCTCAAGTGGTCCCGGAAACCACGTCCGGTCCTCCGTTCGCGTAAGCGACTCGTATCCGAATACTTCTCCCTGATTCTGCAGCGATACGATGGGCTGATAGACAGGCTGAATTAAACGCTCGCCGATTAAACGATCGATTGCCCGGCGCTTCAAGCTGCGCTCCATCGCATCGGCCGATTGACCGTGCAAAATCGCTTTTTTCATCGCTTCATACCAAATCATTCCATCCATCATGTGCGAATCAGACGCAACGACAGCAACGCCCGCATGCAGCTTTCCTTCCGTATGATGCTTGTCTTCACTGCGCAGCCCTTGTGCAAAGCGATGCTCCCATACTGCAGTATGATTATGCGCAAGCTCAAGTAGCCAGCCCTCCACCAGAGAGTGATGTCCAGACGGCAGCTGCATATGAATGAACAAATCATCATTCATCCATTGCAAGCCCTTATAAAGCATGGAGCCGCTAAATACCGCTTCCACTTCATGCTCTGCAAAAACGCGCCATTGTTCCTGCAAGGAGCACACATTGTTCTTCCGGTCAGCTGCCGGAAACTGCCATGACAAATAAATGATACCGAGATGGCCTGAGTTCCCGTTCTCCGCGACTTTTAGCTGCTCTAACTCCTGAAGTTGTCTCAATTTCAATTTCGTTCCTCTCTATGATGCTTTCCATTTATTTGGTCCATGACATAGACGCTGCCCTTAAGCGCTTTTGCTCTCTTCTTCAGCTTTGCCGCCAGCTTCGGAATATCCCCGGTCGTAAGCGGTGCCTTGCCATCCCATATCATGAGCGACAGCGAGAGGGTTACGCCCTCCTGCTCGACGAGATTGCCGTGCCGATCCTCAACAGTCGTTATTAGAGCGCCGCCGTAGAACGCTTTGATGCCATCGTCGAACCTTTTAATCAACGCTTGACACAGGCGCTCAGCGGCCTCTGCACCCGTAACCGTTATGAAATCATCGCCGCCTATATGTCCGATAAAATCGTCGCTTCCGCCAAGCAGACCCTGCTCCTTCTGCAATACTTCAGCTAAATATCGGATAAGATCATCGCCAAGACCAAACCCGAAGTAATCGTTATACCATTTAAAATAGTCCAGGTCCGCATAGATAACCGCGATCGGTCTGCCTTGTCCGATACGGCGCTGCAGCTCAAGCTGAATTTCCTCGTTGCCCGGCAGGCCCGTGAGCGGATTAGCCGTTCGCGCCGCCTCCGTCCTAACCGTTGTCATGCATTCCAGAATCGACCTTATTGAGGCCGCACCGGCCATCTGGCCGTCCTTCGTAATGAGAACTACGTCATAAAGCTGTGAGAATTCCCTTGCCATAGCCAGCTGGGATACATACTCAACGGGCAGCTGTTCATCAACGATAAGCGGCTGATTGTTCATAATCCGCTCCACCGGCCTGTTCCAATAAAGCGGCAGACCGAATTGGCCTGCCAGCATTTGATGAAGCTTCTCTTTCATCAAAATGCCGATCGGACGGCCTTGGTCGACAATAACGGCTCCCTGCGCCTTCGCATTCGTATCGAATAAATAAGCGACCTCCGATACCCTTGCCTGTGCCGGAAAAATAGGAAACGGAACAGCCAGCGTACCGATCCGGACAATTCTGCTGTGAAGCCCTGCCGAGTGCGGCGGCGGCGTACCGCCGGAATCCGCTAGCTGTCCGAAGCCTGCCATTTCCCGGTTGCTCTCCGCAACCGCTTCACTGCGGTTAATGGCGGGCGATATATTATAGGCGCTCTGCTCCATCGCATCAAGCAACATGCGATAGATAACCGTTTCCGAGGAACGGCCTGTCGCGGGCGGAAAGGCGGCAGCTACGCCGATGCTGACCTCAAATTCCTTGTCAGCGCGTTGATCGCTTGCTCCTCTTTCCCATGCCTTCCGCAGCCTGGCGGTTAGACGCTCCAGCGCTTGTTCAGTAAGCCTGAGAATCGGCTCATCCTTCTGCTGGCGGTAAAACAAATAGAAATAATCCCAATCAAGCCGCTGACGCCAAAAGAGTCTAGGCTCCCCGCTTTCCCATAGCTGCAATGCCGATTCCGAGGCTGTATTTCCCAAACGGAAGCGGACATATATAACGCTGATGCCTCCCTCATGCCAGCGCTCTTTAATGCCGCGCATCATATCTCGATTGAATAAACCAAACCCGACCCCGTTCATCCGAATCCCCTCGATTAACCGTCATCTCATTTCGTTATTTTATGTATAACTTTAACAGT
>DATJKM010000298.1:0-12773 GCA_035491515.1 Candidatus Udaeobacter sp. | reverse complement strand
GGTTCCCCTTCCTTCGTAGAAAAGATGGTTTGCATAGATGGAGTGACAACGAAATCGGAGAAATCCATGAAGTTGGCGTTAAACCGGGGGATTAAAACTTGTGTCTACGTTTTTTAGCTCTTCGAAAAAGTCATCTATCGGGAGCTGCTTTTTTAACTGTCCAGAGTAAGTGATTTGAGCCGTCGGTATCAATTTCCCGGCATCGGAAAACCAGCAGATCTTTAATAGATGAGTTTCTCACCTCCTGCTTTTTATAAAAAAAGTTGCTTTACCTTACCTTCCTGAGAGCAAATGTAGGCAAAAGAAAACGAGCAGATCACTTTCTTCTGCTCGTTCCTTCGCTCTTATAAGATCTCTTCAACCGCATATTGCGGCATAGGTGCTCCAGCGCTGCTAACCTTCGTAATGGCAACCAATTTGTTCCCTGTCTGCAGTAGCTCGATTAACGTACCCTTTGTTCTAAAATTTTGCGTCACTTTAAGGGTCGCCGTATCATATTGGCTGATGGTTTGACCCTTGCCTGTAAAAAACAAATCCTTGTGGACAGGATCGCTAGTCATTACATCAAACGAGTTAATTTCACCGGTATGCTGCATATTGCTTTCTCTATTGTTCGTTGCTGTAAATACGCCGCCGTAACCATTTAATAAGTACTGGCCGTCCGGCGTTAAGCCGATCATCGTAGACAGCTCATATTCCCCATGATAAGGGGAGTTATAGCCAGCTGTAATTTTCCCTTCATTCAGCGAAAACATTTCCATATCGCGCGGACTCGAATCCGAATTGACCGCATAGATCCGATCCTCGGCGGGGTGAAGCGCGATCGTGCTTGCGTTTCTAATGGTCGCTGCCGACAGCTCCGCTTTCGTCTGGCGGTCATAGCTGATGATATTCGTCCATTGTCCTGATCCGGATGCAATGTATACATGACCTTTCCGGTCAACGGCCATATCGTACGGATCAATGCGCACATTCCACTGATCCTTCACCTGCAATGTAGCAGGATCAAATACGACGACTTTCCCCCCTTGCTTATCGTCAAATCGGTAAGGGCTGTAATCCGTATTGGCTATAATGGCGTAAAGCTCCCCATTCGCATAATACAGCTTCTGAGGCGGTCTGTTGAATATTTCCGAGACAGCTGTGCTCTTATTCTCACTGTAATTGTAAGCAACGATTCTCGATTCGCTTTCGTTAACCGCATATACGATCGGCTTAGCCGGATCAACAACCGCTTCCCTTACGATAAAAGGCAACGAGTGAACATTCTCTTCCGGAGTTACCGGTATCGTTGACGGCTCTTCGGTTGGCTCGGTTGGCGTAGGAGGCTCAGTCACTTCATCCGGCTGCTGCTCCGGCTCAGTTGGCTCCTGCTCCCTGAATTGGTCCTGATTCAAAACTTGGATGTTAGCGAAGCTTTTTTTCGAATAAACCGAAATCCATGAGCCGGCGTACTCAATCGGGACGGAGAAATTCAAACTCCCCTGCTCTGCTCCCATCGTATTAATGCCGATGACCTCGCCTATCCTATTAAACAACGGACCGCCGGAGCTTCCGTTTGTAATCGGTGCCGTTATTTGAATGAGACGGTCCGCGCCCATTGTTCTTATACCGCTGACGATGCCTGTCGAGACGGTATTTTGCAGCCCTTCCGGGTTTCCGATCGCAACGATTTCTTGACCTTTGGCAAGCTTTAACGAAGAACCGATCCGCAGCGGCGGGATGTTCGTTCGTATGCTTGTTTTGACGATCGCCAAATCTGCTTCTTCACTATAAGCGACGACGCCATCCACGTCGTAATAACGGTCTTGGCCAGTCTGGATCAAATAGCTGCTGGAATCGGCTATGACGTGGTAATTCGTCAAAAATAATCCGTACCCGACCGCAAATGCGGTACCGAAGCCAAGGGAAGCACCTTCACGATCGAAGGATTCGAGAAGAACAACGCTTTGTTCCAGCTTCGCGATCTGTTCAACGGATAACGTCCGGCCTGTATAAGGGTCTTTACCAAAAGGAGCGAGAACGAAACGCAAATAATCAATAAGCTCCGTATTTTGACCAAGCTGTGGCATAACCAGGTCGCTGATTACGATAATACCGCGCTCATAAAATACCTTTTTCCCGAAGGCTTCGCTTATAACGCGCAGCGGCACGAAGACTCTTCCCTCTTTATATTGTGCAGGGGCAGCCAGCGGATAAGAAAGGCCGTTTATTTTGAGCTTGCTGCTGCCTAACGTAATCTGTATTTTTTTGCTTCCTTTGGTGATCGTAGCTGTGGATGATTTCGCTTCCCAGGCTACGCTGGCCCCCATGTTCTCGCTAATAAACCGAAGCGGAACCAGCGTAGTTTGATTTTTTATAAAAGGCGTAATTCTGAAGTTATTCTCGTCGATCATCAGGTCGGTATTATCGCTTATCGCATTCGTGCTGCCAATCGACAAAACGATCGCGCCTGCAAACATCTCGTTAAAATCAATGTCCTCATCTGCATGAACAAGCGGTTGCAATTGTATAAAAAGCGAGATGACTAAAAAAATGGAAAGCAGCTGTTTCATTTTCATTTTCATTTTCGTTCTACGTGTCTCCTCGTGATGTAGGGTAGGAAATATAGGCAAATATCTAATTCAGTATTATAGCATCCGGGGGAAAGTTGTTTAAAGACCAAATTTTTCTAAGTAAATCGTAAATCCATCCGCAGACATTTTGTTAACTTTCCTGCTTGCGATGCATCAATAGTCACGAATAAACATCATACATGAGTAAAACAACCACACCAGGATTCTGGACAGCATCAATTGAGTAGCACAATAATCAGTTTGAATTGATGAGCGGACAGCAGTAATAATCCCAGCTATCCGCTTTTGAACTATTGTACCGCTTTGAATGCTTGTAAACAGATCTTCATTTTACCTCCGTGTAGGTATCGACATTGTAAGTCCGAAGGATCTCAAATTGCTTGATTCTACGTTTCCAACCATGAATTTTTTTCTTATTAGAAAATGAATTTGCCATATAATTATCCTTTTCATTGAAAAGAATGATTTTGTCCATGGATGTAGCGCTGCTCTAAACTAACCCCACACTCCTAATATAATGACTCCCAATGTAATTAAGAGTGATGAAAATAATCGCCTTGCACCTTGTGTTTCGCGTAAAATAAAGATCCCCATAAGCGCTCCGAACACAGTCCCGATTTCCCTCATGGGAGCGAGCTGTGCTACAGGACCGAGAGTTAGAGCAAACAAGAACAGAAGGTACCCACCGGGTGCGATAAGCCCGCATAGCAACATGAACTTCCAGTTGATCTTTAGTTCCTTCTGCATACCTCCTGATTTAAAAGCGGCCCACGAAAGAGCCAGCAAATTGCCGATGGTTGTTATTTCGTTTAATACGACTGCTGAAACATAATTCAATGCAATTTTATCTACCACAATATAGCTGGTTATGCATATTCCCACCGCCAATGCGAGCAAAGGAGCTTTTAACGATGATGATTCGCTTCGCTTAAACTTTATGTTACTCAGTAAAGCAATTCCCGCGACAATGGAAACAACACCTATCCAACCTAATAAAGTTAGCTTTTCGTTCAGTAAGGTTACTCCAAGCAAGGGTACTAATAATGGGCTAGTTCCTCTCATAATCGGATATACCTGCGACAAGTCTCCTACTGAATAGGCAGCCGCGAGTAAAATGGTATACAGTCCGTGAAGGAAAATAGATAGAAGTATGACCCACCAACCTGTACTTTGTATTGAAGTATTGCCCCATTCCATAATAGCCCACGGCATGAGTATAAGAATCGCTACAAGCTGGCAAAACCAAAGAAAAACATTCTTGTTTATGCTTTTTTTCGTATATAAATTCCAGATCGAATGAAGAAACCCGGAACTGAGTACGAGTAAAAACGCTGTACTGATCAATTTCCACCACGACCTTTCCCTATGGAATCAACTAACTCAATAGATTACCACATTTTTACTTATCTTGGAACAAAATCCGCCCTTCCATCTATAAACGAAAAAGACCCGAAAGACGGGCACTTTTCTCAAAGTGTTTATCTTTCGGGTTTATAAGAAAGGAAGCCGGCAAGCTGCCTATTGCGTCATTGAAGCAAAATTGTCATAATACAGCCCTTGTTCCCGCTGCCGTTCTCCGTAACGCTCTATCGCTTGCCCTATGTATTCCGCGTCGCGATGCACCCATCCGATTAGTGCCGACCCGCGGGCCGATTGCCATGGAAGCCCAATATAATATAAGCCCGGCAACGTACTGACCCCTCGTTCATGAGCGATGGCCGAATCCGCGTCAAAAGCTTCGGGTATGTCTATCCAGCTGTAATCCGGCTTGAAGCCTGTCGCCCAGATGACTGCGCTGACCTGCACGTCGGAACCGTCTTCGAATATGACGCTTTCTCCCTCTGCTCCTATCGCCCTCGGAACGATAGAAACCTCTCCCCGCGCAATCGCTTTTTTGAGCTCAAAGCCATATAACGGGTCCTTTTTGGCCATCAGCTTTTTACCGAGCCGCGTCTCCGGTCCCTTCTGCAGCAGACCGATTTTGTCATACCACCAAAACAAGCTTCTCCCCAGTACCCTGTAAGGTAAATATTGAATAGCGCCTGACGCTGACAAATATACCTTCTTGGTCTTGGACAGCTCATAGGCGATTTGCGAGCCCGAATTGCCAGCTCCTACAACCAGCACGCTGCTTCCCGGCAGCTGCCCGGGATTCTGGTAATTGGCCGTGTGAAGCTGCATGATCTTCGAAGATAATTGGCTGCAGAAATGAGGATAATTAGGGCTTTGGAAAGGTCCTGTCGTGACGACAACCTGATTTGCCGTCATCTCCCCTTCAGGAGTCGTGATGCAAAACTGACCATCCCGAACAACGAGCTTTCGCACTTCCGTTCGCAATTGAACAGGAAGCCGGAACTTACTCTGATATTCCGCTAAGTAATCGGCAATCTCGTCTTTATGCGGATAGCCCCATGGGTTTCCCTGCATCTGCAAGCCCGGAAGCCTGCTATAACGGCGAGGCGTGAATAATTGCAGCGAATCATAACGAATTTTCCAACTCTCGCCCACGTATTCTCCTTTATCTAAAATCAGAAAATCCCGGTTCGCTTCCCGCAAATAGTAACCGGCAGCCAAACCGGCTTGCCCTCCGCCAATCACAATGACATCCTTAGTCAGCAAGTTCATCCCCCCCTCGCTAACAGAAGCATTCAAATGAGCTTGATTGCGGCTTTTCTGTCGCTCTCCAGCAGGATTGGTGATGCCAGGAATAGACGGGAAGCATATGCGTTCGGACTTTATCCACGTACAGCTTCGGACGGAAGCCCGCTGCATATAACTCCCCCGCAAGCCCCAGTATCGCCAGCCTGGACTGCCCGTTACCAAGGATGATTTTACGGGACCCGGAAGCGTGCGATTGCCGGTTCGCATCTTCGGCGGAGAGCGTAGACAACGGACCTATATAAATGAGGCATTCGGAAGCGCTCCGTACAAGCTCATAGCTATCCCCGGCCGAATAATCCCCTTGCTTTAGACATTGAACGGCTTCCACTAGTGTAATCGTTCCATTCAGGACCGCAGCTGTGATTGCCCCTACCCCGGAACCAGCAGAGAGCTTCGGAACAATTCCCCAATCGCGAAGCATCTGGCCGAATGCATACTGCCATGCAAACACATAAAATGCTGAGCGCTGCTTTTCCTCTTCCAAATGAAAACCGCCCTGCATCTGAACGATATGATTCACGACAGAAAAAGATTGTTGAAAGGACTGATCTTGAATCGGCTGCACATAAGCTTCTTGATCAGACCCTGCATCGGAAAAGCGGAAGGCGATCTCTTGTTCCGATAGAACGGCGTTCCCATACTTCAAGCCCGGATGCTCTGCCTCAGTATGAAACGACTCCAAGCCATCGGCTAGCCCGTCGAAAGAAGATGCGACCAGCGCCAGCCGGTGGCTGTGATGCTGCCGCCCTTGCCACAGGCTGCTGCAGAGCTCGCTTAGCTGCCATTCTTGCTCTGCGTACCCGCTGCGGATCATATAAATATATTGTTCCGCCAGCCGGGAAAGCCCTTCCTTGCGGCGTGCAGACAATACGAACAGCTCCGGCTGCTCATCAAATTCCTGCGCTGCGTATGACTGTTCAGCCATGGAAGGACCCATAGCTACATGAACATTCGTGCCGCCGAAGCCGAATGAGCTGACGCCTGCGCATGATCCGGGCGTCAGCGTCTCGCACTTCACCGGTACACGGACGGCATACTTCGCATGCGGGATCTCATCATTCCATTTCTCGAAATGCAGGTTTGGCGGAATGATCCCGTGTTTTAGGACCAAAGCGGTTTTTATCAAGCCCGCAATTCCGGCTGCTGCCTCAAGATGCCCTATATTCGTTTTGACTGATCCCAGAAAATAAGCGTCAGCAGTCGTTCTGCCCGCGGACACCACGTTTCCAAGCGCTTTAACTTCGATAGGGTCACCCAAATAAGTACCCGTTCCATGACTCTCGATATAACCAATGTCATCAAACTTAATCCCTGCTTGCGTATAAGCGGCCTGAAGCAGCTTCTCCTGCGCGTGCTGATTCGGTGCGGTTATTCCGTTGCTCCGACCATCCTGATTGAGTGAACTTCCACGAATGACCGAATAGATGTCATTTCCGTCCTCTATCGCTTTGGACAAAGGCTTTAGAAGAATGGCCCCGCAGCCTTCTCCTCTTACATAACCGTCCGCTTTCGCATCGAAGGTTTTGCAGCGGTCATCTGCCGCAAGCATCCCCGCATTGGATAAACTGGTCGTAATACCATCCGTCAAAATAATATTGACGCCTCCGGCGACCGCCTGCTTGGAGTCTCCTGACCAAATGCTTTGGCATGCCATATGAACGGCTGCAAGCGAGGAGGAGCAGGCTGTGTCGATAGCTAAGCTGGGGCCGTTTAAATTATAAAGATACGAAAGACGGTTCGCAGCAATACTCAAGGCATTCCCGGTTAAGGAGAAGATATGCGGCTCTTCGGCCTGCAAATCCTTCCTGCCGTAATCATTGTTGGAGATGCCGATAAATGTGCCGCTCATCGTATTTGCCCAATCGGAAGGAGGGATTCCCGCATCCTCGAAAGCTTCCCATACCACCTCTAACAAAATACGCTGCTGCGGATCCATACGTATGGCTTCGCGGTAGGAAAGGTTAAAGAACGAATAATCGAAGCCGTCAATCCCCTCGATATAACCGCCTTCGCGACCGACAACGGGCTCATTCAATTTAAGCCGGTCCGCCGGATAGGCTGCTATGGCATCCTTGCCCTGAATGAGCAGCTCCCAATACTTGCGTACCCCATTCGCTCCAGGAAACCGGCAGCCCATGCCGACGATGGCGATCGGCTCCCGGTTATGAGCGTTTGGTTGACGGGCTGCCCGCTCCGTATCCGGCATATCGCGGTCATTCTCCCCCTCGAGAGCAGCTGCTAGCGCATGAATAGACGTAAACTCCCAGAAGACAGTCGGAGATATTTTCCGCTGCAGCAGTCTGCCCAGTTCACCGGAGAGCATCATGATGGCTGCAGAGTCGAGTCCGAAGCTGCTGAATGACTGATGAATGTCGATCTCGCTCTTCTCCATCTTAAGCATCTCTTTTATTTCCTCGATCAGCCATTCTTGAATCCGGTTTGATTCATTGATTGAATTCATCATCCGCTCCCCTTACAACCATTGAAGTTTTTGTTCATCATACTGGCTTTTGGCCAACCGCCGCTGAATTTTCCCGCTGGAAGTTTTGGAAATCGTCCCCGTCTTAATCAGAATTAACTCATCCAGCATCAGGTCATGCGCTTCCGCTAACGCCTCTCTAGCAGCCGTCAGAACTTCTTTCTTCAACGAATCCGTATCTGGATCATGCTTGGCACGGTGACGGTATTCCCTGTTCAATTCCGCCACTGCCACAACAATATCCTTATCCCCCTTGACTGCTTGGAACATGGCGATGTACTCCTTGCGAATAGCCGGATGGGAGTTCTGCACGGTCAGCTCAAGATCCTGCGGGTAATGATTCCGGCCGGCAATGATGATCACATCCTTGATTCGCCCCGTAATATACAGCTCAGATTGCCGGATGAATCCCAAATCTCCCGTACGGAGAAACCGCTCCCCCGGATATGCCGCCAGAGCCGCTTGAAATACCTCCTCCGTCGCTTCCGGATTGTTCCAGTAGCCCTGCGCGACACTCGGGCCGCTGACCCAAATTTCACCTACTTCTTGTTCAGCGCACAGCTGTCCGGACTGCGGATTAACGATCAGCGTACGCTGCTCCGGTACAATGATGCCGCAAGCGACGAGCGGCCTCGATCCGGGAGCGCCCTCCTCGGTCACAAGCACTTCGTTTTGTTCCAAACGATCCGAACGGACCCATAAGCTGGTGTACGGCTCCTCTCTCTTGCAGCCTGCTACATACAAAGTGCCTTCCGCCAAACCGTAAGAAGGTGCCAAGCTATTCGCTTGGAAGCCGTATGGCGCGAATGTCTCGACAAAGCGGCGCAGCGTATCCTCGCGAACCGGCTCGGCGCCATTGAAAGCAAGCGCCCAGCTGCTCAGATCGATATCGCTGTCCGTACCCGGATTAAATTTGTTCACGCAGAGCTCATACGCAAAGTTCGGGGCTCCGCTGTACGTAGCGCCATACCGGGTTATCGCCTTGAGCCAGCGTATCGGCTTCTGCATGAAGTTTACAGGCGACATGTAGACAAGTTCGCAGCCAAGCATTAACGACATTAATAATTGTCCGATCAAGCCCATATCGTGGTAAGCGGGAAGCCAGTTTACAATTTTAGTTTGTGGAGATAACCGAAAATAGGCAGCGATTAGCGACATATTATGAATGAGATTGCCATGTGTCACCATCACGCCCTTCGGATTGCCCGTAGATCCTGATGTATACTGCAGAAAGGCCAGCTTATTGCCTGAGCAGGGGGCGCATGCATATTGATTCATACCTTTAAGACGATCAGTAGCCAGCAAGTTAAGATGAGAGATACGGGAAGAAGGATCCAAATGCGCTTGGATATCCATCATCATGCTCTCGGTCGTCAGAGCAATGGTTGCACCCGAGTCTGTGATGATGCTATCCAGCCTCGGGGTAGGTCTGCGAAAATGAGGGGGATAAGCGGGTATAGCGATTACGCCGGCATACAGGCAGCCCATAAACCCGACAACGAAGTCAATTCCGGGCGGATAGAGCAGCAGGGCCGCCACGTGCCGCTTTCCCTCCCCATTCATGGCTGCTGCGACAGCCATTGCCCGCTTGCTTAACTCCGACGCCGTAATGGAGACAGCTTGCTCTTCACCATCCGTTAAGTACGTGTACAGCTTCAAATCCGGTTGAACAACGGCGCGGTATTGCAATAAATCCACCAGGTTGCTAAAAAAAGTGTGCTGCTGCGTTTCAACACTCATTCGGTTCCACCTTGCTTGGCATAACGTTCTCCAAGAAGCTCGGATACATAGGCTGCCAGCGTGTTTACAGACTGAAAATGATTTTTCAATTGATGCAGCTTTGTCCGGTCAATAACGACACCGAAGCTTTCTTGTATTCCGCCGGCAATGTAGAAGGCGTCGATGGATTCAAGCCCGAGCCCATCCCCGAACAATGGCGCATCATCGGCGATATCCTCCGGCTTAATGTCTTGCAGCTGCAAATTTCCGATTAACACCTTCACCTTCAAAAGCTCGATAATATTTTCCTTAGAGAACGTTTGAAACTTAATATTCATCGCTGAACTCCTTTCGATAGGTAAGTCAGGCCGGCATTAACCGATAGAAATGCTCCAGCGCCTGTTCGATTGATTCAATGAAGTAATCCAAATCCTCTCTTCTAGTGAATTTTCCCATACTGATTCTAATGGAAGTCTGAATTTCCGCTTCCGTAAGCCCCGTCGCCATCAACACGCCGGAGAGCTTCTTCTCCTGGTTGGAGCTGCATGCCGAGCCGACTGAAACCGCGATTCCGAAGCGATGATCGAGATAAGCCGCCAGCGCTTCTCCTCTAATATTCGGTATTTGGATATTCATCGTATTGGACAGCGTTCGGCCCGGGTCCATCGATCCGTTTATCCGGATTTGCGACGACAGCTTCTTCAGCCTCTTCTCCAGCAATAGCTTATATCCAGCCAATCGCTGTGCCGTTTCAGCCGTCTCCGCACGCGCAAGCCGGCACGCTTCGCGGAGTCCGATCAGCGATAGCACATTCTCCGTCCCGCTGCGCAAGCCGGATTCTTGACCGCCGCCATGAACGAGGGGCTCCAGCTGATAGCCGCTGCTCAAATAAATCCCGCCTACCCCTTTAGGCCCATAAAATTTATGCGCGGAAAAGGAAAGCGCATGTACGCCCAGCTCCTGTACATCAACGCTGATTTTCCCGACTGCCTGCACAGCATCGGTATGCATGAAAATATGATTGGAGCGTGCAATACGGGCAATTTCCCGAATCGGCTGAATGGTGCCTAATTCGTTATTGGCGAGCATGATACTAATCATCCTCGTCTCTTCCCGCAAGGCTTCAGCCACAGCTTCAGGACATACATATCCCTCAGCATTCACCGGCAGATAGGTTACCTGGGCCCCCCACTCACGGGCTGCATATTGAAAAACCTCCAGCACCGAGGAATGCTCGATCGATGTGGTGATCACATGCGGCCTTGTCCCCTTCCACTGCGATAACCAGCCTTTTACCGCCCAATTATTGCTTTCGCTTCCCCCGGAAGTGAAATGAAGCTCGCTGGCATTGCAGTTAAGCAGGGCAGCCGCTTGCTCTCTGGCTTCTTGTACAGCAGTTCTGGCTGACCGTCCGATCTGATGGTTGCTGGACGGATTTCCGTACAAAGAAAGATGTTCAATCATGGCATGGGACACAGAAGGATCGATTGGCGTTGTCGCGTTATAATCGAAATATGTGCCGTCCATCTTCTACACCGCTTTAACAAGACACATAGAATGGAATAACTCCAATAAGATCTCATAACAATGCATCTGATTCGGTTCAAGCTCGCCTAGCATCGTTTCTTTGTCAGCCAGCGGAGTATCCCTGATCTGCTGCAGCGTCTTCCCTTTCACGTATTCGCTAAAAATGCTGGCGGTCGCGATAGACGCCGCACAGCCATATGCTTTATATTTAATATCAAAAATCAGATCTTCCTTTAATTCGATCCCCACATGAATCGTATCTCCACAGATTGGGTTGCCAATCTTGATCCGCTCATCCGGCATCTCAAGCTCTCCGATATTCCGGGGACTCATAAAATGCTCGGAGATGATTGCGTTGTACATGCTACCCACCACTCTTCTCTTGATTTAACCGACCTAACCAATCGGGCACTGCGTAACTCTTGCTTCCTTGTCCGACATATATTTCTCCAAATTGATCGCGCAGCAGCCAATCTCGGCTCCTTTAATGCGATACATATAATGAACCGTTTGGCCATGCCGGCCGCAGCCGCACTCACTCACATACACCAGATCCTCCGTCATAATAAAACCGGGATAGGCAAGCGAAGAAGGATCATATACAGCCAACCGGCCCGGTTCCCCAGGCGCTGCCTCCCGCTCGGGATGATCCATATCCCTGACGGAGAAATGAACCCACGGCGGCACATGCTTGGCATGCTCCTCGCAGTCAATGGCCATAAAGTTGGTCTCTACTAATCCGAACATGTCGCGGACCTGATCTTCTTGAATTCCGAAAACCGCAGCCGTTTCCCTGTTGAACTCCAGCCGGTCGATCTCACGGCCCGTGAAGCTCTTCCATCCGCCAAGCGTAATAATTTTGGACTGCCGGTCCAGCTTAATCGGTGTTTGCTGCCCGGCCGCATATTGAACCAGCCGCTCCACTAGAAACGGCGGACCTATAATATGGCGCGTATGAACATGCTTCCACTTCTCCAGCTGATCAAGCACACTCTGCGGATCGAAGGAAGAATCATGGACAAAGAACCTGCTCGAATCAAGGAGACCGGAGAACATATTGACGAGCTTGACAAGCCCCATCTCCGGCATATCCTCGGCAGACGGTGCCAGAAAGATCGCACCGCCTCCAAAAAATCCGAACATTTCCCGGAACATGGCATAAATGCTGTGCACGCTCCGGGTCAAAGTCTGTTCGTCGCGCCGGGAAATACTCGGAATGCCGCTTGTTCCGGTGCTCCGCAGCTCATGCTGAAGCTCGGTAATCGGCTTGGTCAGCAGCAGATGAGCGTTTACGTCCTTAAACTTTGCGATCGCAATCGTCGGAATTTTCACAAGATCGCAGGTACTTTGAATGTCTTCCGGAGAAACCTGTTTCTCCATACAAACTTTCTTATATAAAGCATTGTTCTCATAATGGAAGGTGAAACTATCCTTGATTAGCTGCAGCTTGATTTCATTCTGCACATCCGCTTCAAGGCGAAATACCGACTTAGCGGATGCGATTATGCTCCCTACCGGATCGATTCCAAGCTCAGATCCGAGCTTCAAAACATTTGAATAGGTTGACATGTAGACCTCCCAATTTGGAATTACCCTATTTCATAGCAGGTTCCGGCAACGGCTTCTTACGCAGCAGCAGGAGGGATAGCATAAATAATAAGGACATAACGGCTCCCCCGAGATACGCATTGCGAATACCGTACGCTTCATACTTTCTTAATTCAGTCTGATAGAGCTGCAGCATAACCTCTGTTTCATTGCCGCTAACTCCCTGCATAAACACAGCTTGCTCGCTTACTTTCTTGTTTGCA
>DATJKM010000297.1:0-18260 GCA_035491515.1 Candidatus Udaeobacter sp. | reverse complement strand
AGTCGCTCGGCGACCTGCATCAGAAGAATATCGCCCGACTCGCGTCCGAAAGATGTGTTAACCAGCTTAAAGCGGTCCAGATCCAAATAACATATCCCGACGACACGCTCTTCTTCCTTGGCTCTTGCCAGCGTCTCGGTCAGCTTGATTTGAAACAATGTCCGGTTCGGCAAGCCGGTCATGTCGTCGTAATAAGCCATGTAGCGAATCCGTTCAACATTCCGTTTCCTATCGCTTAAATCCTGACTTATTAATACGATACCGATGACTTCATCATCTTGCATCATCGGAGAGCAAATGACTTGAAGCTCAAACGGGAAACCGGAACCATGCGTAATGTTAATGTTCGTCTGCTTCGTTTCTCCGAGGAGCGCCTGCTCAAACGTTTCATGGAGCGATTGGCGGCTGGCGGGTTCGAGCAGTCGTGATATCGGCGCTCCGATAAGCTCAGTGCGGCTGTACCCTAGAATGCGGCTCGACGCATCGTTCATCTCGAGCACGAACCCGCTTCTATCCAATACTGCAAGCGGGACGGCGTCTGAGCGAAGCAAGGTTTCAACGATTGCTGTATGATAGTTTTGGAAGTTGAAATTCTCATTGCGTTTTATATAAACGATTATTGCGGTTACGAATAACGATGCGGCTATGGCGGCGGCGGTCCATTGGTACATCGAGTTAGAAATCAATAAACAAGATACGATGATCCAAACCGATGCGAGCGCTGTTAGCAGAATGCTAATGAACAACGATCCGTTCAAAGATTGCATGAGCGGCTGTCTCTTGCTACTTTCAGGAAAACCATCCATCCGTTTCGTCACGCACAAACGTCCTTCCTCTTTTTCGAGTCAAGTAAGTGTTCATTTAATTATAAACGATGTATCCGTTCCGGTATAGAAATATTTACTAAAGTTAATTATTTTTTTGTTACTTTACAACTTATTCTGCCGCCAACGCAATTTATGACATATTTTTTAACCTGATAATTATGCTTTTTTGAATGCTGCAACGATAACACATGCCCAGCCGGCAAGAAGTGCCACGCCGCCAAAAGGGGTAATAATGCCCAGCTTGCTTTCGCCGCTAAGCGAGAGCACATAGAGGCTGCCGCTAAAAAGCACGATTCCTGCAACTATAAGACGTCCTCCGTTCAATGCCAGCTTACTTGCTCCGATTTGCTTGGCGAACAAGGCAATGAGCATAAGTCCCAGGGCACTGTACATATGATATCGAACGCCCGTTTCAAAAATTTCAATGTAATGGTCTGACAAATGCTTCTCCAATCCGTGTGCCCCGAAGGCACCCAGCGCGATCGCAATCGCAGCGTTTATGGCACCAATTGCAAAATATTTTGGAAACATGTGGTTTTCATTCCTTTCAAAATTGTGTATAATTTTACCGTAATTAGTAAAGGAGACGATCTAAATGGATAATGAACCGAGAAATGAAGCCAACAATCTTTCCCCTGATGACCCTTATGCAGCTAGACCGGTCTTCTCAAACGAGCTTGCCGTTCAAGAAGGTCCGAAGAAGCAGTCTGGACTAGGCATAGCATCCTTCATCATTGGCTTACTATCAGTCGTATTGCTTATAATTGCTTTCGTCTCAGGCTCCTCATTCGTTGATCAAATCGCAAATACCGACCTGACCATAGCTGACCCGTCAGATACAGCAGCATTTCAAGAATCTATCGAAGCGCTTGGAGAAGAAGTGCTGGTTTCTGTTATGGTGGCCGTTTTCAGCATCTTCGGAGCAGGTCTGCTCTCGCTTGTCGGCCTTATATTGGCAATTATCGGCGCATTCTCCAGCAAACGCCGCAAATTGTTCAGCGTTATCGGCATCGTGCTGAACGTTCTCGCCTTTGTAGGCGGTATCGGATTGTTTTTTGCAGGCGCAGCTGCCATTGCTTCTAACGTCGCCGTTTAAACCATAATGTTGAAAGTCTGCTTCGGCCTCAAATGGCGTGCTTGAAGCAGACTTTTTTTGTTCCTTCCGCCTACTTCACTGTAATTCGAGTACGGCTGAAGCCTTCCCTCGTCTTATTAACCTCAAGGCAAGCCGGGAATGCATCCTTCAGCTCCTGCACGTGGGATATCACACCGATCATTCTTCCCGCCTTCTGCAAATCAACGAGCGCGGTAATCGCCTTCTGCAGCGATTCCTCATCCAGCGAGCCAAAGCCTTCGTCAATGAACATCATTTCGATCGTCACTCCGCCCAAATGGGACTGAATGACATCCGTCATTCCGAGCGCCAGACAAAGAGACGCATTAAACTTCTCGCCGCCGGATAACGACTTCACATCACGGTTTTGACCCGTATAAGCGTCATAGACATCGAGCCCGAGACCGCTCTGTTTCCCCCGATTTTCAAGGCGGTCGCTTCTTTGCAAGGAAAACTGGCCATTCGACAAGTCGCGCAGCCGCGCATTGGCTGCAAACAAAATTTGCTCCAAAAACTCGATAAGAATATAACGCTCGAACGAAATTTTGAGCGCGTTATCGCCCTTCAGCATTTGGAAGATGTCCATGACTTCCTCAAGCTTCGCTTCAAGCTCCTTCACCTGCTCGTTAGCCTTTCCGATAGAGGCCGACAAGCGCTGAGCCACTTGACCGGTGCGCAGCGCCGTTTGAGCGGCATTAATCATTTGCGCGAGCTGCTGCTTCAATGCAGCAAGCCGCTCCTGAAGCTGGGCAAGATCGGCTCTCGGCCTGCCGGCAAGCTCGGTTTGAAGCTCCGCTAGCTGCTGCATTAACAGCGTAACCGCCGAGCGATAGGCAGTAATGTCCTGCTTAAGAAGATCACTTGCGGTTTCTGACAGTGCTGCATTACGATATTGCTGAACCGTTTCAAAGCCTGCTTTCAGAAGCTCCGCCAGCAGCCGCTGCTCTGCAAGCTGCTTATTGATTTCCGCCTCCGCAAGCTGACTCTCCGCTTGATCCACATAGGCCTTCTGCTCGGCCAGCTTCGCAGTCATCCTTTGAAGCTGTTCCTGAACGGACTTCCAAGCTGCAGCCAGCCTGTCAGAGGCTGCTTGCTGCTCATTAAGCTTAGCTGTCAGCCGCTCCGGCGAACGTAGCGTCTCCGGAATGCGGTCCAGCTCCTTCTGCAGCGCCGATTGCTGCGAAGTCCGCTCAATGATTAACCGCTGCTGCTCTTGCTGCAGCTGTTCCTTCACAAGCAGCTGCTTCTCAAACAGCTGCTCCTGCTGCTCGATCAGCTGCTTGAGCTCCGGAAGCTGCTTCGACTTATGCAGAAGCTTATCCGTCTCTTCTTTAAGTATGCGCCATTGCTGCAGCAGCTGTGCTCTTTGCTCCTCCAGCCTCACAGCCTGCAAGCCGAATTCAGCCAGCTCCCGCTCCCCGTCTTCACGAGTCGCTTTTGCAGCCGCCGCTTGCGCGCGTGCTTCATGCCATTCACGCTCCACAGCGCTTAGCTGCGCCTTAGTCTCCAGCAGCCGTTCCCGGGAAGGTACTTCGGCGTTCATGACCGCTTTAATAGGATGCTCCTCGCTGCCGCATACTGGACAAGGCAGGCCGTCATGCAAATGAGCGGCTAGCAGCGATGCTTGTCCTTCGATCCAGGAAGCCTCAAGCCGGTCATGCTCGTCCTTCGCTTTGGCGAGCGACTGAGCAAATTCAACCTCGAGCTTGGCAAAACGCGTCATTTCCTTCTCCACATCTACTAACCGCTTCAGCTGCTTCCCCTGCTGCTCCACAAGGCGCATCTTGTCCAGCTTATCCGCTAATTCAGCCGTTTGAAGCTCCATTTCCTTGACTTGAACATTGGCAGTCTGCTTCGTTTCGCGCAGCTGCACAAGCGCGGCATCCGAAGCCAGCAGCTTAGCCGTGCAGTCCTTCTCTGCCTGCACCAGCTTGTCGATCTCTTTCTGCTGACCAGCGAGCGTCTTCACGACTGGAGCCATCTCCATCAGCCTGCTTAACTCGCGCTCGGCCTCGCGCCGTTCCTCCTCGCGCTGCTCCTCTACCGTATATCGTTCAGCAGCAAGCGCATGCTCACGCTGGGCAATCTCAAGTTCATCGCGCCTTACAGCAAGCTGGTTCCGCTTTGCGGTTTCGTCGGCGCTTGTCCGCTCAGCGAGCTCCATATAAGGTGTCAGATGCCTAGCCTTCTCCGCAAGCGCAAGCTGCTGCTCCAAGGCCGCATAGTCCTCCTTCTGTCCATCAAGCTGCTCCTGCTGAGCAAGCTTCCTTTCCTGCTCCTCATGCTTGCTATTTAGCGCCATAGCTAGTCGCAGCTGCGCCTCCTGTTCCTCCAGCAGAACCGAGAGCGCTTCTTTCTGCTCCTCCGCTTGTTCCGCCAGCTGCCTGTAAAATTCAAACTCCAGCTCCAGCGCCTCAGTCACTTGGGCCGCATTAAATACTTCCTGCTTGAACGTGCGGGACAGCTCGCTGTCCGCCCGTTCAGGGAGCGCCTCCTGCACCTGCTTCATATATGCATTCGCCGTGGCCTTCGCTTCCTTAAGCTGGTCCTGCAAACCGCGATTTTTTTGTTGAAAACGGTTCTCCAGCCGTTCATATAGCTCCGTGCGGAATATTCGCCGCAATATCTCTTCCTTATTATCGGTGTCGGAGGTCAGCAGCTTGCGAAATTCTCCCTGCGGCAGCATGACGATCTGACTAAACTGCTCCTTGGTCAATCCGATAATTTGTTCGAGCTTAGCGTTCACATCGGAGACAATAAAACGATCCACCGCTGGAATAGCTTCGCCGCTAGTCGTTTCGTACAGCTCTGCCTTGCCGCCCGTCTCGCTTTTGTTGCCTGCCTTGCGGTGAGGCATTTGCCTGATAACCAAATAGCTTCTGCGCCCTACCGCAAAATCGAATATGACGCAAGTATGCGTATCCTCAGCGGCAAAATGACTGCGCAGCATACGGGAATCAGAGCGGTCCTCACCGCTAGCCGTCCCGTAAAAAGCATAGCAAATCGCATCGAATATCGATGTCTTGCCGGCTCCCGTATTTCCCGATATTACGAACAATCTACGATGCTCCAGCAGGCTAAAATCAATCGTTTCGGTATCTCGATAGGAACCGAAAGCCGTCATCGTTAGCTTAATCGGCCTCATACGGCGCCTCCTTCCTCACGCAGCAGCTCCGCATACGTATCCGCAAACAGCCGTTTTTTCGCATCGGTTAGCGGTTGTCCTTTTATCTCCTGATAAAAAGCTGCAAAAAGCTCGATCGGGTCAGCCTCCCGCCTTCCCGCACTGCCGGCTGCTTCCGCAGACTGGCCCTCCCCGCTCAAGCTGCCGGAGAGCGATGGCCGGCGCTCCACATGGAGCGCATTCGGATAAACTGCCCGTACCTTCTCCATAGGAAACAAAACGGGATTATCGTTAAGCAGCGTGACAAACACATAATCCTCGTTAACCGGATGCTTCTCCAGCTCCTCGATAGAAGCCGCTACCCGGCGCATGTTCCGCAGCGGCTGCAGCTCGCGTTTCTCTACCGCCACACCGCCAGCCTCATCAAGCTCAATAACGAAATAGCCCTTCGCATGGTTTTCCTCTGATATCGAATATTTTAGCGGCGAGCCGGCATATCTTATCGTATTGTCCCGAACGAAATGCGCCTGATGCAAATGACCGAGCGCTGTGTAATGAAATTTTTCAAAATATGCTGCGCTCACGTGCTCAGCGCCGCCAACCGACAAGGGCCGTTCGGAGTCGCTCGTATTTAGCCCGGGCTCTCCTGTCGCCGTGACGAAAGCATGCCCAACGAACACATGCCTAGCGGCTGGATCCATGACCAGCTCAAGCTTTGAAGTTATTACGCGCATAGCATCATCATGCGTACGTATGGAGTCATCGCCGAGCAAATACCGAGCCTGAGCCGGATCAGCGTAGGGCACGAGATGGAAATGCACCTCCCCATACGCATCCCGAAGCACGACGGGCTTTAGCTCCTTCTTCAGCTGACCGGCCAGATGGAGCCCGCGGCTTTCCATTAATTTTGTGCCGAAATTAATCCGGTCCGGGCTGTCATGATTACCCGATATAGCAAGAACCGGTGTATTCAAATCGATTACGATCCGTGCAAGAAGCTCGTCGAGCAGCTCAACCGCTTCGGTCGGCGGAACAGCGCGATCATAGAGATCTCCTGCTATAATAACGGCATCCGGCCGCTCCGCTTCTATCGCTTGCAGCAGCTGCTGCAGCACGTAGCGCTGGTCTTCCGTCATATATACGCCTTGAACAAGCTTGCCCAAATGCCAGTCCGCGGTATGAAATAGCTTCATTCGTTCCAAACATCCCTTCCCGGCTCATCGATACTCTAGTCTATCAGCCTGTAATTCTATCATTTATATTACCATTCGTTTCGGCGCCGCGCATAGTACAGCTGTTACAGCTTTCATCGCGCCTTGCGCAGCGCTGGAATTCAAGTTAAAGTTAAGAGCGGTTCAAGCACCGGTCACTAGCAGCTGCTACTATTATAATTATATTTGTGGAGGTCAACAAACCTTGTCTCGTCTAACTGCCACTTTATCCAAAAACTACATACTGCTGCTTATCGTCGTATTTGGAGGCTTTCTCATTTTTGGCTTTTCGGAAAATATAAAGGGACCTGCGCTCCCCAGGATGCAGGCTGATCTTGCGCTCGATGAGCTGCAGGTTGGAATTTTGCTGGCCTTTAACTCCCTTGGGTATTTGCTGGCATGCAGCTTTACCGGCTGGCTAGCCCGCAAAGCAGGCATGAAGCTGACGCTCTCGCTAGCTTTCGGCTCCATGGTCATATCGGGTGTATGTATGTATTTTGCTGCCAATTACACCTCTCTCTCCTCCGCCTACTTCCTGATGTACGTAGGCAACGGGATACTGGAAATCGCTCTCGCCATACTAGCTGCCAGAATCTTTATCAAAAACACGGGTACCATGATGAATCTCGCGCATTTTTTTTACGGGCTTAGCTCGACCTTCGCGCCAATTATCGCTGCATCTTTGATGGGTGTTCCGTTATTTGGCTCCGCGCTTGGCTGGCGCGGGATGTATATGCTCATGCTCGCGCTTTCCATTCTGCCGTTGCTGCCCGGACTGTTCGCCCGGTATACGAGTGATGAAGAAAAGCATGAGGAACGAATATCGCTAAAGGAATATGCGCGGGATAAGATCGCCTGGGTCATCGTAGCGGTGCTGTCATTCGGCGTCATATCGGAGCTCGCCATCGGCGGCTGGCTCGTAAACTTTTTGGAGAAGGCGTATGGCTGGAGCGGCGACGCATCGGCCAAAATGCTATCCGCGTTTTTCTTTTGCTTTATGCTTGCCCGGCTGGTTCTCGGTCCAATCACCGATAAAATCGGTTATACCAAGTCTCTCATTCTGTTATCGGCATTCTCCGGTATATGCTCAATTGCCGCGATTATTATAGGCGAGCCAGGTGCCTTTCTATTTGCGCTGGCAGGCGTCGGCATCGCACCCATCTATCCGACTGTAATGGCCTTGCTTGCGAGGCGTTACATGAACAACGCCGATACGGCCATCACCTTTACCGTTACCTTAATGGGCATTGCCGGCGTAATCGGCAACCTGGCAATAGGCGCCATTACGGAATGGACGAAGCAGCTGTTTGCCTATGGCGGGCATGAAGAAGCCAGTCTCATCGCCGGGCTGCAGGGCGGATATATTTTCATAGGGAGCTGCGCGCTGCTCTGCTCAGTCACCTCGCTAATCCTCTTCCTAATGCTTAAGAAAAGGAATGCTCTGCTTTAATAAAAAATGCCTCTGCACGCGCTGAATCACAGCGGGCCGCAGGGGCATTTTCATCTATTTTGATAGGATTCCTTCTTGTTCATCATGCCGATATCGACTGCAGGCATTCATTCAGCTTTTTGTAGACCAGTCCATGTGCTTTGGCAACAGCCTCGTATGTGACATAGCCCGCCATCGTATTTACCCCTTTGCTTAAAGCAGCATCGTTAAACAGCGCCGCCGTCAATCCAGTATTTGCAAGTGAGAGCACATAAGGCAAGGTTGCATTCGTTAAAGCTGCCGTTGCGGTTTGCGGCACGGCTCCAGGCATATTTGCAACCGCGTAATGAAGAACGCCGTGTTTCTCATAAACAGGTGAAGCATGCGTCGTAATTCGGTCAACGGTCTCGAATATGCCGCCTTGATCGATAGCCACATCCACGATGACCGACCCGCTGCGCATGGCGCTCACGGCAGCTTCCTCCACCAGCTTTGGCGCTCGCGCTCCCGGAATAAGCACCGCGCCGATAACCAAGTCGGATACAGCTACCGCATCATGCACTTGATTCGATGATGATGCGAGCGTATGGACTCGTCCGGCAAAGTGTTCGTCTAAGTAACGAAGACGATTGGCATCGGTATCCATAATCGTCACATCTGCGCCTAACCCGGCGGCAATCAAGGCGGCGCCAGTTCCGACAACGCCCCCGCCTATAATCGTAACTTTGCCCTTTCTGACACCTGGAACGCCGCCAAGCAATATTCCTTGTCCGCCATGCGTCTTCTCCAGAAATTGAGCTCCAATCTGCGCCGCCATGCGTCCTGCAATATCGCTCATAGGCGTCAATAGCGGCAGCTGGCCGCTAGCTAACTGGACCGTTTCGTAAGCTATTGCTGTCACCTTATTGCGGATGAGCGCCTCCGTCAGCTCCGGCTCAGCAGCCAGATGCAGATACGTAAACAATAACAGCTTTTCGTGAAAATACCGGAATTCCTCTTTCAAAGGCTCCTTCACCTTTAGCACAAGCTGCCTGCTCCACGCATCCTCCGGATAGGGTACGATAACAGCCCCGGCTGCTTGAAACTCCGCATCGGTTATTCCGGAGCCAATCCCCGCTCCGCTTTCCACAAATACCTGATGCCCGTTACGAATTAGCTCATGAGCGCCGCCCGGAGTAATGGCGATACGATTTTCTTGACTCTTCAGCTCTTTGGGAACACCTATCTCCATCACAATCCGCCTCCTAATTGCTTTTCCTGCAATGTAATTGGTTCAATGACCATTCCCATCAGCTCCCGATCACACAAATATTCCACACAATGAATCGGACATCTTGTATAATCGTAAAAAAGCGTTACAAATCCGATATGGACGGTGACTGCCTATGGTAAAGACGGTGCTGCAGCTTACGGTAAAAGAAATTTTGAAGCGTCCTCTGTTTCATAAAGCGGAAGCCATCGCCAGCGAGGAAGCGCTGAACCGCACTGTAAAATGGGTTCATATCATGGAAGTAACCCAAGTCGGCCATCTCTTAAACGGCCATGAGCTTATTCTGTGCACCGGTATCGGTTGGCATGACGACGAAGCGCTTAGCATATCATTTCTGCAGCAGCTTATCGACAGCGGCGCGTCGGGTCTATGCGTTGAGCTTGGCCAATACGCCAAGCAGCCGTTCGATAAAATGAAGGAGCTTGCCCTGCGCGAGAACTTCCCCCTCATTTTTTTCCACGAAGAGGTCCGCTATATCGATATCACCCAGGATCTTCACGCTTACTTCATTCATCAGCATCATCGCATGGTATCTGAGCTGGAGACATTGTCTACCGCACTCAATCAACTGCTGCTCTCCGGCAAAGGAATGATGTCTCTGCTGCGGCTTCTGCATCAAACGACCGGCGCTCAGGTCGCTTTCTTCCCATTAGGAGCAGAGGCGCATTTCATCCCTCATGTGCCAAAGGCCAAGGCCGACAGCTTTTATGAGCAATGGATTTATGGCAAAATGTTCGCCGAGCCGCAGCAGAAGCCCCTAATCGCTCATCGTCCGATACTGGCGCTCGATCATTTATTCGCCGATTTGCTGCTGCAAGGCAAGCAAGAACTCAGTGAATTTCAAATATTAGCACTGGATCGCGCTGCAACTGCCATTGCCCAGGAAATGATGCGGACCAAGTACATGGAGGAGCGGCGCCGTCATAAGGAGGATCTGTGGTCGGTGGATTGGCTTAGCGGCAAACATTCGGCTAATGAGATCCGCGACTACTTCCGCTCGCTTAAGCCGAGCGCCAAGCTGACATGCGTAACCGTCTGCCTCTTTGAATTTGACAATAACACGGAGCAGTTGACCGACAAGGAAGACGGCGCTCTGCTTATTCAGAAAAACATGGTTGCCCGCGCAATTTTTGAAGGAGAAGGCTTCCTGCTCCTGCCGATGCTGCTGCATGGCCAAATCGTGTTCATCGTGCTTGACCAGCTTGGCGCCGTTAAATACAAGGAACGTCTGCTGCGGGCGATTGACCGCCTGCAAAAAACGGAGCAGCTTCAGGAGCCGGCCTTCTTCTCGTCGCATATTGGCATCGGCAGCTATATGACGCAATTAACGAATGTGCAGGAAAGCTATGAGACCGCCAAGGAAACGATTTCGATTCAAAAGGATATCGGGCCGCTGCCATCGCCATTCTATAGCGATTTGCATCTGCACAAAATCATTTACACACTTAAAAAGGCGGATGCCCTCCCTGCTTTAATGGAGGACTATATCGGACCCGTTGTCGCCAGCGACCAGGAGAAAAACGGCCATCTGCTGCAAACTTTAAATTTGTATTTGAAGCTATCCGGCTCTAAGCAGGAAACGGCCAAGGCGTTATTCATCGCAAGGCAGACGCTCTATCACAGGCTCGATAAGCTCGCTGCGCTGCTTGGAGATGATTTTATGGAGCCCGGCAAAAGGTTAACCATCGAGCTCGCGCTGCGCTCATATGAGTATGTGCATGGCCCTATCGCTTAGGGAATACGGGACTGTTTAATCAATAGATTGGCAAAATATTTCCGGGCATCCGCCGTCTCTACGAGCAGAGAGGCCTGATCGCCGCCGGGATGCTTCAGCTCCAGCCAATCGCCGCTTAAGCCTTCCCGGACGCCCGTAATGACATATTGCTGCTTCATATAGGCATCAATTTTATTTTTCTCTTCTGCAAATTGCTCATAAGCGGACATGCCCTTCTCCTCCTTCGGCGCTATTGCTTGACCTTTTCCAACGATGCGGGCGCCGCTGCGCTTACCGAAGTATATGGCGCCCGCTTCAAGTATCGTCCCGCCCCAAGCGCACCAACAAATTGCCGGTCTTGGATGACAAACTCGCCGCGCGACAGCACGCTCACCGGCAAGCCGGTCACCTGCATGCCTTCAAACGGATTGTAGTCCACGTTCATATGATGTGTTTCCGCTGAGAGCGTTCGCTGCGCTAACGGATCGAAGATTACGATATCCGCATCGCTGCCAACCGCAATCGTCCCCTTCCGCGGGAAGAGACCGAACAGCTTCGCATTGCGCGTCGATACGATATCCACGAATTGATTAAGCGTAATGCGCCCTTTGTTAACGCCTTCCGAATAAAAGAGCGAGAAACGGTCCTCAATGACAGGTCCGCCATTCGGAATTTTGCTGAAATCGCCGAGCCCGAGATCCTTTTGCCCGATAAAATTAAAAGAGCAGTGATCCGAGCCCAGCGTCTGCAATTGACCGTTCCTTAGCGCATTCCACAGCATCTCCTGATGGAACGCTTCCCGAAGCGGCGGCGACCAAACGTATTTAGCCCCTTCAAAATCCGGCTTCTCCAAATACGACTGATCCAGCACCAAATATTGCGGGCAGGTCTCGCCCCAAATATCCACGCCTTGCATTCGCGCCTCTGCGATTTGCAGCACAGCTTCTGCGCACGTTACATGAACAACATACAGCCTTGCCCCGGCAAGCGCAGCCAGCTTAGCCGCGCGTCCTGTCGCTTCCCCTTCAATAATCGAAGGTCTCGTCAGCGCATGATAGATCGGCTCGGTGTTTCCTTCATCCAAAGCCTTCTTAATGAGATATTCGATGACGTCGCCATTTTCGGCATGCACCATCACCATCGCGCCAAGCTCTTTGGCAGCGAGCATTGTGCGGAATAGTGTGCCATCGTCGGCTTGAAACACGTTTTTGTAAGCCATGAATACTTTCAGGGATGTAATCCCCTCTTCCATGACAATCGACGGAAGTTCAGCCAGCACCTCATCGTTAATTTCACCGATCATGAGATGAAAGCCGTAATCGATAACGGCTTTTCCATTCGCTTTGTTATGCCACGCCGCAATGGACTCGCTGAGCGGCTTCCCCTTCGTCGTCAGGCAAAAATCGACGATCGTCGTCGTTCCTCCGAATGCCGCCGCCGTTGTGCCGGTTGCGAAATCGTCGGCCGTAACCGTACCGCCGAACGGCATTTCGAGATGGGTATGCGGATCAATGCCGCCGGGAAACACGTATTTGCCAGAAGCATCGATCACTTCATCCGCTTCCGCCTCTAAGTCAAAGCCGATTTTGGCGATCACGCCCTCTTTAATCAGCACATCAGCTGCATAAGTATCGGCAGCCGTTACGATCGTACCGTTTTTAATTAGCTTGGCCGTCATCCTATACCGCCTCCTTCTTATCGGTACCGTCCGATTCCTTGCTTTTCCCTACCGCTCCAATCGCCGCTTGCCGCTGATTCCAGCTGAGCGGCAGCTCCGACGACGGAACCTCGATCATCGAAATCGCGCCTTCCACCGGACAAACGATCGAGCAGAGGTTGCAGCCTACGCAATCCTCCTCGCGAACTTTGAGATATGCTGCGCCGTTATCGTCCGTATGCCTCTCGATGCACTGGTGCGACGTATCCTCGCAAGCAATATGGCATTTATTGCATACGATGCAGTTATCCTGCTCGATTCGCGCAACTACCGCATAATTCAGGTCGAGATCTCCCCAATCCGAATAGCGCTCTACCGATTTGCCGATCAGTTCATTGACGGATTTCAGACCCTTATCATCCAAGTAATTGTTCAATCCGTCGATCATGTCCTCTACGATGCTGAAGCCGTGATGCATCGCTGCCGTGCATACCTGCACGCCTGTCGAGCCCATCAGCAGAAACTCAACCGCATCCCGCCAATTCGATACGCCTCCGATGCCGGAGATCGGAACGCCGACTAATGGATTGCGAGCGCATTCCGCAACCATGTTAAGCGCGATCGGCTTAACCGCAGGACCGCAATAGCCGCCATGCGCCCCTTTGCCGCCAACATGCGGAATCGTATTCCACGTGTCGATATCTACACCGGCAAGCGAGTTTATCGTGTTAATCAGCGATATCGCATCTGCTCCCCCTCGAACGGCCGCTTTGGCCGTAGCCGTAATGTCGGTAATATTCGGCGTAAGCTTGACGATAACCGGCGTTTTTGCGGCCTCTTTGACCCACATCGTCTGCATTTCAACCAGATCCGGCTGCTGTCCGGAAGCGGCGCCCATTCCCCGTTCAGCCATGCCGTGCGGACAGCCGAAGTTCAGCTCCAGTCCGTCAACGCCGACATCCTCGACTCTTTTTACAATTTCATGCCATTTGTCGCGCTTCGGCTCCACCATCAACGATACGACGAGCGCATGATCCGGAAACCTTTTTTTCGTTTCATAGATTTCCTTCAGATTGACCTCGAGCGGCCGGTCCGTAATCAGCTCTATGTTATTGAAGCCAGCTACGCGCTGGCCATTGAAATGAACCGCGGCAAAACGGGACGAGGTATTGATGATCGGATCGCCAAGCGTCTTCCATACGGCTCCGCCCCAGCCCGCTTCGAAAGCGCGCTGCACCTGATACCCGGTATTCGTTGGCGGCGCCGAAGCGAGCCAAAATGGATTGGGCGAAGAAATGCCTGCCAATTGAATTCGTAAATCAGCCATAAACTTCCCTCCCTGCAATAAGCGTATTGTAAATCGAGTATGCGGCCAGTTTGCCCTGCTGTGCTGCGGCTACCACCATCGCTTCGCCTTGGCCCCCGCCGAAAACAACGTCGCCTGCCGCATAGACGCGGGGATTGGAAGTTTGATAAGTTGTAGTATCCACCGTTACGATACCGCGTTTATGCTCCAAACCAAGCTGCTCGATTAGCGGCAAATGCCGCGTCTGCCCAATCGCCTTAATGACGGCATCAACCTCCAGCAGAAATGCGGAGCCTTCTACGGGAACCGGTCTTTTTCTGCCTCCATCAGCAGCTGCTTCCAGCTTCATCTTCATGCATTCGAGCGCCTTGACGTTTCCGCCTTCATCTCCTATAATCCGGCTCGGAGCGCTCAGCCACTCGAACTCTACGCCGTCCTGCTTCGCGAACTCGAATTCAAAATCATATGCGGTCATTTCCGCGCTCGTCCGGCGATAAACCATCTTCACATTAGCCGCTCCCAATCTTACCGAGCAGGTTGCGGCATCAACCGCCGTATTGCCCGCTCCTATGACGGCTACCCGTTTGCCGATAAAGTCAGTCGGCAGCTCCGTTTTGGTCGCTTCCACAAAATCGATTGCATCGTATACGCCTGTAAGCTGCTCGCCCTCAATGCCGAGATCAGGCACCTTGGACATGCCGGTCGCCAGCACAATCGCATCATACTGCCCAAGCAAATCATCCACACTGACATCGGTGCCAACCTTTGTATTTGTCCGAATATCGACACCCAGCTTCTTGACCTGCTCGACTTCCCAAAGCGATATGCTCTGCGGCAAGCGAAACGAAACAATGCCGTATGTGTCAAGGCCGCCCGCCTGCTCCTTCGCTTCGAATATCGTGACGGCGAAGCCGAATCTCGCAAGCTCGCGCGCCGCGGACAGTCCCGCCGGACCGCCGCCTATAATCGCGGCAGACTTGCCGTTGCTTTGACCGGCCGAGAACAAATTTTGTTCGTTTTTAATCGCCCAATCCGTCGCATAGCGCTGCAGATCCCCGATCATTATCGGCTTAGACGAATGATTCAGCACGCATGCGCCCTCGCAAAGCTCCTCTGTCGGGCAAACCCGTGAGCAGGAAGCGCCTACCGGATTCGCATCCATAATGGCGCGCGCCGACCCTTTCATATTGCCGGAAGCAATTTTTTTAATGAAAGAAGGGATGTTGATGCCGGTCGGGCACGCCTTAATACAAGGAGCATCATAGCAATACAGACAGCGGTTCGATTCCTCCACAGCTTCCTTCGGCCGCATCCCCGCCTTCACCTCGGCAAAATTCCGCCTTAGCGAATCGACGGGGATAAACGCCGCATTGACCGTCATGCTCATGTCAATCCCCTCCTCATAAACTTACGATATTGTCATACGTTTCCGGCCTGCGGTCACGGTAAAACTGCCATACGTTTCTGACCTCGCGAATAAGCTCCTTATCCATCTCGCCGATGATGACCTCGTCCTGGTCTCTGCTGCCAATAGCAACAATTGACCCGCGAGGATCGACCAAATACGATTGACCGTAAAACTCGCCCATATTCCAAGGGGCTTCCATGCCTACCCGGTTGATTGCCGCTACATAATAACCGTTTGCCACCGCATGCGCCGGCTGCTCCAGCTTCCACAAATATTCCGACGTGCCGGCAACCGTTGCGGAAGGGTTAAACACAATCTCCGCTCCGTTCAGCCCAAGCGCACGCGCGCCTTCCGGAAAGTGCCGGTCATAGCAAATGTATACGCCGACCTTGGCAAAGGCTGTATCGAAGACGGGATAACCCAAATTACCCGGCTTAAAATAATACTTCTCCCAAAAGCCGCAGGAGCCGCCGCCAGCCGCTACATGCGGAATATGATGCTTGCGGTATTTCCCGAGATACGCGCCGTCCGCATCAATGACAGCTGCCGTATTATAATAGGTGGCGATCCCCTCCCGCTCATAGATGGGCAGAATGATGACAACGCCAAGCTCCTTCGCCAGCTCTTGAAACAGCCTCGTTGTCGGCCCGTCCGGAATTTCCTCCGACGCCGCGTACCACTTCATCTGCTGCTCCGAGCAGAAGTACGGCCCATAAAATATTTCCTGCAAGGAAATGATCTGAGCTCCCTTGGCCGCTGCCTGGCGCACAAGTCCGATGTGCTTCTCAATCGCCAAGCGCTTATGGGCATCTACCGGCTCATCGCCATGCAAATCGTTTGACGCTTGAATCAATCCGATCTTTACTTTGGTCATCTGCCATCCCCCCTTTCTATTCGCTCATTTTTCTTGCCGTCCGGTAGAGCAGCTCCGCTCCAAGTTCAATATCCTCCGGAGACGAATACTCTTTCGGATTGTGGCTGATTCCGTCCTTGCAGCGGACAAAAATCATGCCGTAATCGCACACGTATGACATCGTTAACGAATCGTGAAAGGGGCCGCTCATCAGCTCGGGCGGCGTGAGTCCCATCTCCGCTGCCTGCTCCTGCATAAGCGATCTTATCTCTGGCGCGCAATAGCGCGGATCGCTCTTCGTATCCTCGCGTATGGTATACGTCAAGCCATGCTCCAAGCAAACAGAGTCAATAAGAGAAAGAAGCTGCTCCTCCAGACCGTTTCTGCGGGTGAGATCGATATCCCGGAAGTCGACCGTAAAGCTCACCCTCTCGGGAATAATGTTCCGGGAATCCGGAAATACCGACAAAGATCCGACCGTTCCGACCGTAGGCGCACCGGGCACCTGACTCGCCAATTCATTCAACCCTACTATGACCTTCGCGCAGCCGACCAGCGCATCCTGCCGCATCGGCATCGGCACGGAGCCCGCATGTCCTGCGAAGCCGGTCATTTCAACCGTCCACCAGACCGGACCGGATATGCCGCTAACGATCCCGATCGGCTCGCCCAGCGCCTCCAGCACCGGACCTTGCTCGATATGCAGCTCCAGAAAAGCGCCGATCCTTCCCTCCTGGAAGGTATAGCTGGCAAACTCTGCAGGATCGCAGCCAAATTCGATCAGCGCTTCCCTGCGGGTCATTCCGTTCTTATCGGTTCGATCCAGCTCGCCTTCTTCAAGCCTTCCCGTCATTCCTCTGACGCCGAATAACCCTTTGTTAAACCTGCAGCCCTCTTCATCGCAGAAGGCTACTACCTCAATGTTCCTTGCCGGCCGAAAGCCCTTCTCGACCATCGTCTGAACCGCTTCGATAGCCCCCAGTACGCCGATAACGCCGTCATATCTGCCGCCATACGGCTGCGAATCGACATGAGAACCAAGCATTAATACCGGCGCGGTCTTATCGGCTCCTTTTAGCACCCCAATTAAATTGCCGAACGGATCGATTCGCGCCTCCATTCCGGCTTCCGTCATCCAGCTCCGCACAAGCTCGACGCCTTCACGGTCCTCCTTCGACAACGCTAGACGGCATACGCCCGTATCTCCGATTTTCCCGATTTGCGCCAGCTCAAAAATGCGTTCATGCAGCCTTTTGGAATTAATGCCTGCCTCCGTCGAAACCTTCATCCATTTCTCCTCCTCTCTCAGCCCCCCCGAACACCTGAAGCAGCGTATCTGTGATAAACACAATTTCATCATCCGTCGCCGACAAAGGAGGACTAAGCGTCAAAATATTCATAAAGCCCGGTACCGTATCGCCATTTTTGCCAATTAGGAGTCCCTTTTCCTTGCAGCCTGCAATAATGGCCGCCACTCTCGCAGCAGAAGCAGGCTCTTTCGTCTGTTTATCCTCCACCAGCTCAATGCCGATCGCCGAGCCAAATATTCTTATTTCGCCGACATGCGGATGCGCAATGAGCGGCTTCAAACGGTTAGACAGCTCTTTGCCGATCGATGCAGAGCGGCTGACTAAATTTTCCCGCTCCAATATTTCAATGTTTTTCAGCGCCACCGCGCAGGAAACAGGGTTGCCGCCGAAGGTGTTCACATGCCGGAAATGACTGTCCGGGCCGCTCTCTTTGAAGCTCTCGTACATATCAGCCGATACAGCCGTTGCCGACAAGGGAGAATATGCGCTCGTCAGCCCTTTCGCCATCGTCACAATATCGGGACGAACGCCGAAGTTCATATGCCCGAACTTCTCACCCGAGCGACCAAAGCCGCAAATAACCTCATCGACGATAAGCAGCACATCATGCTTGTCGCAAATTGTTCGCAGCTTCGCCAAATAATCGTCCGGCGGCACGATCATTCCCCCGCCCGTAATGGCCGGCTCTACAATAATGCCGGCTACCGAATCCGGACCTTCCCAAACGATCGCATCCTCATAAGCTTGAGCGCATTGCAGCTTGCAGGCCTCCTTCGTTTGTCCGAAGGGACAACGATAGCAATAAGGAGGAGGCACATGCGTGAAGCCGACGCCAAGCGGCTCGTACTTTAACTTGCGCTGCGCCTGTCCCGTGGCGCCAAGCGCGCCCATGGAGTTGCCGTGATAGGCGCGGTGACGAGAAATAAACTTATGCTTGGATGGCTTTCCCCGCTGATGATGATATTGACGGCCGATTTTGAAGGCGACTTCGTTCGCATCCGAACCCGAGTTGGAGAAAAATATCCGATAATCTCCCT
>DATJKM010000296.1:0-13895 GCA_035491515.1 Candidatus Udaeobacter sp. | reverse complement strand
AAGCGCGTAAGAAGCAAAGGGCAAGAGGAGGTTGTATTCGAGACCTTTGATCATACGGCCTACAGCGGAAACCTGATAGTAGATAAGTATATTCAAACCTATAAAGACTACGTATGGTGGACGAAAATGCGCATCAGCAAGCCGTACGATATTATACATGCTCATCATCCGATTGCGGCGCTCGTCATGAAGCAGCTTTTCCCGGATACGCCGCTAGTGGTGACGATTCACTCCAGCTATGAGCGCGAGCTTATTTTGAACGGGAAAATTAAAGACGGCGGTCCGGAGCATCAATTTCTAATGAGTATTTACGGGGAGCTGGAGGCGAAGGCGGATCATTTGCTTACGGTATCTGAATCGTTCCGTTCGTACATAGCCCCTCATATCAAGCATCCGGAGCGGATTAAGGTAATCCCGAACGGCTTTGATGAAAAACGATTTAAGCCAATCGCCCATGAAAATGCGGTTACGCAGCTTATTACGGTATGCAGGCTTGTCCCGGCCAAGGGGCTCGACGTGCTGCTGCATGCATGCGCTGAGCTTAAGAAAAAGGGCCATCCGTTTGTTCTGCATATTATTGGAGACGGACCGATTCGCGAGGAGCTTGAGGCATTAGCCGTACAGCTCGACTTATATGACGATATCATCTTTTACGGATACATGCTGCATCCTGAGGAATTTATGCCGTTTTTCGACGTATTCGTACTTCCGTCGCGTGCGGAGGCATTCGGTTCCGTATTCGCGGAGGCGGCATTGTGCTGGCTTGCGCTAGTGGGCACGAACGTAGGCGGCATTGCCGAGCAAATCGAAGACGGAGTCAATGGCTTGCTGGTGCCGCCGGAGGATCCGGCAGCGCTGGCCGATGCGCTCGAGAAGGTCGTAACCGATCCGGTGTACCGGTACAATTTGGCAAGAGCAGGCTGGGATAAGGCGAAAAAGGTGTACTCGCTGCAGCGGGTCATTGCACAGCTGAAAAAAGTTTATATCCAAATGAAGCCGGAATAACGGCTCACTCTATCGGAACAGGTGGTTTTGGAATGTCGGTACCCTTTCGATTCATTCATGCAGCAGATTTGCATCTGGATAGTCCGTTCCGCGGGCTTGTAAAGGCGCCGGACCACGTAAAAGAGGCATTGACCGATTCAACCTTTGCGGCGCTGCGGCAATTGACGAAAGCCGCTATTCGCGAGCAAGTGGATTTTATCGTTCTGGCCGGCGATTTGTTCGATGAAGCCGACCGCTCGCTGCGGGCTCAGCTCATGCTCGTTCGGGAGTGGGAGAAGCTGGAAGAGCACGGGATTGCCGTGTACGTCATTCATGGAAACCATGATCCGCTAAACGGCGCGCGGGCAGCGTTAAAGCTGCCGCCCAACGTCTATGTTTTTGGAGCGGATCAAATGGAATATCGGCCGGCTTACCGTAAAAGCGGTGAGCTGGCTGCTTTTGTTTACGGCAGATCGTACGGTACGCGCGTGGTGACGGAAAATGTGGCAGCGGGGTACCTTATTCAGCCTGAGGCGCCGTTTCACATCGCGCTGCTGCACGGCAACGTCGATGGCGACGGATCGCATGACCCGTATGCGCCATGCGCACTCGACGAGCTAATTGGCGGCAAAGAGTTCGATTACTGGGCGCTTGGCCACATCCATCACCGAAAAGTGCTGCATGAATATCCGCATGTCGTTTATTCCGGTAATACGCAGGGGAGAAATCCTCGCGAAACGGGAGCGAAGGGCTGCTATATCGTAGATGTGACGGCAGCCAGAGCTGCCCGGCTGACCTTTTTGCCGCTAGATGAGGTGCGTTGGTTCGAGCATAACTGTTCTATTGCCGGGGTTAACTCGGAGCAAGAGCTTTTGCAGCAGCTCGATGCAGAGATTGACCGGGTTTTGGACGATGCTGAAGGCCGTTCCGTCATGCTGCGCCTTTGCTTGACCGGCCGCGGCCCGCTGCATCAGAAGCTATCCGAACCTGCGGTCATTCGAACGCTGCTTGAGCAGCTTCAGGAGGGAAGACCGTATTCGTCCGGCGAGCCGTGGGTATTCGTGCATGGGCTTGAGGCGCTTACAGGAGCTGAGCTGAATTGGCGGGAGCTTGCAGCAGAGGACAGCTTCGCCGGTGAGCTGTATCGATTCAGCGCTGCATTAGCAGAGGATAAGACGCTGTGGCGGGATTTTGCAAGAGACGCGGTAAGCCCGCTTGCCGGTCATCCGAAGCTGGGCAGGCTTATGAAGGACAAATGGGACGAGCTGCCGGAGCGCTGGCTGGAGCTGGCGCGGGAGCTTACGCTTGGATCCATCCATGGAAATGATCAGGACTGACTATGCTTGGGCAATAGGCTTATACGACAACCTTTAGGAGATGACGATGAATCATGAAGCTTTTGAAGGCTGAGATTGACGGTTTCGGACAGCTGTATGGGCGGCATGTTCCGCTCGATGCGCCCGTGATCATCGTTTATGGTCCGAATGAAGCGGGCAAAAGCACGATGTTCGGCTTTATTCGATCGATGCTCTTCGGCTTCGCGAAACGCGGGCAGGCGAATGAGCGGCAGGAGCCTGTGAATGGCGGCAAACATGGCGGACGGTTGTTTTTTCGAGATGCGGCGGATGAGCAGTACGTGGTTGAGCGTTATGCGGTTGATGGCTCAGGTAAGCTTAGATTGCGCGGGTTAGGTCATGCGCCGAGCGGAAACCGGCAGTTAAACGACCGTTTGGATTCACTCGTCGATGCTGCTGAAGCTGCTTTTTCGGAAGGCGCAGTACTCACCCAAGCGGATTGGGAGCGGCAGTTTCTTGGAGGCGTCAGCGAAAGGCTGTACCGGCAATTGTTCGCAATCACGCTTACCGAGCTGCAGGAGGTAGGCGCGTTGTCCAGCGATGAGCTCGGACGTTATTTGTACCAGGCGGGTTGGGACAGCGGCAAATCGATTGCGGCAGCGGAGAAGCGGTTAGCGCAGGAGATGGAATCGCTATTCAAGCCGCGCGGTACGAATCAGCAAATCAATAGGCAGCTGAAAACGCTCGAGCAGCTCGAAATCTCCCTGCGGAAGCGGGAGGATGCAATTGCCTCGTACAATGAGCTGATGCAGCAGACGGCGAAGCTTGATGAATTGCTTCGATGGCTTGCGGGGGAACTGCCAGCGAGAGAGACTCGTCAAAAGCTCCTGAACAAGGCATGCTCGGCCAGGCCGCTGTGGATTCGGAAGCAGAAGCTGTTGATAGAGCGCGAGAGTATCGCTTACGCTGCTCGCCTTTCGCTGCATGCGGAGAAAAGCTGGGAGGAGCTGCTCAGACAACGGGCGGAGCTGCGCGATGAAATCGAGAAGCAGCGGCAGAAAGCCATGCTGCTGGAACTTCAGCTTGAGACGGTTAGCTACGACGAGCGGCTGATCCGCATCAGTGATGAAACGGAGGCATTGCTCCAAACGTCGGATAGCATGCGAAAGCTTAAACAGGATGGGGCTGAGCTGGAAGCGGAGCTGAGGGAGCATGACGAGCGGATTGCGAGGCTGGTATGCAGCATTGCGCCGGAATGGACGGAGCGGCAGCTAAGAGAGCTCCATGTAACCGTCGCCGATCGCGATTATGTGAGGATCGCAAGGCAGCAGGAACTTGAGCAGCTGCGGACAGAGGAACGGTTCGCGGCTGAGCTGGAGACGCTGGGGCAGCAGGAGCTTGAAGCAAGCAGCGCTTGGGAGGAAGCGAGATCAGCCGTTGAACGCGATACGGCCAGGCAAGGGCAGGCTGGCGGCGTAGGGTTTGAGGTGCTTCCGCACACGCGGGATGCGCTGAAGGGGGCGTGGAACGCCCTAGATAGCGCGCTCCGCGAATGGGAGCTCGAGCGGGCGCGCTCTGCCGGAGCCGCCGCAGGCGCGAGCGGAAGCGATGCGGCTGGCCGCGGCGCGGCAGCAGCGGGCCGAAGCGGAGCCGGCCTGCTGTGGGCTGCGGCGGCAGGCGCTGGCGGAGCCGCGCTAGCGCTGGGGGCTGCCGCGCTCAGCGGCGCTGCCGGCGGAGCGGGCTTAGCTGCGCAGGCGCTGGCGGGAGCCGCGCTGGCGTTCGTTGTCGCTGCGCTGCTGCGGAGCCGCAGCGCAGTCCATGCGGCAGGTGCGAATGACGGGCGGCTGCGCGGACAAAGACATGGAAGAGGACGGGGAGGCTTACCGAGGGCAAACGGATCGGCTGATTCGTCACTGAGCGAGAAGGAGATGCGTGTGCATCAAGCGCTGGAGGCTATGGTGTATGAGCCTCAAGAGGCAGCGGCAGCATTGCTTGCCGCGAAGCATCACAGCTCGGCTGAGCACTTGCTCGCAGCCGAACAGGCGCGCTCGCAGCTGCGCGCCGCAGTCGAAGCCCGTCTCGAGACGCTGCAAAACAGCGAGCGCCTCATCGACAACTGCAGCGAGCTCGCCCGCCGCCTGGAGCGGCTGCGCGCGCACGCTGCAGGGCGCAGCGAGGCCGCCGCCGCCGCCGCGCAAGCAAGGCAAGCCATCGCCCGGCAATGGGCCGGCTGGCTGGCAGCGCGCTCGCTCCCTGCCGGCATGTCGCCGGCAGCAGCGCTTGAAGCATTCGAGCTTGCCGAGCAAGCCATGCAGCGGCTGCAGCAGTACGACCGGCTCGCGGCGAAGCAGGCCGCCGCAGGCAAGCAGCTGGCCGCTTTCGCTAAGCAGGCAGCCGAATTGTGCGCGCATCTCGAAGAAGCTGCTGCTCAACTGCCCGCTGACCCGGTGCTCGCCTTGCGGCTGCTGCATGCCGAGACGCGCCGGCACGCCGCAGCAAAGCAGGAGGCGCTCGTCATCATCGCGCGCCGTGAGGAGCTGTACATAACCAGGCAAGCTGACGAGATCAGATTGCAAGAGCTGCAGCAGCAAATCGACCTCCAAATGGATGCGGCAGGTCTTTCAAGCGAAACGCAGTATGAACTGGCGCTTGAGCATCGCCGAGCCCTGCAGGAGCTTGAGCTTGAGCTGTCTAAGCTTGAGCTGGAGATAACGGCAGGCATGCCGGAGGAAATGATTGCCGAGCTGGAGGAGCTGTATGGGACATATGATGAAGAGCGGCTTCAAGCGCTGCAAGCGCAATCGCAGGCAGAGCTTGATAAGCTGGAGGAGCAGAAGCGGGAGCAGCTTGAACAGCGGGGAAGATTGCGCCAGTCTCTCGATCACCTGCTGAAGGAAGAGGAGCACCAAATGCTCGTTTCCGAGAAAGAAATGACGGTTGCGCAGCTGGAGGCGGATGCAGAGCGTTATGCAATCCTTTCGGTGAGCGCTGCGTTAATAAGCCGGACGAAACGGATATATGAGGAAGAGCGCCAGCCTGTCGTGCTACGCAATGCATCTCGTTTTATCGCGAAGCTGACGGACGGCAAGTATATCCGGGTGCTGACGACGCCGGGAGAGCCCGGGATAAGGCTCGAATCCTCGGAGCGCCGTCTCATTGACAGCACGATGTTAAGCAGAGGGACGTCTGAGCAGGTCTACCTAGCGATGCGCTTCGCTTTGGCGGAGGAAGCCTCCCGCGGGTCCAAGCTGCCGCTTATGCTGGATGATGTGTTTGTCAATTTCGACCGAAAGCGGCTGCATGCCGTTACGAGGCTGCTGGCGGAGTTGTCCGGCGATAGGCAAATTATTGTGATGACCTGTCATGAGCATGTCCGGGACGCAATGCTTGCGCATTGCAAAGGCGCCGCGCTCGTTCAAATTTAATGAATATTTTTAAATACAAGCACAACTAGTTAAGCGATACCCGCTTGCGGATAATCAGGATAAGCCAGCCGAAGCTGATCAATCCGAATAAAGGATAAAGCGTTGAGAGCAGCGTGCCGAACCCGATTTGGCTGGCTACATAGCAAATGGCAAGGATGAACAGGACAATCAGGCTGCGGGCCCATTTTAACCGCTCATGCAGCTGAAGGGTTAGCCCGTAAATGTCAGCGATAAGCGTTGTGAAGATTTCCGCGAAAATAATAAAAATATAAATAAATTGAACGTTGGGTCCAAGCTGCCTGGCGATGCCGCCCATTGGAATGGCAAACTGCTGAATGCCGGGCATATGAACGGATAGAGCGATATGTCCGGCCAGCAGCATAAAGCCGATGCCGATGCCGCCAAGCCAGGAGCCGGCAATGATCAGCTTGCGGTCGCGGATTTCAGCTCCAAGCGGAACGAGCACTGCCTGCGACATCGAGAGATTAAAGGCCGTATAAAGAAATGGCGAAGCCCATGCGGCCCAAATGGAATAATCGCTTGAAAGCTTATAGAACTTATCTGCTCCCGGCGTTTGGAACGTATCGATCATGATGAGCGCCGTGAACAAAAGCATGATCGGGACGACGATAGCGTTAACCGTCAGAATGGCATTCATCCCTTTGCGCAGTAAAAAGTAACATGCGGCTATCGTAATAAGCAGACCCGATTGATAGGAAATATTCCAATGCTCATAAAAAATAGTGCCGGCGCCAGCGAGCATAACAGCCGTTACGCCTAGAAGCACGACGAGCATGAAATGGCTGATGAGACGCCCGTACTTATCGCCGAATAAGGACTTGTTCAAATCCTCATAGGATTTCGCCTTAATTTCACTGGCAATGAGCATCATCTTCGTGCCCAGCCAGATGAACAACACGGTAGACAGAGCAATCGTGAACGTGCCCCAATATCCGAATCGGGTAAAAAATTGCAATATTTCCTGACCGGTTGCAAAGCCGGCCCCTACGATCGTCCCCATGTAGGTCGAAGCGATTTGCAGCACCTTTCCTATACGTTTCCACATCGTCTACCTTCCTCCGTTCGATGGCCCTCTATATTAAGAAGGTATGTCCAAACGGGGACAGGCATGACTTTTTTCAAAATTTTACGACGCTATAAAGCTATCGTCAGGAGTTCGAATGATGTCCATGCTCATTACAATTGCTGTATTCTTTACGGCATTAGCGCTCATATTAGTAAAACCGAAGGGGATCAACGAGGCATATATCACTTTGGCAGGCACAGGAGTGCTATTCGCAGCTCAGCTTCTAAAGCCGGAGGATGCAGCCTACATTTGGGGCTTTGTCTGGAACGCGACATTTTCGCTAATCGGCATCATGCTATTTACTTCTTTGCTCGATTATAATGGTTTTTTCCGGTGGGCTGCCCTTCATATCGTATATCGCTTCCACCACCGGCAGCTGCTCCTGTTCATCGGCTTGTCGCTGCTTGCTGCCCTCATAACGGTGTTTTTCAATAATGACGGCACCATTCTCATCATGGTTCCGATCGTACTTGAAGCAACGGCGCTGCTTAAACTCTCCCGCAGCGGCAGGCTTGTCTTCCTGCTCGGTGTGGGCTTTATGGCTGATACAGCGAGCGCACCGCTCATGATGAGTAATTTGACGAACATCTTAACAGCGGATTTCTTCCAAATATCGTTTGGAGAATATGCTTCCCGCATGTTGTTGCCCGGTTTAATCGCGATCTGTGCCACAATTGCCGTGACAGTAGCTTTCTTCGGGCAGCCGATCAAGCGCGAAGAGACAAGAGAGCTTGCGCCGGATCATTTCCCTGAGCCTGCTTCGGCCATTATGGACAAACGCTTATTTTACTTATCTTGGTTCAATATCGTATTGATGATGATTGGTTATTTATGTTCGGAGAGGGTAGGAATTCCTGTGGCAGCAGTCGCGCTAGGCTGCGCTGCGCTGCAATGGACCGCTTCAGCCTTTGCAGGCCGGGCTCCATTCAAGGAAACGATAGGGCGGGCGCCTTGGCTCATTATCGTCTTCGCCTTATCGATGAACTTAATCGTGTATAGCTTGCATATTCATGGGGCGACGGCATGGTTTCCCGTGCTCATTGAACCAGCCGCCGAAAAAAACGAATTAATCGGAATCTTTGGCTCCGGGTTATTATTTTCACTGCTTGCGGCAGCTATTAACAATCTGCCTGCAGTGCTTATTTCCTCGCTTGCCATAGAGCAGGTGCATGGACCGGACTATTTGCCGTTTGCCAGCCTGCTTGGCACTTCAGTAGGGGCAAAGCTCACACCCATTGGATCGCTTGCGACCTTGCTCTGGATTCAGCTCGTCCGGCAGGGAGGAGTCTCCATCAGCTGGCGCGAATATACCAAATACGGCCTGCTGCTGACCTTCCCGATACTGCTGCTCGCTTTGTTGGGCCTATGGCTGCTCGATTGGTCGTAGCCGTTAGTTGAGCGAGAGCAGCTTGATGGAGACGATTTCGTTTTGCGCAGGGTCAAGATCAAGCTTAAGCAGTGCTCCCTCTGCCTCGTAAATAAGTAAATATGAGGTTTGCTTTCCCGGCTTGCCAAGCGCCCGCAGCGCCGCCTCGGGATCGTCTCCAACACGAAGGCCGCTGAGTCCTGCGGAGAGGCTTTTGCCATAAACCTCGACATATTGAACTTTTTTGTGATCATTGATCCCGACTGCGAAGCCATCGTATTCAAGCACCTTAACCGTTTCGTTCTCTTCATTCAGCATGTAGCTGTCTGCGGGCTTGCCGAAAAGCTGATTCACCGTCGTGTCGCTATCGCCAATGGCAATGCCTTGGAGCTTCGGCGAATCTGCGGACCAGGATGCATCCTCGCTTTGGGTTTTTACTGCAGCCTTCGTATCACCGGTTTTGTGAATGGCAGATGTTTCGGCGCTCGTATCGCTTGTCGTATCGACGAGGTTCGAGTTCGGCTCATCCGTTTGAAGCTCGTTGTCAGCCTGCTCCGAATACGTTTTTTGAGGGCTGTCGGGGGCCGGTTTTTTCTCGGCTTTGGCAGGAGCCGGGCTGCTTGTATAGGAAACGGGAGGAGCTGTCGCCTCGCTTTGACAGCCGGCAAGCAGGATGACAAGCGCGGATGCTCCCATGATCATTGCAACTTTAGTCGTATCTATTCTAGTAGTGTTCATGGCCTGCACTCCTTTCGTTATATAGTAATAATCGGAATTGGGACATGTATTTATAAATGCTCGAATATAGTATATTACTTAATGGCAGCTGTTGTATTCCTCTATTAGACGAACAAAATGTGGGAATAGTTGCTCCTTTTTTCCGTAGATTAGAAATTATTCCTTAGAAATCCTCGCTTTTAATTTGGTTTTGTGCCTAACCCTTCGATAGGGTTGCACTTTTTGCCCGACCTATGGTACGTTAACGAAAAGGATTTTGGTGGAGGTAATGAAAGATGGAGAGCTTAAAACAACGTATTTTAGCAGAATCATCCGTATTGTCGGATAACGTGCTGCGGATGGATGCTTTGATCAACCACCAGGTCGACCCTGCATTGACGATGGAAATGGGACAAGAATTCGCGAGACGCTTTGCAGAGGAGCGTATTACGAAAGTCATTACAGTGGAGTCTTCGGGTATTCCCGCAGCTTATGCAACTGCTTACACGCTTGGCGTGCCGCTCGTGTTCGCACGGCGCAAGAAGACGTTAATCGCTGATCCGGACGCCTATTTGGAGCGCGTGCCCTCCTTTACAAAAGGCATGGTTACCGATATTATGGTGTCAAAACAGTTTCTAAAGGCAGAAGATCGTGTACTATTTATTGATGACATTATTGCAAATGGCGATGCAGCACGCGGACTAATCAAAATTATTCAGCGTTCGGGCGCAACGTTAATTGGTCTTGGCGTTGTTGTCGAGAAGTCATTTCAAGCCGGCGGAAGAACACTCCGGGAACAAGGTATTCGAGTGGAGCCGCTCGTTCGCATTTCATCGCTTGATAACGGTGAAATAAAATTTGAGTAAGATGTTCCAGTCGGAATGCTCTTTTCCCATTCGGCATTATGGCTTATAATGATACAGAAGTGATCGAGGGGAGGCACAAGTTTATGGGGGAAATGTCTGCAGAATTTATGTATACGAAGCTTAGTGATGCGAAGGTTCACTTCGAGCGTGCACTGGATTGTAAACATACGGAATTTGATGATTTGTATCCTTATATGATTGAGCATCCACAGTTTTTTTGGTACAAACGCTATGTAGCATGGTCGGAGCTGCTGACGATTGTGAAGCTGTGCGACGAATTGACTATTGAATGGCGGGAGCAATTCACGGACCGTCAGAGCGAGTATATCGGTAAACGAGTGATGTCTTCGCGAGTGCTGGATGAATGGTACGAAACCAACGATGCCAAAGAGCATGCAGGTTAAGGATTGAATAAATGGCTTTGCCGGATCTAGAAATAAACCTCAATGACTTGCGCTAGCAATCATTGGGGTTTTTCCATAGCAGCATGGCCGGGACATACAACCAGGAGGGAATTGAAGTGGTTAGTGAGGAACAATTGGATCAGTTCCGGGTAAGCGGTGTAACCGTTAGAGTTGTGCGGGATGAAATGGAAGTTAACGATGTGCACGGCATTGTGGTCGCATGGGATGAGTCTTCGGTTGTCATTCGCCGTCCAAATCGCAGAGTGGTGAAGCTGAACCGCATTTACAGCTATGCGCCGGCATCGGAGGCCCGTGCGAAGCCTTTTGATGATGCATGATGCTACATAAATAAAATATTTGTAAAAAGCAGTACATAGCAGCAGCTTCTGCGATTAAAAGCCGAGAATCAGTACGTTATGTCGACAATAAGTGAACTTGACTCTGTTGGAGTTAATTTTACTTATTGTTTTTTTATGGATTTGAACCTCATCTTGGGAGAGAAGAAGCTTAATGAAAATGACGACCTACCGAAAAGTAATCGCCCTCATCATCGCTTTGCTCGTTCCGATTATTTTGCTGTACAGCTATTCCAATCAAGTAAGCATTAACGTCGTGAAGGCGACGATAGAGGATCAAAACCGAAACCGGCTTGCTTTTTTCATGAGTCAAATGGATATGATGATCGATCAGCTGATGAAGCATTCGATTACGGCCAGCCGGGACTACAGCATTATGGAGTATTTGAACGGCCGAAATAACAGCGAACCGCTCAAGCAGCTGCAGCGCCATGTCCGAATCGTCGACATGCTGAATATGCAGACGACGACTAGCGCGTGGAGCAATCAAATCATCCTTTATTTGCGCGACTCCAAGGAAGTTATATCGACTGACTATTCGGCCAAATATGACGCTGAAGAAATCAGCAAGCGGGAGCTCGGGAAATGGACGCATGAAAGCAAGCTGACGTTCGGGATGCAGCAGCTATTTTAAATTAGAAGGAAAGAAGAGGGATTGTTGATGATGAAGCGTTTATATGGGGTTACGACAGCTATGGTCACGCCATTTAACAAGGATGGACAAGTAGATTTGCGTAAGGTGGAGCAATTAACATGCCCATACCATTGGCGCTGACGGGATCGGTGTGGTCACCCCTATTTTTCTGGGAGCCAACGATTTGGAAATGGAGCAGTATTATGTGAGCGTTTCTTCAAGTATTCCGTACGATTTTCCGATGTACTTATACAATATTCCGCAATGCGCTTCGAATGATCTGAAAACAGCCGTTGCGCAAAAAGTAAAGGATAAATGTAAAAATGTCGTCGGCATCAAATACAGCTATCCGGATTTTTTGCGGACAAATGAGTATCTGAGCATTAATGGCGGCGATTTCTCCGTTATGCAAGGCGCGGACCGGTTATTCCTGCCGGCTTTGGCAATGGGCTGCGACGGCGTTATTTCCGGCGTTTCCTGCGTGTACCCCGAGCCCTTTGTTGCTGTGTACAACGCTTATCTGAACAAGGATTTGGACAAGGCCAGGGAGCTGCAGAGGATCGCTATCCAATATTGCGAAGTTCTGAAGAGCGGAAGCAATATGTCTTACTTTAAAGAAGCGCTGAAACTTAGAGGCATCGATGCCGGTTTCATGAGAGCGCCGCAGCTTGATTTATCCGAGGCAGAGGTGAATGAGCTGAAGCGGAAATTAAACGAGCTGCCCGCCATTCATTAGATTTGCGTTATTGTTCGGAGAAGCGTACAGCTGCTTCCGAAGCGTTGAGGTATATTATATGGTTTGGCGGAAAATACTCCCCTTATGTCGATTGATACAGGACTAAGGGAGGCTGATCAGTGATATGACCATTCGAATTTCACGTTTGGAACAGTATTTGGATTGGTTTAAAAGCATGACATACTTGGATAAAATAGCTGTAAAGACAAGAACAAGAGCTCTCAGAAGGGGAGAAGTTTACTATTGTTATTTGGGCAGAGGCGTAGGAAGTGAAGAAGAGAAGTACAGGCCTTGTTTAATTATTCAGAATGACGATGGAAATATTCATTCAGCAAATACGATTGTTGCTCCCATCACGAGCGCTGCCGGCACACCAAGAGTGACTGTGCCGATTTTGGGAACGTATCGTTATGTGGAAAATGGTGTTACAAAAACATTGTCGGGATATATTTTGCTCGGGAATATTGTAACGGTCAGCAAAGCAAGACTTGGTCAAAGCTGTCTAGCCACACTTACACGCGAGATGAATGAGATTAACGAAAAAATAATGGTTTCAACAGGCGTATATAAATTGTATAATGAATCGGTTCATAAAAATCGAAAAAGTGTTAGAACCATCAAACGCATGAGTAATGAAATAAATGCTTTGCGGAAAAAAGTCCAAGATACGGAACAAAGGTTAATTGACAATGGCTTACGCGTATGATTAAATGATTTTACAAATATGTCCCGTCTGTTGACGGGATCGTCTTTCTTACTCAAATATGAGAAGTCTGTTGATTTCTCCGCCGAAAGGGACTCTACTTTTATTAGTAGGGTCTTTTTTCATTTTTGCAATAATTCGCCGGCATTCAAAAAGGCAAATATTAGCAACAAAAAAACCACTCCTTATCATGAATGTAGTATCATGATAATGAAGTGGTTTGGAATTACAAAATGGGTACTGATATTGACCACTAGAATAAGAATCGTTTAGAATAGTCAATAAAATCTTTAAGGATGCGGTCGAGAGGACTCGAACCTCCACGGCTGTTACACCACTAGAACCTGAATCTAGCGCGTCTGCCAATTCCGCCACGACCGCATAACTTGTTTCAACAAAAAGTATCTTATCATAAGCAAGATCGAATAGTCAATATTATTTTAATAATTTATTAAAACGGAGGGATATGCGGTGAAGCAATTAGAACAAAAAATTTTGGAGGTAGGCATTGTCCTAAACGAGAACGTACTGAAGGTCGATTCCTTCCTCAATCACCAGGTTGATCCGCAGCTTATGCTGAGCATTGGACAAACCTTTGCCTCGCTATTCGAGGCGGAAGGAATTACGAAGGTGCTCACACTGGAATCTTCGGGAATTGCGCCGGCTGTCATGGCAGCGCTGCAAATGAACGTCCCTCTGCTGTTTGCGCGCAAGCGTAAGTCATTGACGCTCAAGGATGATCTTTATACGGAGAAGGTGTTCTCCTTCACGAAGCAGGAGGAAAGTGAAATTACGGTTTCGCGTAAGTTTTTGTCAGCGGAGGACCGGGTGCTTATCATTGACGATTTTCTTGCCAATGGCGATGCGGCGATCGGCTTGGCGCGAATTGTCGAGCAGGCGGGAGCTCAGGTAGCCGGCATCGGTATCGTCATCGAGAAGGCATTCCAACCGGGCAGGAAGAAGTTGAACGAGTATGGTTACCGCGTTCATGCTTTGGCAAGAATCGCTTCCTTGGAAAACGGCAAGGTCACCTTTGCTGCCGAGCCTGTCATTTCAACTATGGCAAATGATTGACAATCGAAGCGAGATGTAACTATAATGCTTGCAAGAAAGGATTCGTGGCGGGCTTCTTAGCAGCTGCACGATCCTCTTTATTTTTTGAAGAGACAGGCGGTGAATATGTTGACCAGCAATCGGTTTGCAGTAGCGGTCCATATTATGACGTTATTAGAGATGGATAAGACAGCACGTGTGACCTCGGAATACATCGCTGGAAGTGTTAATACGAACCCGGTCGTTATTCGCAGAATTATCGGAATGCT
>DATJKM010000295.1:0-11792 GCA_035491515.1 Candidatus Udaeobacter sp. | reverse complement strand
CCGTATAGGCTCCTTTCCCGACAGCGACCAAACAACGCAGCGGCTTATATTGCAAGATCGCGATCATCATGTCCGGGTTGTGGCCGAGCATATCCTCCAAATACAATTTGGCCGCTTTGTCCACAAAATATTTCCCCATATCCGCAGTCTGCGGATTAGCAAGCAAGTCGCCGATCACCGTGTTGCGGTGATATGTGACCGGGACAGCCGTGCCGCCTTCGACTTCGACTGCGGTTTGCAGCAAAATCCGACGCAACGAAGCGCCGATCAGAATGTCGAAAACGCCGCTTTCCACGTGCCAATCGCCAAGCTCCGTATTGTAATAGGCGAACGCTCTGCGATCCAGTGCGAACTTAACGGTTTTCTTCTCCCCCGGCTGCAGCTCGACTTTCTGGAAGCCTTTCAGCTCCTTCCTAGGTCGAATGACGGTGCTTACAACGTCCCGCACATAGAGCTGTACGATTTCCTTTCCGATAACTTTGCCGGTGTTGATTATCGTGACTTGAACGTTCAGCGTCTCCGTATCATTCATTAATGTCCGGTCCACCCTAAGATCGCTGTAAGCAAACTGCGTATAGCTGAGTCCGAAGCCGAACGGAAAGAGCGGCTCCACTTCTTTGGCATCATAGTAGCGGTAGCCGACGAACAAGCCTTCGCGGTATTCGACCTTGTCGCCCTCGCCCGGGAAGTTTAGGAATGACGGATTGTCGCTGAGCTTGACCGGAAACGTCTCCGCAAGCTTGCCGCTCGGACTCACGCGGCCAAATAGCAGGTCCGCCACTGCGCCGCCGAATGCTTGACCGCCGAGATAGCCTTCCAGCACGGCCTTCGTCTTGCCGATCCAAGGCATCTCGACCGGCGAGCCGTTGCTGAGCACGACGACAAGGTTGCTCTGGACTTCCGCCACGGCATCGATTAACGCCCGGTGGTTCGCTGGAATCGCGAGATGTGTGCGGTCGTAGCTCTCCGATTCGTATCGCTCAGGCAAGCCGACGAACAGCACCGCAACATCCGCTTGTGCCGCCGCATGCTTGGCCTCTTGCAAAATCGTGGCGTCGACCTCGTCGCTGTCCAGCTTATAACCCTGGGCATATACTATCCGAGCTTCGTCCCCAATCAAGGCTTTCATATCCTCGAGTGCATCGTCAAGCTTCGTCGGATTGACATGGGAGCTGCCGCCGCCTTGATAACGCGGCTTTTTGGCGAATTCCCCGATAACGGCGATCGTCCCCTGCTTTCGAAGCGGCATGATACCGTCCTCATTTTTTAGCAGCACCATGCATTCCTGCGCGGCTTCACGCTCCAAACGATGATGCGCTTCCGCATCGAACGACGCGCCTTTCCGCCGGTTTCGGGCCGCTTTGAAGATAAAGTACAGCAACCGCTCTACCGCCCGGTTTAACGTCTGCTCGGACAACTGACCGCTGCGCACGGCTTCGACAATCAGGGAATCGCCGACCCCGTAGCTGGACGGCATCTCCAGCTCTAGGCCTGCCTGAAGCCCCTTCACTCGCTCATTTACAGCGAACCAGTCAGATACGACGAAGCCTTCGTAGCCCCATTCTTTACGCAGTACTTCCGTCAGCAGCCATTCATTCTCCGAAGCGAATTCCCCGTTCACCTTGTTATATGAACACATCACACTCCAAGGCTGCGACTGCTTAACGGCCCCTTCGAAGCTCGCCAAGTAAATCTCTCGCAGCGTCCTTTCATCGATGACGGCGTCAACCGTCATGCGGCGGTGCTCCTGATTGTTCGCGGCGAAATGCTTCAGCGACGTGCCGACACCCTGGCTTTGCACGCCCTTGATGTGGCTTGCGGCCATCTCCGTGGACAAATAAGGATCTTCCGAGAAATATTCGAAGTTCCGTCCGCAAAGCGGAGAACGCTTGATATTCGCTCCCGGCCCGAGCAGCAGAGCCACGTTTTCCGCCTGGCACTCCTTCCCGAGCGCCTCACCGATCCGACCTATCAGCTCGCGGTTCCATGAAGATGCCATACCGGCAGCCGACGGAAAACACGTAGCCGGCACACTGTGATTGAGACCCAGGTGATCGGCACCTTCCATCTGCTTCCTTAATCCATGCGGACCATCCGTCACCATCAGCGAAGGAATGCCCAGCCGCTGGATTCCTTTCGTATACCAGAAATCAAGCCCGGAACAAAGACTGGCCTTCTCCTCCAGTGTCATTTGGGAGATCAGTCCTTGAATATCAGCTTGAATATCCGATTTCATAAAATTATTCCTCCCCCAACCGAAATACCGTTTTCTTTTTCATTCCTTACTTTGGTTTGAGTCAATCTCTTTTTTCGATATGCCCTAAAGAAGCGCGGAATTCGCTGGGTGTCATATGGAATTTCTTGCGGAACACTTGGCTGAAATGACGGAAGTCCCCGTAGCCGACCATTAACGCGATATCGATGATCCGCAGCTTCGGATCCGCAAGCAACTGCTTGGCCCGCTCCAGCCTTAAATTCGTAACATAGTCTTTGTACCCGATTCCGATCTTTTGCTTAAATACTTGGCTGAAATAAATCGGATTTAAGTAAACAACGGACGCAACCTTCTCGAGCGATAGGTTTTCTTCATAATTGCCGGCGATATATTGTAAGGCAAGCTCAATCGCTTCATCACTTTTGTTTACGGCCGGGTAACTATACGCTTTGCCCTCATTCGGAGCGCCTACCTGCATTTTTTTGACCTCGTTAGGAATTGCTTTAAAATCGGTAAGGCAGGAGCTGACCGTGATACTAAACTTGACCTTCAACGTGTATGTCAAGTGCAAGTTCATTTCTTCCTCCAGCTTAAGCACCGATCTGCCCTCATCCAAGGAAACAACGCCCAGCAAGGCAACTTCGTCCAAGCTCACCACAAACCCTCTGCCGTGAAGCTCAAAAAGTTCGGAAAGCACGTTCTCCACAACAAACTGCTTCAGACTTAAATCTGTATCCGTCTCCAGCTTTATCTGCACCAAATAAAAATTTGGATGCAACCTTTCCATCTCCGACATATCGAAGCGGCCGATATCGAGCCCTTGTGCCCAGCGGCGAAATACCGCTTCCCGCAAATATTGCAGGTTGATCTTCAGCAACTCATTATCTGACAAACGCCGCCTTCTTTCATTCCATTCCCGCTCCATCACGGTTATGGTGTCCCTTAGCTTTTTCTTGCCCACTGGCTTTAGCATATAATCCTTTGCTCCCAGCTGCAGCGCCTTCTGCGCGAAAGAAAACTCGGAATAAGCGGAAATCACGATCCAGATCATATTCGGATACTTTTTCTTCAAAATGTCCATGAGCTCGATCCCATTCATCCCTGACATCATGATATCGACCAGCACGAGATCAATAGGCTGTTCGCGCAAAAGATACAGCGCCTCCTCCGCCGAATCGGCCGTAAAAACATTCATATGCATACCGTAGGATTGGATCGTTCGCTTAAGTCCATCGCGGATTGCCTTTTCATCATCAACAATTAAAATCTTCATGTCCCATTCTCCTTAATTCTGGAGTGAAAAGGCATTGCTCTCGATTTGATTAGGTATCACAATGATGACATCGGTACCGAGTCCCTCTGCGCTTTCAATCTGGAGACCATAAGAAGATCCGAATTTCATTGTCAATCGGCGGTGAACATTTAGAAGTCCGATATTCGAATAGTCTCCGTTTAAACCCCGCAACTCTTCATGCACTTTGCCAGGGAAGCCGGTATACCCATCATGCAAGTCGACCGTCCGCTTCAATTCGTCATGAATGATCAGTAACCTCTCTTGTGGAATGCCTTTGCCGTTATCTTGAATATGAATCCTTGCAGTTTGTCCCTGAAATTCCATATATATCCTAATGCAGCCCCCGCCTTTGCGACCGGATAGACCGTGGACGACGGCATTCTCAATGATAGGCTGCAGCGTCATTTTGGGTAATCGCAAGTGCATGCAGTTCTCAGCTATATCCACACTCACGTCCAGCTCTCCTGCCATTCTGTTCTGCAGAATCAATAAGAAATGCTTGACCTGTTCGATCTCCTCTTGCAACGTGACATTAAGTGAGTTTTCCCAATCACTGCTATAACGGAACATTTGGGACAAGGAGTAAATAATCTCGCCAAGCGGCTCGTTTTCCTTATCATCCAGCATCCAATAAATCATATCCAGCGTATTATACAAAAAATGGGGATTTATCTGCGATTGAAGGGCCTGAAGCTGGGCGTTCTTCTCGCTCAAGGAAACGATCCTCACCCGTTCGATCAGTTCGTTCACCCTGATCACCATTCGATTGAAGGAGGCGACGAGGAAATTCATTTCATCATACGATTTGACCTCGAGATGACCATTGAAATTTCCGAACTCCACCCGTTTCATTTCGCGAACCATCTGTTTGATTGGGGATGATAGCCTGCGTGAAATCATACTCGCGAGCGCGATGGATACGATAATCAGCACGGCCACGATCAGCAGTAAAAACCGCCTCGTCTCATTAACCTCAATGTTCAGATCCTCCTTGTGGGCTACAGAAAGCAACTTCCAATCTAAATTCTGAGATTTGGCCTGAATGTATAGGGCGTCAGGACGGTCGATGACGGAAACGGGCTTATCATCGATTAATGAAAGGATATCCTTGCTTTGCTTATCTATATAGGACTGAAGGTCGTCTCCTGCCAGTTGTTCATTGTCAGAGGATAAAATAAACGATTTACCAGAGGCGCCAATGCGCAAATTGTCAAGCATATTAATAATTGCGGTCGGTTTGACTTCGATTAGAACAACACCGACCGACTTGCCCAGGTAGGAATCGTACATTTGCCGTCCGAACGCGAACACAGGCTTGCTCCACATTTGATCGATCATGGAATGCGGCTTCAAGCCGAACCAAATCAGCTGCCCCCTCTGAGCGTTGTTATATCTCCGGTACCAATCGCTTTGTCTATAGTTCAAATCGATAGCCTGAAAGCCGCTGCCGTAACTGAACATTTTGCCCTTCTCCGTCAATACGTATATGCCGACAATATCTTTACGGCTGTAGAAGACGGAGCCAAGTATACTTGTTATCGCTTGTTCGTTAATAAGCTGCTCCGCCGGCTCGACCGGTTCGTTTTGGATCAGCCGCTGGATGTCGAAATTGCCTGTAATCGATTTAGACAAACTATCGTAGCCGCTTCCCAAGAGATCCATATATTGCGATGATTGAAGCGCATTTTTAACTGCGATCTCGCTTACTCTTTTGCTTTGCTGATCCGCCGTTCTTTTATAGGAAACAAAGCTGTAAGCAAGCAGCAGAATGAAGGAGCACAATAAGAACCATATAAAGATTTGAAAGCCAAATGAATTCCAACGAAACTGTTTCATCCATTCCCCCCTACTTCCGATTATTAACATAAAATAATGTGTTAATCAATGTAAGTAGGGTTTTACCCAAAGCTCCCCTATTCTTTATCCTTTTATCGCTCCCGCTACCATTCCGCTCGTAATCTTTTGCGCCATAATGAAATAAAAGAGGACAACCGGAAGTGCGGCCATCACGAGAAATGCTCCCATAGTACCGTAATTCGTCGAAAATTCACTGATAAAGCTATATACGCCGAATGGCAACGTTTTTAAACTGGACGAAGTAATGAAGGTAGCGGCTTTGATATATTCATTCCAAACCGAAATAAAAGTCAAAATCGTCGCTGTCGTAATCGGCGGCATCGCAATCGGCAAGATGATGCTGACAAACATTCTCGGTACCGATGCCCCGTCCATAAAAGCGGATTCTTCAATTTCATGCGGGATACTTCTCAGAAACCCGGATAAGATAAAAACGCACACCGGAATGGCAAAGGCAACATAGGGAAAAATCAAGGCTGCATAAGTATCCAACAACTTTATATTTTTTAAAATAATCAGCAGCGGCAGCAGCACAGACTGTTGCGGAATCATAATGCCCATCATAAATAATACCAATACCAAGCTGCCATACCGCCAGCGGAACCTCGAAATGGCGTATGCAGCCATTGCGCTGAATACGATCGTAATCACCAATGTCGTACCGGTAACAATTATACTGTTCATTAACGCAGTCAAATAATCTCCGTTAATATAAGCCTCTTTGTAATTATTCCACTGTAATGACTGAGGAAAGGAGAAGAAACTTCCATCTAGTATTTCCTCGTTCGTTTTAAAAGAATAGAGCAATAGCCAAATCAACGGATATACTTGGGTGACGAATAAAAGGGAGAACAATAGCCACGCCAACATGGTAGGGGCCTTTTTGAGCCAGGCAAAAGCTCCTCGAGACTTCTCTCGGGTCGTGTGATGACTTTTAGACTCCAAAACGGAGGATTTCACGGGAACCAACTCCTAAACTTAAGATACCGATTTTTCGGCGCGTTTAAATATCAGATTGATCAAGATCGTAAACACCAGACATAACACGACAAGAACTGCAGAGATTGCACTGCCGTAACCATACTTGTAGGATTGAAATGACAGGTTATACATGTAGGTAGAAATAACATCTGTAGAATTGGCAGGCCCGCCACCGGTCATGACGATGATTGTATCGAATGCCTTGAGTGAGCCGATGACGGCAAGCACGATCGAAATTTTGAATACCGGCATAACCAGTGGGAGCGTAATAAGCCAATCGGCCTTAAGTCCCTCCGCTCCATCAATCTTGGCGGCTTCGTAAATATCACTCGGAATATTTTGTACGCCTGTAAATTGAATCAGCACATGGTAGCCGAGATACTGCCAGAGGGCAACGAATATAATCGCATAAATCGCGACATTCGGATCCGTCAGCCAGTTTAGCGCCCAGTTGTCGAGACCCAGACTGAGCAAAATTTTGTTAAGCATGCCCCCTAATGAAGCAGGATTGTATATCGACTTCCACAATTGACCGACAACGGCGACCGATAAAATAACCGGCAAAAAATAGCTGGAAATCAAAAAATTCGGCTTGCGCAGCACACGGGATAACAGCATGGCAAGAAAGAGCGCAAATGGAATTTCTATCACAGAAAATAACACAAACAGCATCGTTCTTTTGAAAGAGGGCCAAAATACGGGATCGTTCGTGAACAGTTCGACGTAATTCTGGATGCCGATAAATTTCGGAAGACCGATACCGGTCCATTCCGTCGTGGAGTAATAAAAAGAAAGGGCAATCGGAAGAAAAACGATTGCTGCGTAGAGAAGCAAACATGGCAAAATAAACATAGCAATCGTCAACTTGGAAACCTTAAGTACACCGTTCATTGCGTATCCTCCATCCTTAGTCTATAAAGGCGCTTCCCGAAGGTAATATAAAACCGAGAAGCGCCGCGTAAAAACCCTGCTATTTATTGTTGCTCTCGAAGGCATCCTGATGCGCTTTAGCAATATCCATTGAATCCACTTTCTGTACAAACACTCTTTGCAGCACACTCAAATGCGCCTGGGCTGTCGCCGGATCCAGGGTGCCGTCGAATGTCATGTCCCCGCCCCTTACCGATTTGAACAGCTCGTTAACTTCGATTTGGGTATTGTTATAGCCGGCAGCCTTTAGATCGCCCGTAACCTTCATAGCAATCCCGACTGCATTTTTCATTTCCAGTGAAACAGATGCATAATTAGTAACGAAATATTTAACGAATTCCTTGGCCTCATTCAGATGCTTGCCGTTTTGGGCCAATGCAAGACCGTTACCCGGCATAACGATAAACTCATCCAAATTTCCTTTTCCTTCGATGGTTGGGAAATTCACTACGCCGAGGTCGTCATTTAAAGCCTGACTAAATTCCCCCGTTGCCCAAGTCCCCATATGGATCATCGCTGCTTTATTCGTCTTGAACAGGCTTTTGGCCGTATTGTTATCTATTGAGGCAGCCCCATCCTGAAACGCTCCGGCCTGGACAAGTTCTTGTAATTTATCGATCGCTTGAACGAATGAAGCGTCCGTAAATTTTTTGTTCCCTTCCATCGCGTCTTTCAAGTAACCGGAACCGTTAAGTCTCAGCAAGATGTTCCCGAACAGCATGGAGCCCGTCCATGAGTCCTTCTCACCGATCGCTATTGGCGTTACTCCATTCGCTTTCAGCTTCTTGGACACATCGACCAGTTCTTCATACGTTTTCGGCGGCTGCACTCCGTTGTCGGCAAATATTTTCTTATTATAGAAAATAACAGCGATATTATTCAAAAGAGGAAGCGCATAGAGCTTGTTATCAACTGAGAAATTTTGGAGCAGTCCGTCCGGATAAATGTCTTTAAATTCAGGCTGAATATCATTCAGAGGCGCAAGCACTCCGGCATCCACATAAGGCTTTAATACAGCTTGGGTGCCAACGATCGTAATATCGGGCATTTCGCCGGCGGCGGCTTGGGTTTTCAATTTCAACTTTTGCTGGTCGTTGTTTACCGCATCCCACTCGATTTCGATGTTCGGATATTTCGCCATGAAATCATCCGTTAATTTACGGTATACATTATACCGGGGCGTAGATGCGTCCACCTCGACGTGCTGAAACACAAGAGTTACCTTTTCTCCATTACTGCTTTCACTTCCATTGTTTTCTCCCGCACTGTTTGGTGCAGCTCCTCCGCTGCCGTTCGTGCCGCAGGCGGACAGCAAGACAAGCGAGCTTGCCAGCAAGACTGTAATTGCTTGTTTCCACGTTCTCATCGTTTTTCCCCCATTCTTATATTGAAAGCGTTTCCGTTTACATTTCAAAGTATACAATAGCATAACTAAAGCCAACTGCCGCAAACTTAGGAAATAAGGTTTGTTTTTTAAAGGTCTCCGCTTTGAGACAACATCAAATAAGGGTTTCCTGGATGTACCCACGAGCGAAGCAACCCTCATTTGTGAGATAATTAGGCAAAAACTTGATACGAATGGGATAACGATTACTTTTTCATTTGTTGCATAATTGGAAGTACCTAAGCCACAATAAACAACTGAAATTGAGGTGATGCGACGGCAAATACCGATCGATTAGTCATCTGACCCTAGAAGCATTGAGGAGATGAAATCATTGAATCTATCTGAATCTAAATCAAATGCTGTGGCACCTGCTACGCAACCACTTCAATTAGAAGCATTCACCAAGTCATCTAAAACGTTTATCTACTGGCTATCTGGTGCTGGGTTTCTAATCAATTCGCGCGGAACCCTTATTATGATAGATCCTGTTATTTCGCTGGAGAAAAGAAAGGCAGACATTGCAGACATTAATGAAATTGGATTCCGGATGCGCGTACCATTACCGATTGAGGCAACAGCTGTGCCGCGTCTAGACGCCGTCCTTTATACACATGCCGACAACGATCATATTGGAACGTATACTCCCTCTGCTTTAGTGCATAAGGGTACGTTGTTCGGTGGAACCCTACCAGTTGTGAAAAGTTTAGAGACTCTAGGAGTTCCGTTGGGACAAACCAAAACCTTAGGTATAGGTGAAACTTTTCAAATAGGACAGATTGAAATCACAACTACTCCAGCTGATCATCCGTGGCAACAAGAGAACCCGGATAAATACGGAGATCCATGGGGACCAAAAGATTGCTGTGGTTTCCTTATTAAAACTTTGGATGGTACAATATGGTGCACGGGTGATACACGACTGCTACCTGAACATCTGCAGATGACAGGAGTCGACCTGCTGTTACTCGACGTATCGAGAAACGAGTACCATCTAGGTCCAGAAAACGCCATCACTCTCGCCAATACGCTCTCACATTCGAATCTAATTCCATATCACTATGGAACTTATGACACCGACATTGAAGCTCTTAATGGGGACCCAATGGAACTTGCGCCAAGAATTAGTGCATGGGAAAATCGATTACATGTTCTTGCTCCCGGTGAAAAATTCTGGTTGTGTGCATCTGATTTTAGACACAACAGTTAAAGATCGCTGATGCTAAGTCTTTTTACAGATTGAATGAGGAAAAAGCAGGATTTAAAGAAGTAATCTGAATGCGTGAGAAGCGAGTTGGCGACATCTTCAAGTATCCACCGGAGATCCATAAACTCATCTATACCACAAACATCATTGAAAGTTACCATCGCCAGCTCCGTACAGTCAGAAGGGCAAGAGAATCTTTCCTTCGGATGAAGCGCTACTCAAAATGCTATATCTGTCGACCATGGATGTCGTCCGCAAATGGACAGGCCGTGTTCAGAACTGGGTGCAAATACTCCTTCAACTCTCGGTCTTCTTCCCCGATCTGGTCGATTAGCACTTATGATAGATGCCCAATTTCCTCTCGGGGGAATCCTCATATCAGGTCTCGACTTCTGTCGGCAGCTTGCAGGCATACACTTGCACGACCTCAGAACCGGATACATCTCAACCAATAGAGGAGTGCCACCGGAATGTGACCACCGATTTGGAAGGCAGGGTATGAGTAAACAATTTAGAATTCCAGCGTACCTTGAATGAATTGGCTGCGGGGCTGGTATTCACCGCGATCAACACAATCGACCCGTCCGGATTTTCATAAGCCACAGTCTCAATACTTCCATCATAATTCGTGGAGTCGATCCGCGTCGCTCCAGGCAAGACGAATTTACTGCTGTGACCGATCGCAAAATATTCCACGTTTTTCGTTACTGCGCCGTTATTCGGATCTACGGTGACTACGCCTCGACAATTCCCGCAACCTCCATTTTTTGGCCCCCCGTCGGGATCAAGGGCAATATTCCATAATTGTACGGACTTTGCCCAATTCCGGGGCGCTCCGATGATGAGATTGGACATGAACCAGCTTAGATTATCACCGAAATCAGTACTCCAATCTCCCCCGCTGCATTCTGTGAAATAAACATGTTTACTAGGAAAAGCACGGTGAACATTCGTCATCGCATCGGATGATCCGCCGTAACAATGAAAGGCGGTACCGTCGATATACTGGCTTGCGCCGCTGTCTCGCAACACCTGCCCGGCGTAGCTAACCCCATTGTCCCAATTGTGGTCGAAGGCGATAATTTTAGCGGGAACCCTATTCCTGGTAAAAGCAGGACCCAAATATTCACGAATAAACATTGCTTGTTCCGGAGCGCTCATGTTCATACTCGGGTAATTCGGTGTGGAAAACTCCGGTTCGTTCTGGACGGTAATGGCATAGATCGGAATGCCATTTTGGGCAAAAGCATGGATATATCGAACAAAATAATTAGCGTATGCTTCATAAATACGCGGATCCGTATAATTCAAATACCAGCCGTTATAGGTTTGAGAGCCGTATTTCATCCAGGGCGGAGCCGTCCATGGCGTACCGAGCACTTTGATGCTTTTATTTTTGTCCACCGCCGCCTTCAGCAGGCGAATGACATCCTTGTCTTTCTCAATCGAAAAATGCTTCAGTTCATAGTCCGTCCCCGAAGGAATATCGTCATACGTATAACTGCTTGGATTGCCGTCTTCATCCACTGAATAATCTGACGCCCCTATGGTGTGTCGTATGAAGTTCAAACCGATTCCTTGACTCGTAAATAAATCGTTTGCCAAAGCATCCCGTTGTGCAGTCGACATTTTCCGGTTAATCAAATAGGCGGAAGAACCCGTGACCGCCGCGCCAAACCCGTCCATCGTCTGATATCGGACATCCGGATTTACATCAATGACCGGTAAGGAGTTTTCGTTATCGTCAACAAACACGGTTGGAGTTTGGGGCGATAACAAGTGGGACCGGTCCTCCGTGGTTAACCAAACCTCTGCTGTATATTCGGGAACGGTACCACGATTAATGAGAATGATCAACAGACCGATTACGAATATGGTGAGAATCCATCCTGTCCGATGGCGCATCATTTTTCCTCCATAGAAA
>DATJKM010000294.1:0-4671 GCA_035491515.1 Candidatus Udaeobacter sp. | reverse complement strand
TAAATAAAACAATCCCATCTTGAGCTCCACATGCATGCTGCCATTCACGAACGTAACCGTCCTCCAAACCTTTCCGGACCCTTGCATAAACAAATAATAAAGCCCAAGCACAGCACCGGCAGCAACAAAATTGACCGCATAGAACGCCGCGACATTCCTTATAAAATGTTGGATAGACGCGAAGCCAAAAGCAATCCACACCATCAAGAGCGACATCCCGACTTTTACCAGCAGCGTGAATAAAAAAGATAATTGCGGAAAAAGCATCAAAACGACATAACATGCTCCGACAGCAGAAGCCGCTAACACCCGCCAAGGACGCGGCTTCAGATGACGGGCCCACGCGGAAGTTAATAGAATAGCTCCGTCAACGAGCAGCTCTCGCAAAAACATAACATCCACATAAATAGCCACTTCGGTCACCTTCCTGCGACTGGCGGTTAAACGGGCCTGCAGCCGGCACCCGGGGGGAACGATTGAGACTAGTATATTAAAATCCTATTTCAAAGTCTGTCTATTCATGACGGCATGAGGTATCTTTTTTTGTCGAGTAGGAGTATAAAAACCGCCTAGCCTTTTACCGCCAGTTAGGCTGTAGACTTCTTGTGTGTCTGTTCCGTAGTTTGCTCCTTGCCCATCAATTGGAAATATAGTATGATACGAAACATATATGTAAAGCTGTGAAGCACACCGCTTACTCGGGTTTGTATTTACCCGTAGTATGCGGTTTTTTTATTTTTCGGGGGAGGTTGATTCATTGTCGTTTCAAGCGTCTTACGAAAATTGGCTGGAGATGCATCTGAAGAAACGTAAGGGTGAGAGTAGACGAAGGCTGGAGCAAGGACACGCACATGCCGAAAAACTGTTTTTAGAGAAGGTTTGGTATCCGGCCTTTCATGAGCTGGACGGTTTGCATCCGGAATATGAGGTTGATGACTTCCGTGACGGCACTCGATTTTTGGATTTCTCCACAGCATGGTGTCGAAACAAATGCTGCTGCCAGCGGGCAACGGTACGATAAGAATAAGATGCTACAAAATAAATCGTGAGAAGCTGCATGCTGCTTGGCATTCTTCACTTTAGCTAGCGCGTTAGTAAGCGGTTAGGCAAGCGGGCTATTCGAACATGGTTATATGCTGCATCTTGCTTGTAAGCACACACTGCGCTTACAAGCAGCTTACTCAGGCTAATTTGACGTTATAAGCACTTATGCGTGCTTACAGCTCCTTAAACAAAAAAACCTCACCAATTGACTGGTGAGGCGGGATTAAAAAGATTTATCGGTCGCCACGCGGACGATTACGAAGGAAAGCTGGAATTTCAAGCTGATCGCTTGATGCATTGCTAGAACCAAAAGGCTTAACCGCATTTGTGCTCCCCAATTGTCTCGTATCAGTCGCTTCCGGCTGTTGTTGCGAAATACGGCGCGCTGCTGCTGATTTATGCTCGAAGCCCGTCGCAATAACGGTTACTTTAATTTCGTCCTTCAGATCTTCATCGATAATAGCACCAAAGATCATGTTTACATCCGGATCAGAAGCTGAAATGACGATTTCAGCCGCTTCATTCACTTCATAAAGCGATAGGTTGCTTCCGCCTGTAATGTTCATGATAACGCCTCTAGCGCCGTCAATTGACGTTTCAAGCAGCGGGCTCATAATCGCTTTCCGCGCTGCTTCAGCGGCACGATTCTCACCTGTAGCAATACCGATACCCATCAGTGCGGATCCGCGTTCGGTCATAATCGTCTTCACATCCGCAAAGTCGAGGTTGATCAGACCCGGTACAGCGATTAGATCAGAAATACCTTGGACCGCTTGGCGAAGCACGTTATCCGCCTCGCGGAATGCTTCCAGCATAGGTGTCTTCTTATCAACGATCTCAAGCAAACGGTCATTTGGAATGACGATTAGCGTATCTACTTTTTCTTTGAGCGCTTCGATGCCAAGCTCGGCTTGTCCAGAACGCTTACGGCCTTCAAAGGTAAACGGACGCGTTACAACCCCAACTGTCAATGCGCCGCATTCCCTTGCAATTTCAGCGATAACTGGAGCTGCTCCTGTTCCCGTTCCGCCACCCATACCCGCCGTAACGAAAACCATATCCGAGCCTTTAAGCTGATTCATAATAATTTCGCGAGACTCCTCGGCAGCCTTGCTGCCGACATCTGGATTAGCTCCAGCACCAAGACCGCGGGTCAGCTTATCGCCGATTTGCAGTTTATGCTCCGATTTAGCCAAATGAAGCGCTTGAGCATCGGTGTTCACCGTAATAAACTCTACGCCTTTGACTCCGTTCTCTATCATACGGTTAACAGCATTGCTGCCGCCACCGCCCACACCTATTACTTTTATTTGAGCAAGCTGTTCAAGCTCAAAGTCGAATTCCAACATCTTTCATTTTCCCCCAGTCAAGCGTAAACTGCTGATTGCATCCATGAGACGTAACAGCAACGTTTCGCGGTAAAATATAAGCATCGCGTTGAGGTGAGACTTATATTATCTTATATTTTCAAATAAATTCGTTAAACATACTTTTGATCCGCTCGAACATACCGGGTTTCGTTGAAGCTGCTGGACTTGCTTTGCGGCTTGCCGTTTTCTTCACTGCTCCAGATCCACGAGCTCCCATATATTTCGACACGTATTGGATCATGCCAACACCGCTGCTGTAAGCCGGATCTCTTACACCAATATAATCGGGCAGCGCAATTCTGACGGAAGCTTCCAGCTCTGTTTGGGCCAAAGCGAGTGTTCCTGGCATCGATACGGAACCGCCGGTCAAAACATAGCCGTTAACCTTCTCGCCATAGCCGAGTCGACGTACTTCTTGGCGAACCAGATGGAAAATTTCTTGCATACGCGGCTCAATAATGCTTGCAAGATCAACCTGCGAAAATTCCTTCTCAACATTGCTGCCCATTCGCGTAACTTTAAACTTCACATCTTCCGCCGCGTCCAATACGTTCGCGCATCCGTATTTCAGTTTAATTTTCTCCGCTTGATCGCTTTGAGTACGCAAACCATAAGCAATGTCATTCGTTACATATTCGCCGCCGATTGGAAGCGTTGATATAGCCTCTATTCCGCCTTGATCATAAATCGCAATCGTGCAGGAGCCGGCTCCAATGTCCGTTAGAACAGTACCCATCGATTTCTCATCCTTAGTCAGCGACACAACGCCAGACGCTAACGATAGCAAAATGACGCCGGAAATACGAAGACCTGCTTTCTCTACACAACGCATAAGATTATGTATAGCAGTTTTTGTCCCCGTAACGATTGTCGCCTCAACCTCAAGACGCACACCAATCATACCGCGCGGATCGGAAATACCTTCCAACCCATCAACTAAATACTGCTTTGGCACCAAATTAATAATTTCACGCTCCGGTGGGAGAGCGACTACTTTAGCTGCTTGCAATACACGTTCAATATCTTCTTCACCGATTTCACGGTCCTCGTTGGATACTGCAACGACGCCACGATTGGTTTGCAAAGCAATATGATTGCCCTGAATGCCTACGTAAACGTCGGATATTTGAATGCCTACCATGCGCTCCGCATGCTCTACTGCGTTACGGATCGATTGCACGGTTTGGTCAATATCTACAATTGCACCTTTGCGAATACCCTCTGAGTCGGCAGATCCAACTCCAATAATATTAATGGCTCCATTATTCACTTCACCAATAATAGCACGAACTTTGGATGTACCGATGTCCAAACTCACGATGATGTCGTTGCTGCTCATCTTGCGGCACCTCCGTTTCAAATAAAAAAATTAATAAACCGGTTGCTTTAGGTCTTTCTACATATTCAACGCCTTTAATATTTTCCCTCTTTTTTCAACAGATTTTTCATTGTTTTTTCGCTTTGTGTCGAGTCCCGCCCCTTGCGGTACCCTATATTTCCTAATGTTATCCAGCTTCATCGAGTATAAATGCGATAAATAAAATTCTACCATTCTTTCAAGCTATTGAGTAGTCTCTTTTTGCCCTGCGTCCATATTTTCTAGGTTTTCACTCTGAAAAGGAACATAGGTATCCGCGAGCAGCATCGTAATTTTGCCCGGCTCTTGCGTCTCAATTACAGCATTCAACGCATCGATTTTTTCTGGAAGAACCGAGACGGCCGTTACGACTTCAAATTTCGTACGTGTATACATGATAATTCGATCCGGATAAGCGGATGAAGGAAAAGGGATAATTTCCGAAAGGTCTGAAAGCTGCTTAGCGGAAATTTCACCCAGCTTCTTCGTGAGCTGTGCCTTTACCGGGTCATCGTCAGCCCAGCCGGACAAGACAGGCTTGTCCACAAGCTGCAATTCATCACTATCGGCTTCCACCGTGGTGCCATTCGACAAGAGCGCTGTCATTTCTCCTTGTTTTGAAAGCTCGAATGCAACAACCGGGAACTCCTCCACTGAAATTTTCAACAGGCCCGGAAAAACCTTTGTAACCTTTACTTCATTAATTTGAGGCAGCGTAAGAATTCTATCTTCTATAGTAGAGGATGAAGTACGGAAGAATGCATCTCCAACCAAGATCGCAGCAGTCTTGCCAATTTCCTCCTGCGAAACGAATCGCATACCTTCAATTTGTATTTCTGAAACCTTGCTTATAGAAGAATTAAAAAATAATACCGCCAAAAGAGCAACAAACAATAGAAT
>DATJKM010000293.1:0-4870 GCA_035491515.1 Candidatus Udaeobacter sp. | reverse complement strand
TACGTTTGGTGGCGATGGCGGAGGGGAACCACGCGTTCCCATACCGAACACGACCGTTAAGCCCTCCAGCGCCAATGGTACTTAGACCGCAGGGTCTTGGGAGAGTAGGACGTCGCCAAGCACGAGAGACCTATCGCATGTAATGCGATAGGTTTTTTTGTTGTTTTTACGGTATGATAAGCTCATATCAAAAAAGGAGGCGCTTCAAGATGGCAAAAGCAATTGAGATCAAGCATATGACTATTGAGCAGTTTTATGAAAGCATGGCGTTATCGCAATTTGCTTTTCAATATGAGAGGTCAGCTGCTGAGCTTGAGCAAACGAGAGAGCAGTTTGAGACCGAGCCGGCAGTACGGTATGCCGCTTATGTCGATCATAAGTTCGCCGCGCAGGCTGCGGTGCTGGAGCTGCAAACCTATATAGGAGGAAAGGCTTTTGCTATGGGCGGTCTAGCGGGAGTAGCGACTTGGCCTGAGTATAGAAGGCAGGGCTTAGTTGCTAAGCTACTTGTTCAATCGCTTCTGGAGATGAAGGCTAAAGGACAAGTCATTTCGTTCCTGCATCCATTCGCATTTGGTTTTTATCGTAAATTTGGCTGGGAAACCTATACCGAACATAAAGCTTACACAATCAAGTCAGAACTACTGCCAGCGCGGAGCCCATATGAAGGCCGTATCGAGCGGTTTAGTGGAAAGTACAGCTTGTTAAATGACATTTATCAAGCATATGCATCAAAATATAATGGTTCGTTGGTGCGTACCGAGCTGTGGTGGAAGTATCGTATCAGCAGGAGAAAACCGGGTCAGATCGCCCTTTATTACGATAAAAGCGGAGAGGCGCGAGGCTACTTAATATATGAAGTGAAAAATAAACGGCTAACCGTTCACGAGCTTATTTATTTAAACGAGGAGTCGAGAGCGGCTTTATGGTCATTTATTGCTCAGCATGATTCGATGATAGATGATGTAACCATAACAGTGCCTTCTGACGACTTGCTCCCGTTTCAGCTGCCTAATCCAAGAATTGGGCAGGAAATCATTCCTTATTTTATGGCTCGTATAGTAGATGCTGAAGCATTTATAGACGGTTATGATTTCAATTTCTCAAGTGGTGATGATCATATTCCCATTCAGCTTAGCGATGAGCACGCGCCTTGGAATAACGGCAGCTATTTACTTCAAATAGATGCATCCGGCAAAGCTTCTCTATGTCGTTTGGATGAAAATCATAGAATAGAGGATGCAATTAAGCTGGATATTGGATCATTTACAACCATGCTTCTAGGTTACCTCCGACCGGTTCAATTAGCCCATTTGGCGCGTATAGTCGGAGATATGGCAGCGATTAAACGCTTACAAGATCGTATTCCCGAACGAATAACGTATTTACCTGATTTTTTCTAAAGAAATAGCAATCTTTCAGTCTCCTAAAACGAGTATAAAGTGGATGTAACAAGCTGTTCATCAGCCTTGACAGCCTATAACCCCTCTGCTAATATTGCAATAATATATGTGAGACGTACTTAAATTAAGGGAGGAACATACTCGTGTGGGAAACGAAATTCGCCAAAGAAGGGCTAACGTTTGACGACGTCCTGCTTATTCCGCGCAAATCAGAAGTGCTGCCTAGGGAAGTTGACATCTCGATTCGATTAAGCGAGAACATTAAGCTAAACATTCCGCTCATTAGCGCAGGCATGGACACCGTTACAGAAGCCGCATTGGCGATTGCAATAGCGCGTGAGGGTGGAATTGGCATTATTCATAAGAATATGTCGATTGCACAGCAAGCGGAGGAAGTAGACCGTGTAAAACGTTCGGAGAGCGGTGTAATTACAAATCCGTTTTCGCTTACGCCTGATCACCATGTATACGACGCAGAAGAATTGATGGGGAAATATCGCATCTCAGGTGTGCCGATTGTTGATCAAGACAAGAAGCTTGTCGGTATTTTGACAAACCGTGATTTGCGTTTCGTACATGATTACTCAATTAAAATAAATGAAGTCATGACTCGCAACGACCTTGTTACAGCACCTGTCGGCACGACGCTGCAGGAAGCGGAAGTGATTCTTCAGAAGCACAAGATCGAGAAGCTGCCTCTCATCGATGAGTCGAACACGCTTAAAGGCCTTATTACGATTAAAGATATTGAGAAAGCGATCCAGTTCCCGAATGCGGCGAAGGATCAGCAAGGCCGTCTGCTTTGCGGAGCAGCAGTCGGTATTTCGAAGGACACGATGGATCGTGCGGAAGCATTGGTACAATCGGGAATTGATGTTCTTGTCGTCGATTCGGCACATGGACACCATATTAACATTATAGAAGCTGTTCGTAAGCTTCGTGCAACTTATCCGGATCTTACGATTATCGCAGGCAACGTTGCTACTGGCGATGCTACACGCGATCTAATCGAAGCTGGCGCATCTGTCGTTAAAGTAGGTATCGGACCTGGCTCGATTTGTACTACGCGCGTTATTGCTGGTATCGGCGTTCCACAAATTACTGCGATTTATGATTGTGCTACGGTTGCCCGTGAATTCAATATTCCGATTATTGCAGACGGCGGTATTAAGTATTCCGGCGACATTACGAAGGCAATCGCATCTGGAGCAAGCGCGATTATGATCGGAAGCTTGTTCGCAGGTACGGCTGAGAGCCCAGGCGAAACGGAAATTTTCCAAGGGCGCAGCTTTAAAGTATACCGTGGTATGGGCTCGCTCGGCGCTATGAAGGAAGGAAGCAAGGACCGTTACTTCCAAGAGAACGAGAACAAGCTGGTTCCGGAAGGTATTGAAGGCCGCGTTCCTTACAAAGGACCGCTTGCTGATACCGTTCATCAATTGCTGGGCGGCTTGCGTTCAGGTATGGGCTACTGCGGTACATCGTCGCTGGACGAGCTCAAGAACGATACGCAATTCGTTCGTATTACAGGATCGGGTCTTCGTGAAAGCCATCCGCATGATGTGCAAATTACGAAGGAAGCTCCTAACTACTCCCTATAAAATTGACTTGAACAAGCTTTTATAACCAGACAAGGAAGGGCGTCCGAATCGCACTTCCTTGCCTGGTTTTTTTATGAATGATTACTCATTCTAGTAACGTCTTGAAGAGGTTTAATTGTTAGGGTTTGATATGTTACAATTAACAACGGATAAACCAAGTGGGAAAAGGGGAGAAACGACGTTGAAGGAAATAGTAAGACCGGTTCGGTTAAAGTCGGTCATCGCTGCAAGTCTGGCGGTTTGGATGGTAATGCTGTCGCTTGGTTCTGCGGTGGCAATGGCGAATGGATATGAAGGTAGACCTAGCACGGAAAATTCTTTAGGCTTACAGGTCAAAGCGGCTATTTTAATTGATGCGGATTCCGGTCAAGTGCTGTATGAGGTTAACTCGGGAGAACCGCTTCCTGCGGCAAGTATGACTAAGCTAATGACGGAATATATCGTTCTTGAGGAAATATCGAATGAGCGCCTCTCATGGGATGAGGTAATTACGACTAGTGCGGAAGCAGCAGCTGTACCGCCGGACGGATCATCCGTATTTCTGGCTCAAGGCGATCAACATACGGTTCGTGATTTATATAAAGCAATGGCAGTGGGCTCCGCTAATGATGCAACGATTGCACTTGCCTCGCAAATAGCGGGAAGCGAGCAAAGCTTTGTAACGAAGATGAATGAAGTAGCCGATAAGCTCGGCCTAAAAACGGCCATTTTCACAAGTGCAACGGGCCTATCGGAAACGACAGTGATTTCTGCGGCTGACATGGCCAAGCTTGCACAAATTATTTTGAGTGAGCATCCGGAATTTTTGGAATACTCCAAGCTGCAGGAATATAAATTCCGTGAGCGCGATGCGGATCCGATCGTCAACATCAACTGGATGCTGGGCTCGAACGTAAATCAAACGGGTCTTAAGCATTTGGCATACGAAGGCGTCGATGGTATGAAGACAGGATTTATCGACGCAGCAGGCTACAACTTCACGGGTACCGTGAAACGGGGCGATCAACGTTTTATTAGCGTCGTGATGGATACAGCAACAAAGTCCGCTCGTTTTAACGAAACGGCTAAGATGTACAACTACGGTTTCAGCACGTTTGAGAAAAAGACGGTGCTTCCGCCAAAATCCGTGGTAGAATCGGTGAAATCGGTTAAGATTAAGAAGGGCAAAAAGAAATCCCTTCCGGTTGTAACGGATAAGGATATTACGTTCATGGTTAAGAAGGGCGTTGAGCCTAAGATCGAGGTTGTAGCCAGCGATGTGAAAACCGAGGCTGAATTGGTTGCTCCGATTCCGGTCGGCACCGTTGTTGGTACGGTAACGTACAAGTACACGGATCCGGACACGAAGCTTGAGCTGAAGCGTACGGTTAATCTGATTACGACAGAGGATGGACAGAAGGCGGGCTGGTTCCGCTTGATGTTCCGTGCAATCGGTAATTTTTTCGCTAGTTTGTTTAACGGAATCGTCAATTTGTTCTAATCCGAGCAGAGAACAAGGGAATAAAGTAAATCAAGGCTTGTCGATTATTCTTGGTTCCTGTAAAATCAATGGTTAGAACAACTTCGGTAATATATATTTTAATGGATGACACTAGGAGGATTTGTAACATGGAAACAGGTACATCGCGTGTAAAACGCGGCATGGCAGAAATGCAAAAAGGCGGCGTCATTATGGACGTTATGAGCGCCGAGCAAGCGAAGGTAGCAGAAGCAGCAGGGGCAACAGCGGTAATGGCGCTTGAGCGCGTCCCTTCCGAAATTCGTGCAGCAGGCGGAGTAGCTCGTATGGCTGATCCGACAATTGTTGAAGAAGTAATGAAAGTGGTTTCGATTCCTGTTATGGCGAAAGCTCGTATCGGCCATTAT
>DATJKM010000292.1:0-7520 GCA_035491515.1 Candidatus Udaeobacter sp. | reverse complement strand
TTATCGTTCTCATTGCTGGTGGCAGGATGCTCGTCAAACGGCGGCGGCAATAACGGCAACAAGCCCGCTGAGGGTGGGGCAACCAATACTCCGGTTAAGGCAGAAGCGCCGATCGAAATTACTTTTGCGGCATCGACGTGGGATGTTCCGAAGGAAGACAATAACTACGTTCAGAAGTATCTCGAAGAGAAGTACAACGTGAAGATCATTAACATGCGAGTTACGGACGAGAACTTTAAGCTCAAAATTGCAGCTAACGAAATTCCGGACATTTTCCCGCAAACGCCTACCGAGGTCGATATGGTGACCTGGGCTAAGCAAGGCGTCATCGCGAACGTTCCAGTGGATGAAATTAAACAATACATGCCGAAGTATGTCGCGGACGTTGAATCCGTTAATCCGAACGCTTGGGATATCGGTTTGGTTGACGGCAAAAACTACGGTATTCCTAGAGTTTGGCTGAACGGTTCGACTGGATTTATCCCGACCTATAACAATAATTGGCTGAAAGCGATTGGGTACAGCGAGCCTCCTAAGACGATTGAGGAGTTCGAGGACGTGCTGACGAAATTCCGCAACAACGATCCGGACGGTAACGGCCAGAAAGATACGTATGGCATGAGCGGTCGTGGCAAAAACGCGAGAAACCAGATGTTCAATGAAGTTTATTCCGCATTTGGCGTTAACCCGTATATGTTCCTGGAAGCATCCGATGGAACGATTGCATGGGGCGGTATTATGAATGAATCGCTCGAAGCAACGAAGCTGCTTAATAAATGGTATAACGCTGGTCTAATCGATCCAGAATTTATGACGGACGATAACGGGCTCATGGGCCAAAAGTTCAATAGCAAAAAAATTGGCATTATCGACACGAACATGTACCACCATCTGTTTGGACAACTGCAAGCGTTTACGGATAACGGCATCGAACCGGCATTTGGCAAAGGCTTGATCGGTCCTGAAGGCAAATCGCTTTCAATGTCGAACGGCGCCCTGCAAACGCCGCTTTTACTGGGCGCGCAGGTTGAAAAGGATGAGAAGAAGAGAATTAAAATTTTGCAAATTCTTGAAGAAATTGCAACAAATGAAGAGACTTACCTGACTACAGCTTTCGGTGAAGCAGGCGTATCTTATGAGTTGAAGGACGGTGTTGCTGTTCTGAAAGCTCCGTACGACACGGATGCGGACAAGCGCTATGAGCTCGGAATTGGCGGTTTCTACAATCCGCTTATCGAAAGAGCTGTATCGACTTGGAAATTCCACATGCCGCAAGATAAACTCGATTTCAAAGCCAAACTTACGGATGGAAGCGAATTGATCGCTGACGTTCTAGGACCGACTGTATTGGAAAGCAAAGGCAAGTACTTCGCGAACTTGTCGGCGCTGCAGGATGAGTTTTACACGAAAGCAATCATCGCTAAGAACGCGGGCGATGTTGACAAGCTGTTCGCAGACTTCAAAGCGCAATGGCTGAAAGCCGGCGGACAAGAAATTCTTGACGAGGCGAACAAAGTATATCAAGAGCGCCAAGCAGCGAAGTAATCTAAAAACGCTATAATGAAAAAGCTCATTCTTCCGTTCGATCGGAAGGGTGGGCTTCTTCATGATATTACAAGGCCGATGTCAATAATTGAAGCATAGATAAGCCAATATGATTCTGTTATTCTATTAATATAATTTGCAAGCGTTATCATAAACATTGTACTTCTGAGGGTGGATGCATATGCGATTGTTGATTGCGGATGATGACGATTATACGAGAGAAGGGCTCAAAGAGAGCATCGATTGGGAGACATACGGAATCGACGAGATTTTGCTTGCCGGCGACGGAGCCGAAGCGCTGCGAATCAGTTCGGTCAATAAACCTGAAATCGTACTGACAGATATTCGGATGCCGAAGCTTAACGGCATCGAATTCGCCGAGAAGCTGTCCGAGAAGTCGCCGGGCAGCATACTGATATTTATGAGCGGCTTCATGGACGTCGAATATTTGCGGAGCGCCATTAAGCTGTCTGCCGTGGAGTATATCGAGAAGCCGATCAAACTGACAGAGGTTGAGCAGGCGATTCTCAAATCTGTACGCGCGCTTCAGGAGAAGCAGGCCCAGACGGACGTTCTCCGTCAGAAGAACGAGCTGGTCAAGCAGAAGCTGGCCGGCCTGCTCAGAGACGAGCATGCCGATCGGGATGAAATAGCTAGGCTGTGCCGCGAGACCGGGTTTCCGGAGGATAAGCGGTACGTATGCTGCATAGTACGTAACCGAATGGAGCCGGATACGCATAAGACGGATTTGGATTCCTTTATTGCGTTTTGGCGCGACAACGGCTTTACGGCGATCGGCGAGCAGCTTGACCGCCGGCATTGCTTTGTCGTTGTGGCCTGCGGCGGCAGCGAATATAAGAAGCTGTTTTATTTAAACGAAATGTTCTTGACGCGCAATGTTCATTATGTCATTGGTATCGGAGCGGAAGCGAGCGGCATGAATGCGATTCGGGGCAGTTACCTGACGGCGCGTAATGCGCTTGACCGTTCGTTCTACAGCCCGGATTCCCGCTGCCTGACGCATCAGGAAGAGCCGGGCCGATCGAACAAGTTTTATTCGGAGTCGCTTCCGTCCTTCTATAAGCTGTGCAAGGAAAGCCCGGAGAAGCTGCACGATTGGCTGAGGGCGCTGTTCGCGTCGTTTAGAGAGAAGCAGTATCCGGCAAGGGAGAGAGTCATCGCGCTGCTTGAAACGATAGCACAGACGTTGATTAACGACAATCGGAAGCTGATTGCTACGCTCGAGAATGAGCATGGAATAGCAGATGCCATACAATCCTTAAAACAATGCGCTATGATTGAGAGGGCCGAGTCCGTTACGCTTGCGGTCGCCTCGGTATGGTTGGAAGAGAAGAAGCAGTTTTCGAAGTATTCGCGGCTTGTGCAGGAAGTGATGAACTATATCGCTTCCAACTATCGCAACATCGATCTGGATCTGACCATGATTGCAAGCCATATGAATCTATCGACGAACCATCTGGGCAAGCTTTTCAAAGAGGAAACGGGCACCACCATCAAGCAATACATCAGCGATTATCGGATCGATCTCGCTAAGAAGCTGGTGGAGAGCGAGCATTATAAGATGCATACGATAGCCGAGCTTTGCGGCTTTGCCAGCGCAAGCTATTTCGTCAAGGTATTCAAGGCGTCTACGGATCTATCGCCCTTGCAATACCGGAAGAAGAGCTAGCACATGAAGCTGATCGACTACATGAACGACATGTCTTTGCGCAATAAAATCATGATTCTATTCGCGATTGTCGGCATCTTACCGCTTATTGTCACGTTCTTCATCTCTTACGGAGAAATACGGAAGCTGGCCGTAGATGGACAGAGCTATGCCGAGAATAAGAATTACGAGCAAATGCTCGCGACGTTATCCAATAAGTTTTACCATTTGGAAGAACTGACAACAATGATTAGCATTAATAAGGACTTGAATACAATATTGTCCAAGAAACCGGCGGAAATGAGTGTGACGGAGCAGCTCGCGGTCTTTAACAATGTCGTGGCGTATACGCAAATTATCGAGAGCAATCCCGAATTCGATAGCATTAATTACTTTATCGACGACCGATTTATGTTGACCGGCAGTGATGGGTTGTTTCGCAAGCTCGGAGCAGTCAAGGATATGCCGTGGGCGCAAAGCGTTTACGCGAACAACGGCAGGTCGGCATGGGTAACGAGAGAAGGGTCGGACAGCGTTCCTAATCGTTATTTGGCGCTCGGCAGGCTATTGTGGAATCCAACAAATCTAAGCGAGCCTGTCGGGATCGTGACGTTGAATATCGATTTGAATCAAATCCGGCTAAGCTTGACCAAGTCGAGTCCGGGCCAATTGGTTTATATCGCCTCGGCGACAGGAGAACTGATTGCGAGCACGGGAGAAGAGGAATATGCGGAAATGCATCTGCCGAAGCCTATAAACACCGGCGAGGCGTTCAAGAAGGTAACGCTTGATGGCGGCGAGCATTTGGCACGCGGCCAGAAAATCGGCAGAACGAACTTGTATCTGATGACCGTTATTTCGAATAAGGCCGCGACGGAAGCGATCAATAGTATCCGGACGCAAATGTTGACTATTTATTTAATTATTTCGCTTATTATATTGATCTTTATTTTTCCGGCGGCGAGATCGATTACCCGTCGCATCTTCCTGCTCATGAACAAGATGAGCCAGGTGCGCCAAGGACGGATGAACCAGCTCGACATATTGCCCGGCAAGGATGAGGTCGGGCAGCTCATTTCCAGCTATAATTATATGATAGGCAGCGTGCAGGAGCTGATGGCCGAGCAGTTCAAGCTTGGACAGGAGAAGAACGAGGCGGAGCTCAAGGCGCTGCAATCTCAGATCAATCCTCATTTTCTATACAATACACTGGATATGCTGAACTGGATGGCGCAGAAGGGCGAGCGCGACAATATTCAACAGGTCGTATACGCGCTGTCCGATTATTACAGGCTTATCCTCAATAAAGGGGAAGATTTCGTTACAGTCAGGGACGAGGTTCGCCTCAGCGCGATTTACATGGAAATTCAGATGAAGCGCTTCAGGAATCGGATTCAAATCGAGTTCGGCGTCGACGAAGAAGCGATGGGCTGTCTTATTCCGAAAATAACGCTGCAGCCGCTCGTCGAAAATGCGATTATTCACGGCATTTCCGAGAAGCAAGGTGGCAAAGGAATCATTCGAATTACGGGAGCAATCGTCCATGGACGGCTGCTGCTGGAAGTGAAGGACGACGGCGTCGGCTTGCATCGCGAAGGCAGGGAAGAACGCAAGCACAAAGGCAGCGGCTACGGAATTAAAAATATCGAAAAACGTTTGGAACTGTACTTCGGCCTGCCTGCGGGCTTGCGTTTCAGCAGCCCTGACGGGGGAGGAACATGCGTGACGATCGATGTTCCGGTTGTAAGAAACGAGCCTGAATGACGGCGGGAATCGATTAAGGCAGGCAAAGATTATCCAAATATGACGGACAATATAGTATGGATAAACAAAGGGAGAAATAGAAGTGAGAAACAAAAAGAAACTATGGTTAGTCATGACTTCCATCGTCTTATCGATGTCATTAGCCGTAGCAGGCTGCAGCGGCAGCGACAGTAAGAAGAGTAACAAAGGCAACACGGAAAATGCCGCGGAGAGCACTTCAAGGACGGAAGGAAAAGAAGAGCCAATCGAAATTACGATTGCGAACAACTTCAATCCTCCAGAAGCAGACGGTAACTATGTACAGAAGCAATTAGAGGAAAAATTCAATATCAAAATTAAAAATGTCAAATTGGAACGCGCCACTTGGAAGGAGAAGTTTACCGTCTTACTGGCTTCGGGAGACATTCCTGATATTTTTCCAATAGATGCAAATGAAACGGATATGGTTCAATGGGCGGATCAAGGCATCATCGCCAGCATATCCCCGGAAGAAATCGCAACCTATATGCCTAACTTTACAGCAGCTCTAAACTCGGTTGATGAGGGAGCATGGGGAGTGGGTCTTTATAATGGGAAAAACTGGGGTATTCCAAAGGTATGGCCGGGCGGTCTGGACGGATTTTTACCAGGCTATAACGAGGCATGGCTGAAAGCTGTCGGTTTTACTGAACCGCCGAAGACGCTTGCGGAGCTTGAGGATGTTCTGACTAAATTCGTCAATAACGATCCTGACGGCAACGGCAAGAAGGATACATTCGGGATGTCAGGAAGAGGCAAGTTGACGGAGCAATTGTTCACTATAGTATTCTCGGCTCACGGCGTATCTCCGTATCAGTTTAAATGGGATGCTGCCGGTAAAGTTGTATATGGCGGTATCACAGAAGAAACTCGTACTGCTTTGACGCTTTTGAGTAAATGGTACAAATCCGGACTAATCGACCCTGAATTCATTACGGCTGATAATAATGAGCTTAATGGAAAATTTATAGACCAAAAAATCGGATTGGTCGACAATATGAAGTGGGGCAATTTTGACAAGGGATCAGGCTACATTACAAGACCAGCCTTGGAAAAAGGGCTGACAGTCATCGCAGGAAAACCTTTTACAGGACCAAACGGCGATGCGAAAGCATTCGCTTACGGCGCCCGCCAGGCTCCGGTACTGTTAGGCGCTCAATTGGAAAAGGATGAAAAGAAACGGATTAGAATATTACAGCTCCTGGAATATGTTTCAACAACTTCCGAGGGATTTTTGTTAACGAATTTTGGACAACTGGACGTCAGCTATGGTATGGAAGGTGATTTAGCTATAGCGAAAACGGATGAGGCGGTTGCTGCCTATAAAATGGGCGCGGGAGCCTTCTACAATCCGCTTAACTCGGTAGACGTTTCCATGACAAAGCATACTTTGAAGCCTGAGTTGATTGCGTTAAAAGAAAAGCTTAATGCCGGTGTAACATCGATGTTTGACCTTCTTGGACCTTCTGTTTTGAGCAGTAAGGCGCAATATTGGGGTAATCTGAAGTCACTGCAAGACACTTATTTAATTAAGGCCATCACTGGCGAAGCGGACACGGGAAAAGATTTCGATAAATTCAAAGAAGAGTGGTTAAGATCCGGCGGACAAGAAGTAACGGATGAAGTAGCCAAAGTACTTGCAGAGCGTGACGCGGCGAAGTAACATTCGTGTCATTACATTGATCTGAGTCGAAAGGCTGGAGCATTCATGTTCCAGCCTTTTTGGCATTGCAATTATCGAGTTAGATTTACCGGAACTGCTCCGTAAGTTTTTTCGAATTGCAGGTTCTATTTATCGTTGCTCTGAATATATTAGGTAATGAAGCCCTATGTTGCAGGTCTAGCGTAATTTTTGCAAAACAATAGAATAGGGCGGCAGGAGGCAGATAATTTGAACAAACCATGGGAGCAATTGCGGGTAAACCCGGAGAAAAGCGGCGGCGGCAGGGACATTTTATTTGAGATTGAGCAAACGATAGCGGAGCTGGAAGTTTATTTGGAAGCATACCCGGACGACGAAATTGCAAGGATTCAGTATCAGCAATTTTTGAACAAGCGGGCGAATTTCACTCCTCTTATGCCGGAAGCTTACGACAGTCAATATCATTCCGAAATGCAGGCTTAACCAAATAGGGCTAAAAAATGCCGGGGAGCATCCAACTGTTCCCTGGCATTTTTTTATGCATAAAAGCGGCAAGTGAGCCGAACGTACTAAAAATCACATTCTTCTGCGAATAATGTAGAAACGAGAGAAGCAAGATTATGGGGGAGAATGGATGAGGACCAATCAAGTTTTAAAAATGAAAAAGAAAAAGGCAAAAAGCATACTGCTCACGGCTGCAGCTTTGCTCATCGTTGCTTTCCTTGGCGCATGGATCACCTTTCGCATACTGGTCGGATCGCAGGATATTGGACAGCTGGATGTACCACTGCCGGCAGCGACGATTTTGTATGATCAGAGCGGAACGGAAGCGACACGGATTTCATTCAATAAAATTGAAGAAATTGGATATGAGGAAATACC
>DATJKM010000291.1:0-4529 GCA_035491515.1 Candidatus Udaeobacter sp. | reverse complement strand
AGGATCGTGTCGAAATGCTAATTAATCCGCCCCGTCCGAAGCTGAATCTGAACGAACTGCCGTCCCCGCATCGCTTTGAAGAGGATATTCCTCATCTGAAAAACCGTGTCGTTTATTTTGAGACAAGCCGCGGCTGTCCGTTCAGCTGCCAATTTTGCTTATCCAGCATTGAGGTCGGCGTTCGGTACTATGATATGGAGAGGACGAAGTCGGATATTTTGTATTTGATCGATAAAGGTGCGAAGCTCATTAAATTTGTCGACCGGACCTTTAATATCAAACGGGATTACGCCCTCGAAATATTCGAATTTTTGATCCAAAATCATCAAGGCTGCGTCTTCCAATTCGAAATTACGGCCGATATTATGCGCCCTGAGGTGTTAGACTATTTGGCGGAGAACGCGCCTCCAGGTATATTCCGCTTCGAAATCGGCGTACAGTCGACGAATGATCCGACGAACGAAGCCGTTCAGCGCCGTCAAAATTGGATGAAGCTCGTACGTACCGTCATGAAGGTGAAAAATTCGCAAAAAATCGATCAGCATCTCGATTTGATAGCCGGGCTGCCGCTTGAAAACTACGATACATTCCGCGGAACGTTTAACGATGTATTCGAGCTGCGCCCCGAGGAGCTGCAGCTTGGCTTCCTGAAGATGCTGAGGGGCACGGGTCTCCGCCGCGAAGCGGACAAATGGGGCTATATTTATATGGATAGATCGCCGTATGAAATGCTCGGCAATGATCTGATGCCATTTAGCGATATCGTGCGCATTAAGCGGGTTGAGGATGTACTTGAGAAATATTGGAACGCTCACCGGATGGATCATACACTGCTTTATTTGGTCGATCGCGTATTTCCGTCTCCATTCGATTTCTTCCAAGCGTTCGGCGATTTCTGGGAGCGCAGCGGCTGGCAAAAGATCGGACATCAGCTCGAGGATCTGTATTCGCGGCTGTGGGCGTTTCTTGAATCGCTGCCGCTTTCAGACAAAAAAGCAATCGGTTCATTACCATCGCCGCAGGAGGAGACTGGGAAGCCTGCCGCTTCATTTGACGAAGTGGTCGCGATCGCCGGTTCACGTCTTGATTCCGACGTGGTGCTGGGGCTTATGAAATATGATTATTTCCTTAATCATAATTACAAACCGCGCAAAACCTGGTGGGAGTTTACGATGGACAAGACCGTGTGGAGCGGCTGGATGCGCCGCCTTGCGGAACGTCCTGACGATGTATCCGCTGAATTCGCTGCTTTGGGGCTCGGGGAGAAGGAGCTTCACAAGCATGCCGTTATTGAGAAGCTGCCATTTGATCTTGCGGCATTCCTGGCAACCGGAGAGGTGGTACGCGAGCGTCACACGCTGCTGGCCGTATTGTATACATTGGATTCGGGCAGCAGCAAGCCGAAGCCGCGTCCATTCACGTTGTCGATAGAAGCAGGGCGCGAAGTACTGCAAAGATAAATGATGATTGCAAGCAAAATAAAGGGGCGTGCCATTGGTCGATTAAGACCTTGGAACGCCCCTTCTATTTTTGCCTTCTTTTATTTAAATATTAGGGTATTCGATTAAGCGGGAACAACGCTGCGAAGAACCGTCATGCTGCCTGAAAGCTCATAGCCGCCAAGGTTAGCAGGAAGGAGGAAGCACTCGCCTGCTTTTACGGACTGCTCGCCGTCCTCCCACTTCAATATGCCTTCGCCTTCAGCGATGACAAGGATGACGAAGCTCTCGAGCGAGGTGGATAGCTGCCATGGAGCGGCTACGATTCCTTTCTCAACGATAAAGTAAGGGGAAGAAGCGATGGTCAGCCATTGACCGGCAACCGCGTTGTCGGTTTTCATACGCTGTGCGCCCGCGCCTTCGTAGGCGATGACGTTAAGGGAGTCTTCGATATGAAGCTCGCGCAATTGACCATCAAGGCCTGGACGATCGTAGTCATGCAAACGATACGTTGTGTCTGAGTTTTGTTGAATCTCGGCTACTACAACGCCGGAGCAGAGCGCGTGAACCGTACCTGCAGGAATGTAGAACGCATCCCCAGCTTCTACGGATACCTCTTGCAGCGTGTCCATAATGCGGCCTTCAGCAATAGCGGCTTCCATCGCGGCGCGGTCAACGCCGTCCTTCAGGCCATAGATGATTTTTGCGCCGGGCTTGGCGTCAAGAATGTACCACATTTCAGTTTTGCCGAGCTCGCCTTCTGGAAGTCCTTCATATATGTCTGTTGGATGCACTTGGATGGACAGGTCATCATTGCAGTCGAGCAGCTTAATAAGAAGCGGAAAACGTCCGTTTTTCTCGGAGAAGCCCTGCGTACCGAACCAAACAGGACCATACGTTTCACGAATTTGATCAAGGCCGACACCAGCCAGCTCGCCATTCATTACTTTTGTCGTGCCGTTCGGATGATCGCCGATCATCCAGCCCTCGCCGATGGAGCCTTCAGGAAGCTCGAGACCAAATCCCTCCAGCGCGCGTCCTCCCCAAATCCGTTCTTTCATTTCCGGCTTGAATTGCAGTGGATAAGGTTTTACAGTCATTGGTTATCTCTCCCTTGTCTTTTTTATGTATAGCTGTTATTTTTCCAGCTACTCCTTTCTCATTAAAGCATAGGCTGAATACCTAGCGGTGAAAAGGGACGAAATTACCGAAATAATGGCATGAACCGCCTATTTATGCGAAAAAAATGGGAGCTGTTTTTCTGGCTTTGCTTTTGCTGAGTACCAGATAGGCCCAAAATGTCCGTTTATGGGATCATTGTTCTATTACATTCGATAAAAATTGCCCTTTTGCTCCGCTTTTTCGGTTATCCTGCTCATTGTCAACTAGCTGGCAATGGGCGTTTCTCCAATGCGATGAGATATGGAGCCGCAGGCCGCTGCAGCTGGCGGTAAATAACTGCTTGTGCCAGCGATTGCGGCAGCTGCGCTGCCCAGGCTTCGACGGCTGCTGCTTCTTCCGCGCCGCCCGGGTGGCCCGGATAAAGGACGCAAGTGACGATGCCGCCCGGACGCAGCACGGTAATCGCCGCATCAAGTGCGGCTAACGTAGAGGCAGGCTCCGTTATGATCGTTAGGTCGCTACTTCCCGGCAAATATCCAAGGTTGAACATAACTGCAGAGACTTGTCCAATGACAGATGGATCAACCTTCTCTGCCATCCGGGCATGATTCTCAAGCACTAGCTTCAATACAGGCAGCTTATTATCGCCTGCGAGAACAGAGAGACGCTCCTCAGTACGGCCCAGCGCCTCCTGTTGAATATCGAAGGCGTATACGGTGCCTTTTGGTCCAACGAGCTCCGCCAGCGCATAAGTATCGACGCCTCCGCCAGCTGTAGCGTCAATGACGATATCGCCGGTTGATGTGCGCTCTGCGATCCATTTGTGAGCCATGCTCAGCACAGAAAGAAAGCCCATGATGCACCCCCAATCGCTTCTGCCGATGGACAGCAGCTGCCAGTGCTTGCCCGCCAAACTCCTCTAGACGTCTTGTCTTTCATCCCGCTTAGACCCCCGGCTGCCACAGTTTGCCCTGCCATGTGTCCCGCCGTTTCAGTTCGTCGTCGAAAGCGTTAAGCACTTCCCACTTCTTAAGACTCCACATCGGACCGATCAGCAGATCGCGCGGCGCGTCGCCGGTAAGCCGGTGAACGATCATCTCCGGCGGCAGAAACTCAAGCGTATCGACTATCAGATTCACGTACTCGTCCTGCTCGAGGAATTGCAGCAGTCCAGCCTCGTACTGGCGAACCATAGGCGTTTTGCGCATGAGGTGGAGCAAATGAATTTTGATTCCCTGCACATCCATTTTGGCAACGGCACGTCCGGTGTCGAGCATCATTTCATGCGTTTCCTGAGGAAGACCGTAAATGATATGCGCGCATACGCGAATGCCGCGCTCGCGGAGACGGCGAACCGCATCGACGTAGCAGGCAGTATCATGGGCACGGTTAATCAGCTCGGAAGTTGATTCATGCACCGTCTGAAGGCCCATCTCTACCCAAAGGTAGGTGCGTTCATTCAGCTCAGCCAAATAATCGACGACATCATCGGGCAAGCAGTCGGGACGGGTAGCGATCGACAAGCCGACAACGCCTGGCTGCTGCAAAATCACTTCATAATATTCGCGCAGCTCCTCAACGGGCGCATACGTATTCGTATAGGCCTGAAAATAGCCAATGTACTGCGCGTCCGGCCATTTCTGATGCTGGCGGTCGCGTATATTATTGAACTGCGTAACGAGATCATCCCGTCTGCTGCCCGCGAAATCGCCGGAGCCGCGGGCGCTGCAGAACGTACAGCCGCCCTTTGCGATTGAGCCGTCGCGGTTCGGGCAAGTAAAGCCGGCATCAAGCATCACCTTGAATACTTTACCGCCAAACTGCTCACGCATTTCGTAATTCCATGTATGAAATCGTTTATCGCCCCAGAGCATCGGCTGCTGCGGTGATGTGTGTAATTCAATCATCATTTTCCCCTTCTTTCAAAACGTACACCCTATATTTTAGCGAAAATCGAGTGGAAAAGCC
>DATJKM010000290.1:0-4760 GCA_035491515.1 Candidatus Udaeobacter sp. | reverse complement strand
CTCGTGGAAAACCAGCCGCCCGGCAGCGCGAATCAGGCGACCAAGCTCTTCCGCGGCGTCATGGATATCGCCGCCGCCTTACCGAGCGGCGATGGCAGCTAGCCCTGCAGCCGATTCTTCAATCTCCGCCAGAAGCTTTACAAAACATAAGAGCCATGTCTGCAACAGCGTTTTTTCGCTGCGGCAGGCATGGCTCTTCAATTTCAAAGGAGGCTGCACCGCCGCCAGGCGGAGTCAGCCTCCTTCCACTTCATTATGTCTGCTAGTTATTTCTTATCGTCTTCTTCACGCTTAGTCAGGCTTTCCACGTAGGATTCGGCTGGAGGATTATCAAATTCCCCAAGAGGCGCATGGATCCAGCGGTGGAAGTAGCCTTGATCGTACAGCGCCTTGATCAAGATCATAAGGATTGGCGATAAGATGACGCCGGATACGCCAAACAACGATAGCGACACAATCATGAAAGCGAGCATTGTGAAGGCGGATACGCCTAAGGAGTCGCCCGTAATTTTAGGCTCAAGAATTTGGCGGGTGAGCACGACAGCTAGAAATAGCGCGGACAACCAGATCGCCAGCGTGATTTTGCCTACGATGATCAAATAAATAATCCATGGTATAAAGATAGTGCCGACGCCGAGCAGCGGCAAAATGTCGAAGATAGCGGATACGACCGCGATAACGAACGCATTTTCTACGCCGAGCAGCACGAGCGCGATCAAAATGACAAAAAAGGTGATGCTGATCATTTTTGCCTGAGCCTTAATGTAAAGCGCAATCCCTTTAAATACGTTGTTGCGAAGGAAGAAAAACGCATTCTTAAACGTATTCGGCGTTTTGTCCTCGGCTGTTTTTTTCCATGTAGTAATCTCGATGCTCAGGAAATAGGCTAATATAATGCCGACCACAAAATTAAAGACGAACGTGGAGAAGGACGAAACGTAACCGATTATGTTAACTAGCACCGTTTGTCCGAATTTAGTCAAAGTGGCCGATGCGCCTTCGATTAAATCTTTGGAGCGCTGAACGAGCTCCAGGTCGGCCGGCAGGGTACCGAATCTTCGTTGCACCTCTTCGGTAATATTGGCAATTTGAGTGGCGAGTAATTCTTGATATTTCGGAAAATTCGCGACCAGCTCCGTGCCCTGCTTCGTCAGCAGATATGCGGCGCCGGAGAAGGCGGCCAGTATAATAAGCGTGAACAGCAGAACGGAAATGCCGGAGGCGATCGATTTCTTCATCCCCAGCTTGTTCAGCCGCCTCGCTAACGGTTCGATACATAAATAAATGAGGAAGGAAAAGAAAATAGGTGTCGCAATGCGGTACAAATAGCTGAAGGAATACATAATCAAATATACAGTGAGAGCAATTAGCGCGATGTCAAAGGCTGTTCGCCAGTACTTTTTGTAAAATGGCAGCATAGTCTTACTCCTTCTTTTTCTATATTCATATTTCCATAAAGATTGTACTATAGTTTTTAAAAAGATGCCTATTTTTTATTGCGGTATGCTACAATTATAGCTATTGTTGTTGTTTTGTACCGCTATTTATTCGTCGACTAAATCATATAACGGTGGGGAAAACAAAATGGAAAATTTGCTGCTGTGGGGAATTTACGTCGTGACGTTTTATGCCTTTCTTCCAGGTCTCATTAGCCGTACTTTCGGCTTTCGCGTATTTAAGAAGGGACGCGTAGAGAAGGAGATTTCCCTGACGTTTGATGACGGGCCGGATCCGGTCTATACGCCGCAGCTGCTTGATCTGCTCGCACGCTACAATGCGAAAGCGACCTTTTTTGTTGTGGGCGCACATGCGGAGGGACAGACGGAACTTCTGCAGCGAATGAAGGCAGAAGGCCACATTATCGGTATTCATAATTATGTTCATAAATCGAATTGGCTCATGCGTCCCCGAACGGTTAAGCGGCAAATCGAGCGTACCATTGATATTATTGAGAACGCGACAGGCGAACGTTCGGCTTTTTACCGGCCGCCCTGGGGGATCGTAAACGTATTCGATTATGCGAATCTGGGTTATTTGCAAATTATATTATGGTCGGCCATGTTTGGAGATTGGCGTCTGCGCCTGGGTCCCGAGCGGTTGAAGAAGCGGATGATGAAGAAGCTGAGACCGGGCGAGGTTATGCTCTTGCATGATTGCGGCATGACTTTCGGGGCGGATAAGGATGCTCCAAAAAACATGCTTATCGCACTTGAAGCCTACTTAGAAGAAGGCATGAAACGTGGCTACCGTTTTGTCGGGATCAGCGAAATGATGAAGCTGACCGATGCTGCGCGCGCAGCTCATTCTTCTATTTGGAAGAAAGCTGTCATTACTCTGTGGCTGTTGTGGGAAAGGACCTTTCATGTCATCTTCCGCTTAAAAACGGTTGGGGAAGCGAAGGATGCCGCATTTCATTATCGCGTGACGACTTATAACGGCCAAGATATTGTATTTGCCGAAGGCGGCCGTGTAGTGAAGGGCGACCGCGTTGCAGAATTACATTTTGACAACAAAAAACTGTCGGCGATTGCGGCGACCTCCAAATCGCCGGTAGCTACCGGCATCCGCATGCTTCGCGAAGTGGAGCAGGCACTGCCGCAGCTTGCCAACCAGCTGGCGGAAGATAACGAGGCGAATGATATTAAGGCGGTCTATGGCGTCACGATGATCCATCGCGGCGCTGACCGATTAGGTTTTGAAATATTCGAGCTGCCGGAAGGCCTGTTCGCGAAGTCGACACGCATCTATTTGCGCATTCTGATTAGGGTGCTGACCAATACGCAGCAGACGGCAAAGGGCAAGAAAAGAAGAGAAACCATTTCTCCACGTATGCTGCTTATGCCCGTCGCAACGATAAGGCGGTATGCAACGGTGCAGCTGAACAAGATGCAAGAGGAAGCAGAGCGCATAAGCGACGCGGTGGAACGGACAATAAGCGCGGCAGCCGACGAAGCTGCGCAGCTGGGTACGAAAACAACAGCTATATAGCTATCATAAATGTTTTATTCCATAACAGCCGCTCAGGATATCATCATCCTAGAACGGCTGTTTTTTCTATATTGAGGCCCTATACAAAAGAGGAGCGCAGGCTGTATCCAGCTTGCACTCCTCTGTTTGTTAAAAATTAAGAATGTATAAATTTACTATTTATGCGCAGCTTATATTTCAAAGCGGAACGAGCCTTATTTCCGTCCAAGGACGGAGCCAGCCGTTTACGCATGGCTAAGCTCAGATTACATTTTCATAACGCCGCCAGTGCTGGCGGAAGTTACAAGGTGAGCATAACGGGCCAGATAGCCGCGTTTGATTTTAAGCTCGAAGCCTTTCCATTCGGAACGGCGTTTCTCGAATTCTTCGTCGCTGATCAGAAGATCCATTGTACGGTTGTTCATATCGATCTCGATGATATCCCCGTCTTGAACGAATGCGATTGGTCCGCCTTCAGCTGCTTCTGGCGATGCATGGCCGATGCTTATGCCGCGGGATGCGCCGGAGAAGCGTCCGTCTGTTACGAGCGCGACCTTCGCGCCTAGGCCCATACCGACGATTTGGGATGTTGGTGCCAGCATTTCCGGCATGCCCGGGCCGCCGCGCGGTCCTTCGTATCGGATGACGACAACATGGCCTTCTTTAATTTTGCCGTTAGCGATGCCATGCAAAGCTTCGTCCTGAGAATCGAAGCAGATAGCAGGACCTTTGTGGTAGCCGCCAACTGATTTATCAACTGCGCCCGTTTTGATGATAGCGCCGTTTGGAGCAAGGTTACCGAACAATACAGCAAGACCGCCGCGTTCCGTATGCGGATTGTCAATCGTGCGGATGACGTCGGTATCTTGGATCTCACAGCCGATAACATTTTCGCGCAGCGTTTTGCCGGTAACCGTTAAGCAGTCGCCGTGCAAAGCGCCTTCCTTCTTAAACAGCTCGTTAAGAACTGCGCTGACACCGCCCGCATTGTGTACATCTTCAATGTGGTAATCCGATGCAGGAGCGATCTTCGCAAGATGCGGAACGCGTTCAGCCACTTCGTTGATACGCTCAATCGGGTACTCGATACCAGCTTCATGCGCGATAGCAAGCGTGTGAAGAACCGTATTTGTGGAGCCGCCCATTGCCATATCAAGCGCGAAAGCATTGTCGATTGTATCTTTTGTAACGATATCACGCGGTTTAATGCCAAGCTCAATGATCTTCATAAGCTGGCGTGCCGCGTCTTTAACGAACTCTTTACGCTCTGGAGAAACGGCAAGAATCGTTCCGTTGCCAGGCAATGCAAGTCCCAGGCCTTCAGCCAAACAGTTCATTGAGTTAGCTGTAAACATACCGGAGCATGATCCGCAAGTCGGACAACCGAATTGTTCAAGCTCCATCAGCTGATCGTCATTGATTTTGCCGGCTTGGTGAGCGCCTACGCCTTCGAATACGCTGGATAGCGAGATCGAACGGCCATCGGAGGTTTTACCCGCTTTCATTGGTCCGCCGCTGACAAGCATTGTCGGGATGTTGACGCGAAGCGCGCCCATAATCATACCCGGTGTAATTTTGTCGCAGTTCGGAATGCAGACCATGCCGTCGAACCAGTGCGCATTAACGACAGTCTCGATCGAATCGGCAATAATTTCACGGCTGGCAAGTGAGTAACGCATGCCGATGTGGCCCATCGCAATGCCGTCGTCAACGCCGATTGTATTAAATTCGAAAGGAACGCCGCCCGCCTCGCGGATGGCTTCCTTAACCAGCTTACCGAACTCCTGCAAGTG
>DATJKM010000289.1:0-15402 GCA_035491515.1 Candidatus Udaeobacter sp. | reverse complement strand
AAATTTTGCCAAACCGCGTTTTTTTCCAGCTCTTCGAAATTGGCTCTGGCTTCGCTGCCTTTGCTAATAATAACGAAGATCGCATCGGCATCGAAGTCCGGCAGCACCTCTTGTGAAATAACCGCATACGGCTCATCCACGATTTTCTCTACGCCAGCCGCTGGATTTAGTCCGAGATCCTCGAACATAATGGGACCTGCGGGACGCTTCATGCCCATGACGCGAAGCTCCTTCGCCGTCATACGGATGGCCATAACCTTCGCCTCTTTGCCAAGCTCACCGTTAATAAGCGATTTCACGCGTTCTGCTTTCGCATTATAATCGTTGATAAAAGCTTCCGCTTCCTTTTCCTTGCCGACATGCTTTGCAATACGGTTCAAATGGTCGCGCCATGTCCCGTTATCCATATCAATACTTATCGTCGGCGCGATCTTCTCGAACTTAGCCAGATCATCACCCGAATATGCCTCATCAAGATAGATGACATCCGGCTTTAGTGCGAGTACAGATTCCATGTCGGGATCGGTCACGACGCCCAGCTTCGCGACGCCTTGCAGACGGTCCGCCACATGCGGCAGAAAATCCTTCACGTCGCCTCCTACAACCGAGCCGGCGGGCGTAATGCCCAGCGCAAGCAAATTATTCGTAATATGGATCGACATTGAAGCAATTTTGGCATTAGCGTCATGTGTCAGAACATCGGGCGAGGACGCTGGCTCTTCGGAAGCGGCATTATTCGGAGAGGATGATTGTCCGCAAGCGGATAGTACCCCCATGAGCATTAGAAAGGCTAGTGCGGCGATCATTCTTTTCATCATGTTAATAATTCCTCCGTGAGTTAGGTTTTGAGCTTAATAGCAAGTAAAGAAAATACGGTCCGCCGATCGCAGCGACGATAACCCCTGCCGGAACGGCATTCGGCTGGAAAATGGAGCGTCCTATCGTATCTGCCGAAACCATTATAACTAGACCGGTGAGTGCGGCTATCGGCAAAAAATGGCGGTGCTGCGGTCCGGCAAGCCGCCTTGCAATATGCGGCGCAACGAGTCCGATAAAGCCGATGCCTCCGGTCATGGACACACTCGCGCAGGAAAGAGCCACGGCTAGTCCTAGCATGAGCATGCGGTTTCGCGTTACATGACTGCCTACGCCGGATGCTGTCTCATCGCCCAGAGCAAATAGATCGAGCGTGCGGGCGCGGGAATAAATAATTGGAACGAGCACAGCAACCCAAGGAAGCAGCGCCCATACATTTACCCAATCCCTGCCCCATACGCTTCCCGCAAGCCATCGGGCAGCGAAGGTATAGGTATCCTCGTCAAGCTTTAAGGACAGGAAAAGGGTAATGGCGCTGACGCCTGCTTCAATCGCGATGCCGACCAAAATTAATCTGATCGGAATCATCCCTTTATAACGATCGTAAGCAAGCAGAAAAATAATGATCGAAATGACGATGCCCCCGGCGAAGGTGAACATCGGGATAAGCATCGCAGCAGGACCTTCCATCGTCCGAAAGAAGGACACGAACACGATTAATCCGAGGGCAGCACCGGAATGAATGCCGAGAATGCCAGGGTCAGCAAGCGAATTTCGGGATACGCCTTGCAGCACAGCCCCTGAAATGCCGAGCCCAATGCCTGCCAAAACCGTAATGACGATCCGTGGCAGCCGGTAATCGAATAAAATAAGCGTCTCGTCCCGCGTACCGGAACCAAGCAGCGTTCGCCAGATCGAGGAGGGAGACAAACGAATCGTCCCCGTGTTTAAGCTGACAATGACGACAATGACCGCGACCGCCAGCAGCAAAATGCCGGCAACGACCGCTCTGGCTGTTCTTTTCTGCTCCAAGCTCATCATCTTAAAGCTCCCTCCTCTCTTTACGCGCTAAATAAAGAAAGAAAGGCACACCGATCATTGCAACCATTGCGCCAATAGCAAATTCTCTCGGGGGATTAACCATTCGCGATGCAAAATCCGCCCATACGAGCAAAATTGCTCCGAGCAAAGCCGAGAATGGAATGACCTTGCGATAATCCACACCCAATAACCGCCTGGCAATATGCGGCACGACAAGACCGACAAACCCGATCGAGCCGGCTACGGATACAGAAGCGCCCGCGAGTACAACAGCTGCAGCCATGCCAAGCAATCTGATTCGTCCTGTATATACGCCGAGACTGGCCGCTGACTCATCTCCAAGCGACAAAAAAGTGATGGAGCGTCCCATCGACGCCGCCCACACAATAACGATGAGCACGACCGGCGCGAGCACTTTCAGCTGTTCCAACTTCACGCCCGCGACGCCGCCGGCGTACCAGAATGCAAGATCCTGACTTAAATCATAGTAGATCGCGATTCCGCTGCTGAAGGAATGAAGGATCGCAGCTACGACAGCGCCGGCAATTGTCAATCTTAACGAATGAAGCCCTCCCTGCGTCGCCGATCCCAGCAGTACGATGCACAGCGTGCTCAGAGCCGCCCCAATGAAGGACATCAGTATAAGCTGGGTGTAAGACAAACCCGGCAGGAACGCAAAGCAAAGCGCGACGACGAAGGCCGCCCCCGCATTAACTCCGAGAATGCCGGCATCCGCCATCGGATTGCGCGTCACGCCCTGCATGACCGCTCCGGCGACGGCGAAAGCCATTCCGGTTACTACTGCGCCAAGAACGCGCGGAAGTCTATATTCATGCACGATTTGATGTGCGGTTATATCCGGATCGTAAGAGAAGACGGCTGCCCACACCGCCTCAAGGGTCAATTGCTTTGCACCATACGATATAGCCAAAAATATAGACATCAGCAGCGCTGCGAAAGCGGCTGCGAACCATAAGCCTGTCATCCATGTTTTATTCCATTTCATAGCCTTCTAATTAAAGATGTCCTCCCTTAAATAATAATATTGATAATCATTATCATCAATTTATTATAGCTCACCCTCTTTTTTCGTACATGACATAATTCAAGATTCGTCCATGGATAAATCGTAGATCGAAGACCGGAGCGGATACTACTTGCACAGCAGCCGCTCTATCTCTTCTAATTGTTGGTTAATAACATAAGGGGCATACACGATCCACTTGTCCCAATCCAAAAAATAAACCCTGTTGCTTTTAACGGCAGGATGCTTCATCCAGTTGGCATTCGAACGAATAAGCTCCATCGCCCGCTGCCGGTCATGCTCCGTCTCAAATGCCATAAACAAATAATCCGATTCATAATGTTTTATCTCGTCAGGCGCAATCGATAACCAATTGAAGCCTGTGCCGATCGGATGAGGCTCTTGCGCTTTTCTTATTCGTTCAGGCCATTCTAATTGTAACGATCTATAAAAGACATGCCCGATGTTCCGGGCGCCATACATTCTGAGATCATTTTTTCGGGCCACGCATATCGCGATCGTTGCGCCGCCTATAGTCGCATGAACCTTCTTCCGAACGCGTTCCGCCTTGCGTTCGTAGCTGTCCATCCAATTACCCGCCGCCTGCTTCCTATCCACCAGTTCAGCAATATCCAACAGATGCGTGAATATATCCTTGCTAACCCAAGGGAAAGGAACGATAGGAGCGATATCATTAATATGCGCCTTCGCTTTAGGCAGCACATTGTCCTTGCATATGATTAAGTCAGGCTTCATATCGCTGAACGCCTGACGGCTAATATTCCAGCTGTCTGCTGCATGCTTAGGCAAAACTAACTCTATCGTGACGAGAGGCATAAACGGGTGCACCTGCGCTGCGCAAGGCCGAAGGCCGAGCGTAAATAGATGATCCGTGTAAGGGGAGGAAAGAGAAATAATGTTCAAATCATTTTTTTTCGTATAAATCGTGGGCGAATAACCGCTCGTCTCCTTAAAACGGCGGCTGAAATAAAACTCATCCTCATAGCCTACGTCAGCCGCAATATCGTTCACAGGCTTATCGGTCATAAGCAGCATTTCCTTCGCTTTGTTCATTCGCAAATGAGTTAAATAGGATACGGGGGTTTTATCCATGGACCGTTTAAATACTTGCGAGTAGTAGGAAGGATGCAGCTGGGCAAGTTCAGCCAGCTTGTTCACCCTAATCTCTTCCCGGTAATGATTATTCATATAATCGATCGTCATTCTAAGACGTTCTTCCATTACGTCAGGTAGAGACGGCTCGGCATGGCGAAGCAGGCCGTCAAGCAAATCGTATAAATACTGCTGACGGAGGAGCCCCTTCTTCCTTGTAAACCGCTCGTCATCCGCTTCCGACGCAAGCAAATAAAAGGAGCGTTTAAACTGGCTGCCGCCTGCCCGAAGTTTGCCTTGCAGCGGAAATGTTATCTCGCGGATATAGGCTCTCCCTGCTTCCGATTTCTCGGTCAAACGGAACCAATCAAATGCAACCCAATAAAGCTCGGTATGAGCGCCTGACAATAGCCGAAGCTGTACGGTCGAGCCGAGTACCAGGACATGCAGCGAGTCACGCTCTATTTTGCTTAAATGTCCGTTGATAATAAGATCGCCTTCGCCCTTTGCGATGTATAGCAGCGTGTGATGGGCTAACGGATTTGCACCATCAGCCCAAACCGGCGCCTCCACGCTTTTGCCTGTTTGCTCAATTTCAAAAATGATGTCATGTAACCATTTATTATGTTCAAGCGTGCTCATTTCAGCCCCGCCCCTTCCAGCTGCTTCTTCCTTGCTGCTGACTCCAGCAACTAGTGAAAATCATTATCAATTTTAATGAAAATACGATATTATTTCAATGATTTTCGGCTTGTTGTCCAGCTTGATAAGAGGCTTCTATTATATTCCTTAAACGCCGGCTTCATATTTCTTCAAAATAATAACCGCATTATGACCGCCAAAGCCAAAGGAATTGGACATTCCAATTTCAATATTCGCCTCGCGCGCTTTGTTCGGCACATAATCTAGATCGCAAACCGGATCGGGCTCCTCTTGGTTTATCGTCGGGGGAATAATCCCCTCCTGTATCGTTTTCACTAAAGCGATCGCCTCCGCTCCGCCTGCTGCGCCGAGCATATGTCCCGTCATCGATTTGTTTGCCGTCACCGGAATGCGGTACGCCAGCTCACCGAACAGTTTTTTGATCGCTGCCGTTTCTGACCGGTCGCCGATTTCCGTGCTGGTGGCATGAGCGCTGATCAGATCAATCTGGCTCTGGTGAAGGCCGGCTTCGCGCAGAGCATGCTTCATCGCTTGATAAGCGCCAATTCCGTCCGGATGAGTGGCAACCATGTGATAGGCATCGGAGCTTGCTCCATAGCCGGTCACCTCAGCATGAATGCGGGCGCCTCTGCGTAAAGCATGGGATAGTGATTCCATTACGAGGATACCTGCTCCTTCAGCCATGACGAATCCGTCGCGCCTCGCATCAAACGGCCGGCTTGCAAGGGCTGGCGCGTCGTTCCGCGTCGATATCGAGGTAGCATTTCCGAAGCTGGCAAGAGAGATATCCGAAATAGCTGCCTCTGCTCCTCCTGCGATAACGACATCCGCGCTGCCGGAGCGGATAAGCCTCCACGCCTCCCCAATCGCCGTATTTCCAATTGAGCATGCCGTAACCGGCGACATCGACGGACCCTGTATACCGAACCGGATGCTGATCATCGCTGCAGCCATGTTCGCGATCATCATGGGAACCAGCGTCGGGCTAACCCGATCAGGACCGCGTTCGCGAAGCACTTCGGCTTGATCAAGCAAGGTTTGTATGCCGCCGATGCCGGATCCGACATAAACGCCAACGCGCTCACGATCGGTCTGCTCAAGCGAAAGCGCCGCATCCTCCAGAGCTTGTTCGGCTGCCGCTATAGCAAATTGGCTGAATCGATCCATACGGCGAGCCTCTTTACGTCCAAAGCGCGCATCCGCTTCAAAATCTGTAACAATGCCTGCTATTTTTGCTTTATGTCTAGACGTATCGAAAGCATCAATCATTGAAATGCCAGACTCGCCCTTAACCATCCGATTCCAAAATTGCTCCACATCGTTTCCTAGCGGCGAAATGACGCCCATCCCTGTAATAACGACCCGTTCCATCATTAATCCCCCTTCACGATTACCTTGATGAAGTGTAGTTTGTCATAGTTGTTATCCTATTACAAGTTGTTGTTTATTATAGTATAATGGGTACCACTATAATGATCGTCCGAGGATGGATTCTATGATAAACCGGGAAACGAGATTGCAAGCTCTATCCACTTTCTTAAAATCGAAGCGGGCCAAAATCATGCCGGGCGACGCAGGCTTTCCTTCCGGCACCCGTCGAAGAACGCCGGGCCTCAGACGAGAGGAGGTCGCTCAGCTTGCCGGCGTCAGTCCCACTTGGTACACCTGGCTCGAGCAGGGCAGGGACATTAAAGTATCGGCCTCCGTCCTCGATTGCGTAGCGGCAGCGCTGCATATGAATGACGACGAACGGAAATATTTATACGCGCTCGCACTCGAGTCCGGTCACGGCGCCGTTCAAATGAACGAAGAGAACTTTGAGATTACGCCATCCTTACAGCGGATATTACAGGAGCTGCGCTTTTGCCCGACTATCATATCCGATCGGCGCTGCCAAATTGTCGGCTGGAACCAAGCGGCCTCGCATGTGTTTATGGATTTCGAGCAAATTCCGGCCGAGCAGCGGAACATGATTCAGCTGTTGTTCACACGTAAGGAATTTCGGCGGCTTGCAGGCAATTGGGACCATTTTGTAGGCGGATTTCTAGCTATCTTCAGGGCTTATTACGGTCAATATGTACAGGATGAATGGTATGAGCGGTTTATTGAGGAAATGAAGGAGGGCCATCCGGAGTTTCAATACCTTTGGGAGCAAAGCCAGGTTAGCTCGGCTCCCGATGTTTTGCTTGAATTTCGCCATGCGAAGGTAGGAAAGATGCTGTTCCACCTTACTTCCTTACAGGTGCAGGGCAGCACTGATCTGCGCTGCAGCGTATATACGCCGGCGCCTGAGACTTCTACAGAAACCAAGCTGCGGCGTTTAATGGAACGGCAAGACTGAAAAACTATTTCTCGCTATTCGTTCAATTTAAGCGTCCGATTGCAAATTTTGTTAATGAGAGCATGGTCATGACTAATAACGAGCAGGCCGATTTGACGCGCGCGAACGATACCCTGCACCGTATGCCAGATTTGGGCTTGTGTGATTGCGTCCAGCATCGTCGTCATTTCGTCCGCGATCAGAAATTTGGTTTCCGGGCCCAGCGCTCTGGCTATGCAGCAGCGCTGCAGCTCTCCTCCGGACAATTCGTTCGGATAACGCTGCAGCCATTCCTCATGGATACCAAGCGCCGCCAGAAGCGCAGCATCCGGGGTCCATCCTTCCGTTATCGTTCTTGCCATTCGCCATCGCGGATTAACCGCGTGTTCCGGGTGTTGGAAAATCATTTGAACAGGATCGTAGTTTGATTCCCGCTTATTGCGGCCCAAAGCCGACACCTCTCCCACGATAGGCTTCATATAGCCCGCTAAAATACGCCCCAATGATGTTTTTCCGCTTCCGCTCGGTCCGATAAGACCAACCGTTTCACCAGGCTGAAGCGTGATACTGAAACCGTTGAACAGCCATGGACCACCCGGGTACCGCCAACCGAGATTCCTTCCTTCAAGTCGCATTGACGCACCTCACGATTCCTCCCCGCATTTCGCGGGGCTCTGGCCTGCTGTTGCCGCACTGCTCCTCAGCGGAACGGCAGCGCTCGGCAAAGAGGCAGCCTTGTAGATCCGATCTTCTTGCAGGCTGCGTTCCGGCAATCGGTTCAAACCCGTTCTGCGGCAGCGCACGCCATAAAGCCCGGCTGTACGGGTGCCGAAGCCGCTCCCCGTTCCCCTGAAAATCGCTTGCAGGAGCGAGCTCGACAGCCGTCCCCGCATAAAATACGGCTACCTTATCCGCGATGCGGATTGCCGCCTCAATATCATGCGTGATGAACAAGACCGCACAGCCTCCTTCGGCCAGCTGCTTGAAGCTGTCCAAAGCCTCCGCGACATCTGCCGGATGCATGCCGGGCGTCGGCTCATCTGCAATAATGAGCCGGGACCTTTGAAGCGCCGCTGTCGAGACGAGCACCTTGCGCGCCATGCCGCCGGAGAGCTGAAACGGGAAAAGCCGCTCCACATGCTTGCCTAATTGAAACCGCGCGAATAAGCCTTCACGCTCCTTGAGCTGTTCAGCTCCGTCCGCCTGCGTACGCAGCTGCTCGCCTACCCGCATCAAGGGATCCAAATAGCTGACGGATTGCGGAACGAGTGCAATTTCCTTCCCCCGGTACAGCTTCAGCTTAGCCTCGTCAAGCAGCTCACCGCCGTAAGAGATGCTTCCTGTCATCGAAACATTTTTCGGAAGAATGCCCATAATCGCGTGAGCGAGCAAGCTTTTTCCCGATCCGCTTGCTCCGACGACGGCTACAATTTCACCCTCATTTATTGCTAAATCAAGCTCCTCCACGATTGTAATCTTTTGCTGAAGACTGCCTTTCGCATATTGAATGAAGGAAATGGATAGTTTGCTGACCTCTAGCAGAGGCATATTGGCTCCTCCTTCCAGTAGTAGATGATCGTTTTGTTAAAGCTGAGCATTCCGTGGATCAACAAGCTGCCTGAGATGATTGCCCAGCTTATCGAACGCCCGTACCGTCACCAGCAAGCCTAAGCCCGGAAATACGGCCAGCCACCACATACCTGTCGATAAATAACGCATCGATTCGGAGAGTATGATTCCGATGGCAGGCTGATGCGGCGACATGCCGAGACCTAGAAACGTGATCGCCGCCTCATGCAGAACGGCATGGGGAAACAGAATCAGAAAACCGACCAGCAATTGCGGAAACAAGTGAGGCGCCAGATGGCGCGTAGCTATAAAGTAGCGCGACTTCCCAAGCTTCCTTGACACAAGCACGTATTCCGCCGACATCAGCTGAAGCGCCTCCGCGCGAATGATGCGGGCAAGGCTGGGCCAATGGGTGAGCATGATTCCGATCGCGATTCCTTTCAGACCGCCTCCGCATACGAAGGCAATTAATATCAGCATGACCAGATGGGGGACGCTCAAAAAAACATCGATTGCCCATGTGATGATACGATCAGCCGTTTTGCCAAGCGCAGCCGCCATCAGGCCCATGATTGCAGCTATTAGCACGCTGCAGGCCGAACCGAGCAGTCCCACCTGTATGCTTAAAGCAAGTCCCTTCACCGTGCGGGATAGCATATCTCTGCCGAGCCAGTCCGTTCCAAACAAATGGGCCGGCGAAGGCGGCAAATTCCGGCTGTCCAGCTGAACGGAAAGCCCAGCCGTGCCTAGCAGCCAGCTGCCGAGTCCAATGCTAACAAGCAGGATGCCCGCTCCCGCTGCGGAAGCAAGCGCTCGCCGCCGTTCGTTTGAACGCCCAGAGTAGCCGTGTTCTTGCTCGGAGATAAGCTCACTCATCCTCGGCCCACCTTCCCCTGACGGAGCCTTGGATCAACCATCCGATAGAAGAAATCAGCCAAAACATTTCCGGTAAACACAAACAGCGTGCTGCACAGCACAAGGCCCATTAGCAGCGGCACATCGCCTCTAAGGCCCGACTCTACCGTCGCTTGTCCCAGCCCGGGATAAGAGAACACCTGCTCCGCGAGAACCGCGCCGCCGAACAATTCGCCGAATGAAGCGAACTGCAGCGTAATGGCCGGCAAAGCTATATTTCGCAGGCCGTGTCTGAGCAGCAAACCCATTCCCCTCTCTCCTCTTGCCTTAGCAAACAAAATATAGTCGCTATCCAACACCTCAATTAGCTTCTGCCGCGTATGCAGCGCGATGGGCGCAATGCCCACAACGCTAAGCGTAACTGCCGGCAAAATCATATGACGGAATTGATCGGCAGCGGTTACGCTTCCCGCCAGCATGCCAGCGGGGACGCCTAGCCCAACCGGCAGCCAGCCCAGCCATACCGCAAAAATCATCATAAGCAGCAAACCGATCCAGAACGCGGGCGTCGATGCGAGCGTATAACAATAGCTTTTGATTAGCCGGTCAAGCCATGAATCCTTTCTCCATGCTGCCGCCACACCCGCTGCGAATCCAATTACGCCCGACAGCACCCACGCGAACGCCATAAGCAAAGCGGAATGCACGAACCGTTCAGCAATCACCTTGCTGACTGCCTCGCGGTAGATCATCGACGTTCCCATATCACCTTGCAGCAGCGCTGCCGCCCATTTCAAAAACCGTTCTGCAAATGGCCGGTCAAGCCCCCAATAGGCGGCGATTTCCTGTCTTTGCTCCGCACCGACACGCATGACGTCCGCGCCGATGTACGATTGAACCGGGTCAATCGGCGACAAACTGACAAGCGCAAATGTAATTATACTGACCGAGGCCAGCAGCGCGAACAAGCGAATGGCCTTTTTTCCGATAAAAACGGTTAATCCTTGTCTCATCTAAAAAACCTCTTCCCGCTCGCTACTTTTCCCAGCCCCAGGTCTCGATATTGTCCGTTATCGGCCATCCGTGACCATGCGGCTGTATGCGCTGCTTTCCAATGCTGAGGCCGTCCCTCACTAAATAAAGATGATCGATATTGACAAGCCATGCCCAAGGCGCGTCGCCTTTCATACTTAGCCCCGTTTGTCCATCCCACTGCGCTTTTTTCCAATAATCCAGCGACTCCTCCTCCGAACGGGCAGAGAGCGCCTGCTCGAACCATTTATCGACGGACGGATTGCTGTAATAGCCTGTATTGTAGTAGTCGACGCCGCCAAAGGCACTGCTGTATAGGTTATACATTTCCAGCGGATCATGGCTGCCCCAGCCTAGAAGTACCGCATCAGCGTGCATCTGCTTTTCGATCTCATCCCAGCTCTTCCCCTCAACGATCATATGAATGCCAGCTGCTTGAACCATATCGGCGGCGGCCAAAGCGAGCGATTGACGCGTTACATCCCCTGACGGATAAAGGAGCGTAAACTCCGCTTTCAATGCGCCTTTCTCGAGAATGCCATCGTTATCGCTGTCCGACCAGCCGCCATCCGCCAATATTTTCGCTGCGGCATCGGCATCATTATCCTTGAAGCTGGTCGCCTCGTTCCACCATGGAAGGCCGTCGTTAGCTGTAAAAGCCGGTGATCCATACCCTTCCAAAATGCCGTCGACCAATTGCTGACGGTCGATCACGAGGTTGATCGCCTTGCGTATCGCCTCATCTGCAGTAACATCATTGCCGATAGGATAACCTTCCTCCGTCTTGCCGCCACTCTTCACGTACGGGAAGGCGATGCCGCGATTATCAACCGTCTTCACCGTTTCAAGCCGCATTCCTGCAACCTTCTGCTTGCTGAAAGCCGATGGCAGATAGGCAATATCGACACTGCCCGCCTTTGCGGCCGCGAAAGCAGCATCCTCGTTCAAGAACAGGAAGGTCAGCTTTTGAAAATAAGGCTTTTTCCCGTAATAATTCGCATTCGCTTCTACGATTAATTGCTGCCCGCGATCCCACTGCACGAATTTATAAGGACCCGAGCCGATCGGGTGCTCTGCATAGGTGCTGCTGTATGCATGCTTAGGTACGATGCCCGTCGTAATGAGAGAGTAAACAAAGGTTGACTCGGGCTTCTTCAGCTGGAAAATAACTTCATTCTGTCCGGTCTCAACGCTTGCCAGATTCGTAAAATCAATGGCAGCTCCACTCGCGGCCGTCGTGTCGAACGTAAATTTCACATCCTCGGCGGTGAGCGGCTCCCCATCGGAGAACTTTACGTCTTCCCGGAGCTGAACCGTCCAAACCTTTCCGTCTTCGCTGACCTCGTAGCCTGTTGCCAGATCATTTACGATATTCAGATCATCGTCACGCTTTAGCAGTGTGCTCTGGAACAGCGGTGAACCATAGCGTCCCCAGCCCCTCGTCGGATCGAACCCCGTCTCGGGCTCTGAGCCAATAGCAACCAGCAGCTCATCTGTATTCGCATGACTGCTATCCGGCTTTGCTGCAGCGCAGCCGGATACGATTAGCAGAACGATGATCGCATAAGTGATACCTATTGAAAATGATTTCAATCTGACCCCTCCTGTTTGTGTCATTTTTCGTAACACGAGTATGTGATATTGTAACACGACATTCAAGCATTTTCACCAGTTTTTCTCAATCTCCTTATCAACACAAAAAGAGACTATCCCACACGGTCATTGACCTGTTGAATAGTCTTTTGGAATTTGGCTATAAGCACATTCGTTTCAGATATGCTCATGCTCCGTATCATGCTCATGTTTGTCCGCGTATGTAACCGAGAGCTCGGCGTAAATGACACCCTTCTGCGCTTGAATTTGCTGATGAAGCGACCGAAGCCGGGAAAGCTGACCCCTCACGACGATCACCTCTAAGCATTGGCCGTGATTCAAATGGACATGCATGTTGGAGATGATGTCATGATGGAAGCGATGCTGTACCTCCATCAGGACGATCGGAAGATCACTCACATGATGGTCGTATACGAGGACAATCGTTCCTGCAACATGCTCCTGACCGCTCATGCGGGCTGGCTCCAGTAATGCTCGCCGTGCCAAATCTCGAATCGCCTCCGAACGGTTCGTATAGCCTTGCTCATCAATATACCGATCGAATTGATCGATTAACGGCGCCGGGAAGGATACTCCAAACCGGACCAATTCATCCTTTTCAGCCATGTACTCACCCAATCCGCATCATTTTCATCAAATTGTACCACAGCAGGGAAAGCGTGAGAATGACCAAGCCACTTTATCAGAGTAGTATCCGTTCGTCATCCATTCCATGCCAAAAATAGTATCCATCATTCATTCCATGCTAAAGCTGGCTACTGCTTGTTCTGAATGGGATAGTCGATGACGATTACGTTATCGAGGAGCCCGTCCAGCATGCTCACGAAGCTTTGATGCGCAGGATGCGGACCGTATGCGAGCAAGGACTGTCGATCTGTGAATGTCACCCGGAGTCCAAGCGTGTAGCCTTGAATATTGCTTGTTTCCGTCGTTTCATTGCAGCCGGCCGTTAAATCCACAATACCCGGAATTTCTGCTGGCAGCGCATATAGAACGTCCAGTAGTTCTTTTTCTTTGCTGGCGGATAGCTTCTCTTTAAATTTAAAGGATACAAGATGCTCGTACATGTTATTTCATTCTCCTTTTGGCTGCCTGAGCATTATTTCTCCTCATCATATCATGGACTTCCGCCATCTTGTTATAATCTATGCAATCAAAACACAAATTCATAGAAGAAGAAATGACGATGAAAAATACGATTAGCTTGCCGTCCGCATCTTGCATTTATCTGTCTGATTTCATCCGTTCGTAATATTGCGAAATCGCGATGATCATCGCGCCCATCCGTTCCGTTTCGGGAACGATCATCCGCTCTACGCCATACTCCTTCAAAGCCTGTGCCGTCACTTTGCCGACAGCAGCCGCTAACGCTGGGCCGTTGAACGCTTGCAGCAATGCTTGTACACGGCCTTGCTCCAAAGCATACCAAAACAAATAGTTGACCTGTACGCCTGTTGTGAAGCATACCGCATCGACTGCGCCTCCTTCGAGCTCGGAGAGCAGCTGCTCTAACGTGTTGATAGCCGGAGGACTGTGCCTGTATGGCAGCACCGATTGGACGAGCGAAGCCCCCTTCTGCCGCAAAAATTGCTCAAGCTCAGGCGCCGGCTCGCCATGAAGCTGAATCCATACCCGCTCGCCATCAAAATTTCTCGTTTCCAGATTCCCCATAAGACTTAATATCGTTCCATCCTCATCGTTTACAACCGCTTGAAGTCCGTTTCTCTTTAGAAAAGCGGTCGTTTTATAGCCTCTGCTCGCTATTTTCGACTGCGACAACACAGCAAGCAGCCGTTCGCGAACTCCTAATTTTTCCGATGTATTAACCAAGCTCTCCGCGCCGATTCCCGTAGTCAAAATAACCCAATCGGCCCCCTCGCGTGTGAGCTGCTGCAGAGGCTCAGCGAGCAAGCTCTCATCAAAAACAGTCAATCCTTGAAGAGAACGTACTAGCGGCGTACCGCCTTGTTTGGCTATAATGACGCTCATTTCATTCGTTTTTTGCGAACCGGCGATGACAATTCGTTTTCCGGTCAAAGCTGCTGTTCCCATAAAGGCTAAACCACCATTCATCTCTTTTGATGAGACTATCATAGATGCCTTGCGCAGCCGCGGAACCGACCAATCCGGGAAAAATTGAGCCCTCCATTTCGATACTCGCACCTTTCCTGCTGAATCAAATAATTGGAGGGTCCATCATACTTCCAATTGGATCTGTACATATTAAGCCTAATCCGGTACGGTTAACATATGATCATGCACACTCGGAATTATTCGCAAAAAGGTGTTGATAGGCAATGTGGAAACCCGACCGTTCAGCTCAAACGCCCTTATATCAGCAAATTGTCGAGCATATCGAGCGAGACATCTCTTATGCGGTGCTTCCGCCCGGCAGTTCCCTTCCTTCCGAACGCAAATTGGCTGAGCAGCTCGGCGTAAACCGCAGTACTGTCATCCAAGCTTATGAAGAATTGCGCGCCTCCGGCTTAGTCGAGAGCACGGTTGGCAGCGGAACCCGCGTCAGTCTAACCAAATGGGGGATTTCGCCTACGAATACGCCGAATTGGCGGCAATATACGGAGGGCGGCACGTTTCTGCCCAATCTCCCGCTTATGAGACGCATTCGGGAGGTTACGCAAAACGACGCTTCGATCATTAATATGGCGAGCGGCGAGCTGTCAACCGATCTATTTCCGAACGAAATCGTCCATCGTATTTTACGGGAACAGCCGTTTCATGAGCATCTGGGCTATGATGATCCGCAGGGCTATTCTCCATTAAGAAAATCGCTAGTGGAATCTCTCAAGCAGTATAACGGCATTCAAACGACGGAGTCATCGGTGCTCATCACATCCGGCTCGCAGCAGTCCTTATATTTAATTACGCAATGCCTCTTATCGCCAGGCGATGCTGTTGCGATTGAAGATCCCTCGTACAGCTATTCCTTGCCGATGTTTCAGTCGGCTGGCTTGCGGATTTTTCGGCTGCCTGTCCATGAGGATGGCATCGAGCCGGACGATATTACGAGCCTCTATCGGCAGCATCGCATACGGATGGTCTTCCTGAATCCAAATTATCAAAATCCAACCGGCACCACGCTCAGCAAGTCAAAAAGAAAGAAGCTGCTGAAGATTACTGCGGACCTGCGTATTCCGGTCGTGGAGGATGATCCGTTCAGCTTAACGGCCTTTGACGGCAGCGTCCCCGCTCCTCTTAAATCGATGGATACGGACGGCAGCGTGCTCTATATAGGTTCCCTGTCAAAAATAGCCGCATCCGGGCTAAGAATCGGTTGGATGGTAGCCCCCAAATCGGTCATTGACCGGTTAACCGACGCAAGGCAGCAGATGGATTT
>DATJKM010000288.1:0-7778 GCA_035491515.1 Candidatus Udaeobacter sp. | reverse complement strand
GTTTGACGGCTTAGCACATCAGCCGAGGACGAAATATGCAGCATGCAGGGCGTAATCCCTTTTCGAGACAGCCACTCCATGCTCCGGATCACATCAGCGCCGGTTTCAGGCGTAATAATGACGGCGAAGCTCCCAGGCTCCATCATAGAATCGGCCCGCTTGAGCGATGAGTAAAGCGGCTGCGCTGCATCAGCGTCAACAAAGGTTAAATGCTTCATCAGCAAATTGCGCTGCTCTATGCCTGATTTAGGCGAAATCATGGTCATCGTCTCGCCAATGGACAGTAAGCCCATCGCCGTATCGTCCTTCATTCCGTTTTCGAGCAGCGAAGCGGCGGCAGATACCGCTAATTCGAAGCGCGTCTCCAATTCGCCTCTATAGCTGCCCGGATGACGATCGAGGATGATAACCGTACGCGGAAGCGATTCGCGCTCGAAGGCTTTTGATTTCCACTCGCCGGTCTTCGCTGTCGCATTCCAATGTACGCGCGACAAGCGATCGCCGTACAAATATTCGCGAACGCCGTTAATTTGTGTTGTTTCCTTTGCCGAGCGGGAAGCGATCGCATGGGAATAAGGGCCGCGAATACCGCGCTGGACGCCATTCCATTGCCTTAGCGGTACCGTCTGAGGCAGCACGCTAAATACAGTCTCGGTGCCGAACTCACCCGAATGCTCGAACAAGCCGAACACATCGTACGATAAGCATTGTGTATTCGTAAACCGGTATTCCCCGCGCTGCAGCGGCGGCGTTTGATAGGTTACCTGGCCGCTGCGTTTCCAATTGGGTACGAAGGAGGTCTCGAAGGCGACCCTTTGCCCGTTATGACGCTGCAGCTGATCTCTAACGATGACATAAGGAAGAGGATAATAGCCTGGAATTTTGACATGAAGGCTTACATCCAGCGAGCTGCCCGCCGATAAGCTCTGATCGAGCGCGGTTGCGCCTAGCGCCGTATAGGTTCTGCTGCCTGATGCTTTATTGATGCCGCTCCACCGTCCCAGCACCAAATAAAATAGCAATAAATTTAATATCATAAAAAGCATCACAGCGGTTTTGCCGCCTTGAAATAATAAATAAAAAAGACTAGTCATATAAACAATTGCGACAAGCTGCCAACGAAGCCTCGTAGATTTGCTAGCTGTCATCAGACTAACGCTCCAGCCGAACCGGCACTTTCGTAGACTGGATCACCTGCGAGATAATATCTTCCGCTTTGAGGCCGTTCATTCTTGCTTCCGTCCGGAGAAGAAGTCTGTGCGAGAGAACGTACGGAGCAAGCGCCTTCACATCGTCCGGCGTAACAAACTTGCGCTGCTGGATATATGCGCTCGCCTTAGCAGCCCTCGCAAGCGCAAGCGCCGCACGCGGACTTGCTCCGAGCATGACATTTGCATGTTCTCTGGTGCCCCTAATCAAGCTTACCAAATATTTGCCTACAGCTTCATCGATGTGAACCTGCAGCACTTGATCCTGAATATGGATCATGTCGGTTATGTTAATCATGGGCTCAATTCGATCGGACGGATGTATTCCTTCATTAGATAGCACCATCCGCTGCTCATCGGATTCACTAGGATAGCCGAGCGACAGCTTCATCATAAACCGGTCAAGCTGCGCCTCCGGCAGCGTGTAAGTCCCTTCAAACTCAATCGGATTTTGTGTAGCAAGCAGAACGAATGGACGGGGAAGCTCGTAAGTATCGCCATCAACCGTCACATGCCCTTCCTCCATCGCCTCCAGCAAAGCGGATTGCGTCTTCGTTGTAGCGCGGTTAATTTCATCTGCCAACAATATATTAGCCATTACAGGACCTGGGCGAAATAAAAAAGCTTCCTGTTTGGGATGATAAATGGAAACACCCGTAATATCGGTGGGAAGCAGGTCCGGATTACATTGAATGCGGCGAAATTGGCCGCCTATTGATTTTGCCAGCGCTTTCACTAATTGCGTCTTGCCTGTGCCCGGCACATCTTCTAGAAGTACATGTCCGCCTGCAATAACAGCTATGAGCAGTCTCTGGATTTCTTCCTGTTTGCCAAGGATACAAGTTTCTAAGTTTCGTAGAATCGTAGCGCATAATTGCATGTCTGCAGGACGAATATCCATTTCATTCCCTCCCGAAATAACGCCAAAGTTCAAGTTCAATAGTACTATTTTACAGTACTTCCTTTACGGTACACAAATTTTTTCACTACAAAAAAAATTGGAAGATCCCACAGGATCCTCCAGCTTGTTCATTCTATAAGTTATCCTTTTGGCCTGACAACGAGCGCTGCCAGAAAGGAGAAAATAATAGCCGCCGATATACCGGCGCTTGTAACTTTGAAAATTCCGGATATAACGCCGATCCAGCCTCGATCATGCAGCTCGGTCAATGCCCCGTGCACGAGCGCATTGCCGAAGCTTGTTATTGGAACGGTAGCTCCCGCTCCGGCGAATTTAATCAAAGGCTCGTATAAATCGAAGCCGTCAATAATTGCTCCTACAACGACTAATGTAGCCATCGTATGCGCCGGCGTCAGCTTAAACACATCGAACATGAGCTGACCGAGCACGCATATCGCTCCGCCGACTAGAAAAGCCCATAAAAAAATCATACCGCCTCACCCTCCTTTTGCGCAAATTGCTACCGCATGTGCTATGCATGGAATGCTCTCGCCTTGCTGGAACGACAGCGGAGACAACAAGGCTCCTGTTGCAACGACTAAAATTCGTTTTAATTCGCCTTTTTTGATGCGTTTAAGCAGATGCCCATAAGTCACGACGGCTGAACATCCGCAGCCGCTGCCGCCAGCCTGTACCTTCTGCCTCTGTACGTCGTATACCATTAGGCCGCAATCGCCGAACACCGTATCGTTCATCGGTACGCCGTTTTTCAGCAGCAGCTCCTTCGCAATGGGATGCCCGACGCCGGCTAAATCACCCGTTACGATCAGATCATAATCGCCCGGCGAGCGGCCGGTATCGTTAAAATGGGCTTGGATCGTATCAACGGCTGCCGGAGCCATTGCCGCCCCCATATTAAACGGGTCCGTAATTCCCAAATCGATGACCTTGCCGACGGTCGCGCATTCCACGACCGGTCCTTCGCCTTTATTGGCTATGACGGCGGCTCCCGCGCCGGTAACTGTGAATTGTGCGGTTGGCGGCTTCTGAGAGCCGTATTCCGTCGGATAACGGAACTGCTTCTCCGCCGTGCAATTATGACTGCACGTTCCGGCAAGCACATGATTTGCCGCGCCGGAGTTAATAAGCATCGAGGCAAGCGCTAACGTCTCCATCGAGGTCGAGCATGCACCGAATACGCCGATGTAGGGAACGCCGAGCGAGCGGGCCGCAAAGCTGTTGCTGATGATTTGGTTCATCAGATCTCCGCCGATAAAAAATTGAAGCTGGTCACGCTCGATACCGGCGTTCTGAATGGCAAATTCCGAGGCCTGCTCGATGAGAAGCCGTTCCGCCTTCTCCCAGCTTTTCTGCTGCATATCGAGCTCCGGGTGGACAAGATCGAAGTCGGCCGCGAGAGGCCCATCCCCCTCATCAGGTCCGACCACCGTTGCTTCACCGATAATAACCGGGCGGTTCTCAAACCACCATGTCTGTTTCCCGCGCAGCATATCACTGACCCCCAGTGCCAAGAATAAGATGGGCGATACCGACGAAGAAAGCGGCGACCGTTCCGAATACGATAACCGAGCCGGCCAGTTTGAACATGTTGGCGCCAACGCCAAGTACAAGCCCTTCGCTCCGGTGCTCCAAGGCAGCTGAACACATCGAGTTCGCAAACCCGGTTACCGGGACGGCAGAACCGGCACCGGCCCACTGTGCGATTTTGTCATAAACACCCAGGCACGTTAAAATAACCGATATCAGTATAAGTGTTGCAACTGTCGGGTTGCTTGCCGCTTCCTCGCTCATTCCCATTAAATGTACATACAGCTCCTGAATGACCTGTCCAAGCACGCAGACCGCACCGCCGAAGACGAATGCCTTCACACAATTTCCGAGAATCGATCGCGGCGGCTCCATCGTTTTCGCAAACGATTGATACTCCTTCGGCGACATCGTCATTTTTTTGTAGTTATGTTTGCTCTTGCTCTTTGTAGCCAATGCTGCAGCCTCCTTTTCCGCTACGGCTGCTCCATATGTACGAATACGAAGCTCCGTAACCGTGTTGCTTTCTTCACGTTCATTATTTGTAATAGCAGGAAGCAATATTCCAGCAAAAAAAAGGATTGCCTCCGACTAACCAGCTAGTCAAGGACAATCCTTTTCTTAAAAAAATATCGCTAACAATAAAATGACAAGCAATACATACAATACAAGCACGAGTATGGTCATCAAGCTCATTAAATGGCGTTGCTGCCTCTTCGGTACTTTTGTTACCTTCGACACAAGCGCTGCTCCCCTCATACCGGGCATTTATCTACAGCATATGCCAAACACCCAGTATGGTAGCTTATCCTGTTCAATTTCATTAGGCAAATGTTACTGCTCGATAATCATAACGCCTTTGGCTGCTAAGCTGTAAGCGCCGCTAACCGTCCCGCCGGAGAGCAGCTCGGTTCGAGGCTGAGCTCCAAGCTGCAGCTCGGCTGCTTCCGTATTATGGTTCAAAATGAACGTAAACGATTTACCGGCTTTGTTTCTGCGCGTAACCTCTACGCCGGGTGGAGCTGCAAGCAATCGCTCAATCCCTTTATCCTTGCACAAATTCGCCAGAAGCGACTGGAGAAATGGCCGGTCAGGGCTTGAAGCCAAATACCAGGCTTCTCCTTTGCCAAATTGATTAACGGTCACAGCCGGCATCCCCTTGTAGAAATCAGAGCCGTACTCCGCGACTACCTCAGCGCCTTCAGAGTGAATCAAGTCGCACAGCAGGCTGCATGAGTAGGTTCCGCTGAGCGCCCCGACCTCTTTCCTCATAATCATTTGATTTTGCTGGCCTGGCAGCAGCGCATCGATTTCTTCAGCCCAAATACCGAGAACCTTGCGCAGCTTGCCCGGATAACCTCCGGTTGTGACAAGATCATTTTCATTTACGATGCCGCTGAAGAACGTCGTAATGAACGTGCCTCCGCGCGCTACGAACGCTTCAACCTTCTCCGCAAAGCCCGGCTTAATCATATACATAACCGGTGCGATGACAAGCTCATATTGGTCCAGGTTCTCCTCCACGCTAATCATATCGGTTTGAACATTCAGATCGAACAGCGCGTCATAATATTTGTGAACTTCGTCCACATATTTAAGCGCGATGCTTGGCCCGCTCGACAGTTCGACTGCCCACCGGTTTTCCCAGTCAAATACGATAGCTGCTTTCGCGTCAATGCGCGAATCGAGCAGCTTATCCGAAAGACGGGTAAGCTCATGTCCCAGCTCAGCGCATTCGCGGAATACGCGGGTATGCTCATGTCCGACATGCTCAATGACAGCGCCGTGATATTTCTCGCATGCGCCGATCGAGCGGCGCAGCTGGAAGAACATAACCGTATCCGCGCCATGCGCTACAGCCTGATAGCTCCACAGCCGCATGACGCCCGGACGCTTCAACGCATTGTAAGCCTGCCAGTTCTGCTGGCTTGGCGTTTGCTCCATGAGCATGAACGGCTGTCCGCTCTTCAAGCCGCGCATTAATGCGTGGGTCATCGCTGTAAAGCTTACAGGAGTATCGATGGATGGGTAATTATCCCAGGATACGACGTCGAGATGCTTCGCCCACTTAAAATAATCGAGTTCCGGGTATGTGCCCATCAGGTTAGTCGTTATTTGGATGTTCGGTGAATGCTTCCGAATCTCGTCGTATTCTATTAAGTAGCAATCCAGCAGAGCATCCGATTGGAATCTGCGGTAATCAAGCGAAATGCTTTGGAAGTTGGTTCTGTTACCGCCCCACTCCTCGCTCAGCGCGTTCGGCGGAACGATTTCATCCCATTCATAGAAGGTATGGCCCCAGAAGCTCGTATACCAGGCTTTATTCAATTGACCAATCGTGCCGTAGCGTTTTTCCAGCCATACCCGGAAAGCGTCGGCACAGTTATCGCAGTAGCAATAACCGCCGTATTCGTTGGAAATATGCCAAGCTACAAGCGCAGGGTGATCCTTATACCTCTCCGCTAATTTGCCTGCGATCAGCTTCGCGTATTTGCGGTAAGTCGGGCTGCTGGGGCAGGAATTATGGCGTCCGCCAAATTTCCGCTTGCGGCCGTCGTAATCGACACGCGTGACATCCGGATATCGTTTGGCCATCCATGCCGGATGAGCGCCTGTGCTTGTCGCCAAGCAGACAGATATATGATCGCGATGCAATCTGTCTATTATTTTGTCCAACTCGTCAAAATCATACGTATCTTCGTTTGGCTGTATGCGGGCCCATGAGAACACATTAACTGTAGCAACGTCGATGTCCGCAAGCTTGAACATGCGAAGATCCTCTTCCATGATCTCGTTGTTCCACTGCTCGGGGTTGTAATCTCCTCCATACCATATTTTTGGAAGTTTTTGATGGATCATAATAATACCGTTCTCCCTTCATTGATTGCATATTTATAACGAGGGAAGAGAGCCCATGAAATGAGCTCTCTTCCTCCCTGCTTTTGCTAGTCTTATTTCGACCAAAGCGCTACGCGGTCCTGTACCATTTTTGTAAACTCGGCATTCAATTTCGCTACGCCTGCATCTTCAAGATCCTTCAAGAATGCGTCGTAAACTTTATCGAAATCAGCCGGTTTAGCAAGAATCGCTTCCGGAATACGCTTCTTCATAATATCTTGCGTTTTTTGGAAAATAACGTTTGCTTGCGAGCCCGTTTCGAAAGGAAGCGTCCAAGCTGCTCCGTATTTACGCTCTGGGAATGCATCATCTGCAGGCCACAGATCTCTGTACGTTGTTGCGCCGTAAGCAGCAAGCGTTTTCTTGTCTTCTGCAGAGTAAGCCGTTTGAATTTGCTCAGGGAATGTCGTCGTATAATAGTTTCCGGATGGATCCTTCACACCGTCGCCGTAACGGGCGGACAGCAAGTAGTTGCCGATACCCGTTGTTTTCTTGAATGTGTTGTTATCGTTTGATTTTTGTTCTTGAACGTCAGCAGGAATGACGCGTTTGCCGTCTACTACATTGTAGTGCTTGCCTTCGATACCCCAGTTGACAAGTACTTGGCCTTCATCGGAGGCTAGGTAATCAAGGAATTTAATTAAACGAACAGGGTCTTTAGCATCTTTCGTGATACCAATTCCGTAGCCCCCAATGTAACCCGTTCCTTGGAAGGAGTGATCTTGGTACGTATCATTCAGCGTTACAGGGAAACGTGCATAAGTCGATTTAAAATTGCCTGCTGCTTTCAACGCGTTTTCCGCATCGCCGTAATCCCAGTTTTGATCAATTAGACCAAGAACGCGGCCGGATGCGATTTTCGCTTTGTATTGATCGTATTTTTGTACGAAGCTTTCTTTATCAAGCAAGCCGATATCGTTCATATGGTTCAGCCAGCGGAAGTATTCTCTATCTTCAGGCCGCTGGTAGTGCAAGATCGATTCATGCGTATCTTGGTTAATGAAAAATTCGCCATCATCCGGAGCGCCGGTTGTAAAGGTCGCCGGGTTAGTTACGGAAATCAGAATTTGCCATTCGCCGCCGTTAAGGGACATCCCGATCGTCGGTTGGCCATCTGCCGTTTTAGGATTTTTCTCGATGTAAGCTTTGATCGCTGCTTCATAGTCTTGAACCGTTTTGATTTCCGGGTAGCCGGCTGCTTCAAGCACTTGGTGCTGCAATTG
>DATJKM010000287.1:0-23043 GCA_035491515.1 Candidatus Udaeobacter sp. | reverse complement strand
GAGGGGAACCACGCGTTCCCATACCGAACACGACCGTTAAGCCCTCCAGCGCCAATGGTACTTAGACCGCAGGGTCTTGGGAGAGTAGGACGTCGCCAAGCACGAGAGACCTATCGCATGTGATGCGATAGGTTTTTTGTTTATTCAGGTATGTTATAATTTAATAAGGCCTTAGACGGCTCTATATGAGCTTCTAAGGCCTTGCGGTTACCGGCGGTAATATGACGCTTCTCTAGATTGAAGTCGAAGTACGCCGTCCTTCTGCTCTTTACGGAAAGAGAAGGAGAGAAGCAGGCGGGGGATCAGCAGCCATAAGTGCCAGCTTACGATGCTGATCATTAGTGATTCTTTAATCCAAGGATATAGAAGTGCGATGGCGCATAGACCAATCCAGAACATATGACGATGAACACGGCGGAATAGCAGCAGCGTAATATCGTTAGCTGGCTTGAATCCGATCCATGGAGGAGTGATTCGCCAAATCCACTTCCGGTCCGCTGCTTCGTCTACACGGATAAACGTGAGCAAAATAATCGCGATATGTATGAGCTGAACGACTGCGAACCCGAATAACCAAGAAAACAAGCCGTCGATTTGATAGATGAGCATTTGAAAAGCAAGCAAAATGGCTGCAATAAGCAAATGACTTTGAATGAGCTCAGGACGAATGACTTTTCGTTTAACAAGCTGGTATTGATAAATGGTGGCATTTTGTTGTTCGGATAATTTCTGGCGCATGCAGATACGTCCTTCCTTCCCCAAATTTCAGAAACTCTCGTTAACTATATCGGTATTTATTAGCCATTTGTCCATAGTTTTGACGAAACATTTTTGATGTACAGTAACCATTAGCCCATATTGGGCATACGATATATAAATATTTGAAATGCGCTATGAAACAAGTATAAAAAGATAGACTATGTGACATAATAATAGCTATATAGGAAAGAGCAGAAAGTGAGGATAGTTATGGACGATAATCGCGATTATAAATGTATAATTTGCAATGAAGAGAAGGCTGAGGGCCAAGGTATTCGAATTGTTTCTGGCTTTATATGCGAAACCTGTGAAGAGGAAATGGTACGAACAGATGTTATGGATGCGAAATACCCCTTTTTCATTCATCAAATGAAGCAAATATTTTTAGGTGAAAATGCATGAGCGGTTTCTGGCTACAGAAGCTGCTCTTTTTTTGTTATTTTTTCGGGTACAATAGAAATATTGGTTGAAATGGATGTTTATCTGAAAGGAATGTCTTATTAAAATGAAGCCTTTTTTTGCCCCGCTATATGAAGCGCTTATTAATCATGCCAGAAAAGAGCCGATCGGTTTTCACGTTCCTGGGCATCATGGAGGACAAGCGTTGAAGCAAGAGTTATGGAGTGACCAAGCACATCATCAATTAATTGAATATTTTTATAAGATCATGCAGCTCGACGTAACGGAGCTTTCCTCGACGGATGATTTGCATCATCCTGAGGCATCTATAAAGGAAGCACAGCAATTAGCGGCCAAAACATTTGGCGCGGAGGAGACCTATTTTTTGGTGGGAGGAAGTACTTCAGGCAATATCGCGTTGCTGCTTACGCTATGTGAACCGGATGATGTTATTATTGTGCAGCGCAATGTACATAAGTCGATTGTAAACGGATTAAAGCTTGCAGGAGCAAAAGCGGTATTCCTCTCCCCGCAAATCGAAATGCATTCGGGACTAGCGACGATTCCTACGGTGCAGCAAGTAGAAGAAGCACTTGCTTTATATCCGGAAGCAAAAGCTGTTTTTTTATCTAATCCGAATTATTATGGAATGGGCGTAAAGCTGGGACCTTATGTTGACGTTGTCCACCGGCATAATAAGCCGATAATAGTTGATGAGGCGCACGGTGCGCATTATGGCTTTCATTCGTCATTCCCCCATTCAGCTTTATCGGAAGGGGTCGATGCGGTCGTACAATCGGCACACAAGACGTTACCAACCTTGACGATGGGAGCTTTGCTGCACGTGCAAGGCAACAGGATACAAAGAGACAAGCTGCGTCAGTCATTAGCGATGATTCAAAGCTCAAGCCCATCCTTTCCGATTCTTGCATCGATAGATATTTCCCGAGCAATGATTGACGCTTTGGGAGCAGGTATGTTTGAGCAAAGCTTAAATTCAGCCGCCGCCTTTCGCGGATGGCTTCATCAACAAGGAACGGCGATACGCGAAATGGAGTTAACCAATAGTACAACATCCGATGCGGTATCAGATCTGCTTTTGGATCCTTTACGGGTCGTGCTCTATGACAGCAGCGGCAAGTTAAACGGGTATGAACTGCAGAAGCATTTGGAGCAGCATGGATGCTTTGCAGAGATGGCTGATCCGCGTTATGTCGTACTTGTGTTCGGCATCCAAACCTCATCGCAAGATATTATGAGACTTCAGCAGGCCATTGAGGCAATCAGCGAGGCTGGTACTGAGCACTTTACGATTCAAAAAAGAGATACAGACATGTCGGGTCCGGCAAGCTTAACTAAAAGTAAAGCTATGACTGTATCGGAGCCTGTTTCGTTTGCAAGGGCCAGGTTTAATAACCAAAAATGTGAGCGAATACAATTAAGTACTGCTGAGCACCATATTTCGGCAGAGATGGTTACGCCATATCCACCAGGCATCGCTATACTATACCCTGGCGAAAGGATATCAGCGGCAATGATTGAACATATTCAAAATCTGTCAGCAATGGGTGCGAAATTTCAAGGAGCAGCCGATCCTGCAATGGAGACCATTTCTATATATCGAAAATAAGACAGGAAATCAGCCGGATATTAAGCTCAAAGAAAATCTTCATTGTACAAGGGGTACCGCTTTGTTAAGAGCTTTGTTAAGATAGAATAAAATATAGTTAACCTAAAAGTTAGGAGAAGCCTTAGTTTGAAAAAAGGTGTATTCATTACCATTGAAGGCGGCGAAGGAGCCGGCAAATCGACACTGATTGAACGGCTTTCGAATAAGATGCTGCAAAGGGGAAAATCGGTCATTACGACGAGAGAGCCTGGTGGCATCCCGATTGCTGAACAGATTCGTGCCGTTATATTAGATCGCAAGCATGTCACCATGGATGCAAGAACCGAAGCGCTGCTTTATGCGGCTGCTAGAAGACAGCATTTGGTGGAAAAGGTTCTACCGGCATTGGAGCAAGGACAGATCGTTATTTGCGATCGTTTCGTTGACAGCAGTCTGGCTTATCAAGGGCATGCACGCGGACTTGGTATGGATGAAGTATGGGCCATTAACCAATTTGCCATCCAAGAGCTTATGCCTGATCTGACTATTTACATGGACGTGTCTCCGGAAGTTGGACTGGAGCGTATCGCCCAAGCGTCAGACAGAGAGATCAATCGTCTAGATCTTGAAAAACGTTCCTTTCACGAAAAGGTAAGAGAAGGCTACATGCGGCTGCTTCATCAAAATCCTAATCGAATGGTGTTAATAAATGCCGAACAAAGTCCGGATTTGGTGTTTAATGACGTTTTAACGGCAATTGATGCCCGGTTTGCAGGATTTTTTGCTATTGATGTCTAACTTTAAGATATAGACTTTAATGATTGGCTTCCGATCGTATCTTTTACAGATGGCGATGGTTGGCGGTATAAGACAAGAATGAGGATGCAAGCTCTCAATAACCTATTCTAATAGTAGTCAAGGGGGAATGAAGATGAAATTAGTAATCGCGGTTATTCAAGATAAGGATAGCAACCGATTGTCTAACGCGTTAGTGCGTGAAGGATTTAGAGCAACAAAGCTTGCAAGTACGGGCGGATTTTTAAGAGCAGGGAACACGACATTTATGATCGGTATTGAGGATGAGCGGGTGCATGAGGTTCTACAAGTTATAAATGCCAATTGCAAAGTACGTGATCAGCTGGTTACTCCGGTTTCTCCGATGGGCGGATCAACGGATTCTTATATTCCTTTCCCTGTTGAAGTACAGGTTGGAGGCGCGGCCGTATTCGTCGTACCGGTCGAGAGGTTTGAGCATTTCTGAATGGGTGTGGCATACGATGAAAATTGATCAAGGCTTCCGGCCTTTAGGGCAAAATCGCGCAAGCAACGATGCGTCAGCCAAGCAGGTTCAGCCAAGAAGCTTTGCCGATGTCATGGTACAGCAGGATGCAGATCGCACACAGGAGCAGCTTCAGCAGAAGCTGCAGGACATTCATAGACAAGGCGATCGTCTTGCTAAAGTGATGACCGTTCGAGAGTTGAAACTATATCGTCAGATGATCAAGCAGTTTTTGGAGGATACCATCAGACGCGGCGTCGTGCTGAAGGAAGTCAAAGGCTTTGATCGCAGGGGACGCATTAAACGATATAAACTGCTGGATGAGATTGATGCTACACTCGTCTTAATGGCCGAGGATTTGCTGGATAGTGAGCAAGGAAGAATCGACTTGCTTAACAAGATCGGCGAGATTCGAGGTCTTCTTATCAATTTGTTATTTTGATGAGAAGTGAGCAGGGAAAGGTAAGGAACGGCTATGAGCCTTGAACAAATTGAAGGCCAATGGAAGGCGCAGCGGATTTTGTCACATGCGCTGAAGAGCGGTAAAATTTCACACGCTTATTTGTTTAACGGGCCCTCGGGAACGGGACGGATGGCGATGGCGCGCGAATTTGCTAAGGCGTTATTTTGTACGGCAGGCGGCGCCAATGCATGCGGAGAGTGCTTGGAGTGCAGAAAGTTCGAGCACGGTAACCAAACGGACTTAACAACAATTGCGCCTGACGGAAATTCGATAAAAATCGACCAAATTCGCGAGCTGCAGCGTGACTTCGCCTATCGTAATAGCGGTACGAAGCGTAAGGTATATATGATCAAGCAAGCCGACAAAATGACGATGCAAGCTGCGAACAGCTTGCTTAAATTTTTGGAAGAGCCTTTATCGCCGGTCGTAGCTATTCTGATAACGGACAATGGACAGGCCGTTATTCCTACCATTCGCTCTCGTACCCAATGGGTGCCGTTTCTGCCGATGCCGCCGGGGCGTATGCTGCAAACACTTATAGAAGAGGGAGCACCGCCTACTTTAGCCCGGACCGTAGTTCAATTAACATCGGGCTTGGATGGTGCTAGACAATTTCTCCAACAGAATCAGTTTGCAGAAATCAGAAGCCTAGTGATACAATTAGGTAAGGAGAGTTTGACCCGATTCACCGCGGCGATGATCACTGCTGGACAACAGCTTTTCAAAACGGACTTAGTGGAACATACACAGCTGCTGTTGTCGTTATTAGTTATTTGGTTTAAAGATTTGATACAGTTCCAGGCCGGAAGGCAGGACGACATCGTTTTTATAGATCAGTTGGAATGGATAGGCAAGCATGCTTTTGATCGATCGTTCGCAGGCTGGGTGTCCTGCATAGAGCATACGCTCGAAGCGAGTAAACGTATGCGCGCAAATGTTACACCTCAGCTCGCATTTGAGCAACTATTGGTAAACTTACAGGAGGGCTAATTCTTGTATAATGTCATCGGTGTCCGCTTTAAGAAAGCGGGCAAGATCTATTACTTTGATCCGGTCGAGCATCCCGTGGATAAGGAGCAACATGTTATTGTTGAAACCGCACGCGGAATCGAATACGGTAAAGTGGTGGTGGGACAGAAGCAAGTCGGTGAATCGGATGTTGTTCTCCCTCTTAAGAAAGTGATTCGCATTGCAAGCGATGTAGACGCTAAGGTCGTCGAAGAAAATCGTGCTGCAGCCAAAAATGCGTTTACCACTTGTCTTGAAAAGATTAAAGGCCATCAGCTTCGTATGAAGCTGGTAGACGTGGAATTTACGTTTGACCGCAATAAAATTATTTTTTACTTTACGGCAGAAGGGCGAGTCGATTTCCGTGAGCTAGTTAAGGACCTAGCCAGCGTATTTCGTACTAGAATAGAGCTAAGGCAAATCGGTGTTCGGGACGAAGCGAAGATGCTGGGCGGAATTGGTCCATGTGGACGAGTACTATGCTGCTCTTCTTGGCTTGGTGATTTTGAGCCCGTATCGATAAAGATGGCCAAGGATCAGAATCTATCGCTTAATCCGACCAAAATATCCGGATTATGCGGACGCCTCATGTGCTGTCTGAAGTATGAGCATGACAATTACGAAAGTGTACGTGAAGAGCTACCAGCTATTGGCAAGCTCGTTGTCACCTCATATGGGGAAGGTAAAGTTACTGGTATTAACGCATCCGCCAAAAGCGTGTATGTGCAATTATTTGATACACCAGGTAAACCGAAAGAACTGCCGATGGATGATGTCGTCATCAAATAAGCGGCAGAGTGCGATTCTCACGGGTGAGGTTACACTCACGCTTGAAGCTCTGGGGTGGGAACTTGGAGAAGAACGATATTTTCGCAAAAATGGACGAGCTGGATAGCCAGGTAGGTGTGTTCCATAAGGAGCTAACGGATTTGAAGCAGAAGGTTAAAGAGCTGCTTGAAGACAATAAGCGTCTAAGTGAAGAGAACAACCAGCTTCGTCAACTGTTTAAGAGAGAAGCAGAGCTGGAGCGTGAAGTCATTGAAGCTCCAGTCAAAGGCAAAAAATCGGGAGCGAGTAAAGAGGTACAAGTCCTAACCGACAATGCACTCGCAGAAGCGGGCGTTGCGATTGGGGAAGGCCACGATAATTTAACCCGGTTGTATCACGAAGGATTCCACATTTGCAACGTTTATTACGGGCATTTGCGGACGGAGGGTGACTGTTTATTCTGTCTATCCTTTCTAAATAAATAGTGGAATCCGTATCGACATGCCGTCCTTGCCGCAAAGGGCGGTATTTTTATTAAATAATAAGCAAATCATAGGCGCAGCCTATTACGATGGATAGAACCAATGTAAATTATTCCAATGATTACCGATTATTAAAAAGGAGCGGCTTAAATCGTGTCAGAACAAATAACTTTAGCAGCCAATGAACGGCTTGATGATTTAATGACGGAATCAGGCCTGAAAATTATACAAAGCCGGGAAGTGTTCAGCTTTTCGCTCGATGCTGTGCTGCTTTCCCGGTTCGCAAGCGTGCCAAAGCATGGTCGCATCGTTGATTTATGTACTGGCAACGGCGTAATTCCTATGCTTCTCACCACTCGGACAAATGCGAAAATCGATGCGGTTGAGATTCAACCGAGGCTGGCGGATATGGCGAGAAGAAGCATAATGCTCAATCAGTTGACGGAGCAAATTACGGTTATTGAGCAGGATTTGAGATTGTATCCGAAGCTGGCGGGAAATGGGGTATATGATGCGGTAACGGTTAATCCGCCTTATATGCCGGTAACGGCAGGCGATCAAAATGAGAATGAACATTATGCGATTGCCAGGCATGAAATCCACTGTACGCTTGATGATGTTGCAGAAGCATGCTCACGGCTGGTTCGGCCTGGGGGGAAGGTGTCTATGGTTCACCGGCCATCACGCTTGCTCGATATCGTGGAAACGATGCGCAAATGGAGGCTTGAGCCGAAGCGGATTCAATTTGTTCATCCACATGCGAATGCTGAAGCTAATATGGTATTAATAGAAGCTATGCGGGATGGAAAACCTGATATTAAGCTTCTTCCGCCTATTATGGTATATGAGAATGGGGTGCAGATCGTTTGAATGTACAGAAAAGCTTCTCGGAAGCTGCCAGCGAAAGTTCAGGCAGCCTGTATTTAGTCGCAACGCCTATAGGTAATTTAGAGGATATGACCTTTCGCGCGATTCGCACACTAAAGGAAGTGCAGCTGATCGCCGCGGAGGATACCAGACAAACGCGGAAGCTGCTTACGCATTTTGAAATCGGTACACGTATCGTTAGCTATCATGAGCATAATAAGCGTGCAAGCGGGCCTGAGCTGATCAGATTGCTGCTGGAGGGACAATCGATTGCACTAGTAAGCGATGCGGGATTGCCTGCCATTTCTGATCCCGGTGCAGATCTTGTGAAGGAAGCAGTTGAAAACAATATCCCCGTTATTCCTATTCCCGGCGCAAATGCCGCGTTGTCCGCTCTTATTATGTCCGGCTTGCCAACTGACCGTTTTTTATTCGCCGGCTTTCCGCCGCGCGAGCGAAAATCGTTAATGAAGTGGCTGCAGCATATGCAAGCCCAAAAAGGAACCCTGCTTTTTTATGAATCACCACACCGAATCAGCAAAACGCTCGATGCGCTTCAGGAATGTCTGGGCGATCGTCAAATAGCCTGTGTCAGAGAGCTGACGAAGCGCCATGAAGAAGCGGTTCGCGGGCGGGTATCGGAATGTATAAGCTGGTTTGCGGAGCATCCGCCGCAGGGTGAATTTTGCATTGTGGTGGAAGGGGCAGAGGGAACTGGCGCAAGTGAACAACAAGCAGACGATATTTGGTGGTCAGAGCTTGACCTTGCTGCTCATGTCGCTCATTATGAGGAGCAATACGACAGGAAGGAAGCGATTAAGATGGTAGCTGTTGATCGCGGATTGCCGAAGCGGGATGTGTATAATGAAGTAAATAGATAGAAAGCAGTCCAAAAGGAATGAAGCAGACAAAAAAAAGACCTTCCTGGCCGGGTTCAAGCACAGGAAGGTATCAAGGAGTATAAAAAAGGTTAGAATTAACAAGTTGATAAGTACAGTATAACTGATTTTTTTTATTTTGTCACAGGTGTTGGCATTTCTGACAAACAAATATGACAAACAATTTTTCCTTTGAAGTAAGATACGTTCTCTGCATTGCCGCAGAAGATGCATGCAGGCTCGTATTTCTTAAGCATAATGCGCTCGCCATCTACGTAGATTTCAAGTGCATCTTTTTCGCCAATACCGAGCGTACGGCGCAATTCGATCGGTATAACGACGCGTCCCAGCTCATCAACCTTACGAACAATACCAGTAGATTTCATCATAATCTATCATTGCCCCTTTCAAAATGTATTTCGTCATCGTTCGACATTGTTTTTACTTTTATGATTACTATAATACCAACGATTACCATAATAGTCAACCAAGAATATTCCCCGGAAGAGCCGTAGGAACAAGTATTTGACTAGATATAAGGCTCATATTACTCTGTAATAGAATACAACAGCTTCGACATTTTGGAAACTAATTTACGACAACGTTCGACATTAGTCTTATGTTTTGTGTCGAAAATATGAACAAAGGAGATGAGAACTGATGAAGCAACAGTTGACCGAAGAGAAAGTTTTTAAGGACCCTGTCCATCATTATATTTATGTGCAGGACCAGACGATTTGGGATCTGATTAACACGAAGGAGTTTCAGCGGTTGCGGAGGATACGACAATTAGGAACTTCCTATTTGACCTTCCATGGCGCTGAGCACAGCAGATTTTCGCATTCGCTCGGCGTTTACGAAATAACGCGTAAAATTATTTCTCAATTCGAACGCAACGGCTATCCCGATTGGCCTGCCGAGGAAAGGCTGGTCTCACTCTGTGCGGCACTGCTGCATGATGTCGGTCATGGTCCGTTCTCCCACTCCTTAGAAGAAGTATTCGACACGGATCACGAACAGTGGACATGTAAAATATTGCTTGAAGATACAGAAATTAATCGCGTGCTGCGGGCTGTATCGGAACAGTTTCCCGAGCAGGTAGCGGCTGTCATTCAAAAGACATACCCAAAGCCCATCGTCGTAAGTCTCATTTCAAGCCAAATGGATGCTGACCGAATGGACTATTTACTTAGAGACGCTTATTTTACCGGTGTAAATTACGGTACTTTCGATTTAGAGCGGATACTGCGCGTATTACGTCCTTATAAAGGGCAAATTGTAGTAAAAGAGAGCGGAATGCACGCCGTAGAGCATTATTTGATGTCCAGATATCAAATGTATTGGCAGATTTACTTCCATCCAGTTACAAGAAGCTCTGAAATTATTTTACGTCAAATATTTCGTAGAGCGCAGGAGCTTTATGTGGGTGGCTATGTATTTAATTGGATGCCAAGCTCAATTAAGGTGCTGCTTCATAATACGATGACGGTGCATGACTATCTAAAACTGGATGAAGCACTCATTCAGACTGCCTTCACGCAATGGGCGGAGGAGCAGGATCTGCTGTTAAGCGATCTGTGCGACCGTTTTCTGCACCGTCATTTATATAAGTACATAACCATTGAAAATCCCGATGAAACGCTATTAAATGAAATTAGTGATTGCTTCTCTTCTATTGGAATGAATCCGGATTATCATATGGAGATTGATTTCCCGTTTGACCTGCCATACGACGTATATCGACCTGATAAAAAAGATGGCGAAAAGAAAGAAAAAGCGCCGATTTTGTTGTTAGACGGGCAGGATGAAATAAGTGAAATTTCTGCCAAATCCGACATTGTTCGCTCAATTACCGGTCTGCATCAGGGACAATACCATTTGTACTACCCGGAAGAGCCGCTCAAAAAAAATATGAACCGGATACCTGATTCTTTGAAAAAATTGTTCAAACTCGACTGAAGGAGCCTGACATCAATATGACATTACTTTTCGATACACATACCCATTTAGACTCATATAAGTTCGATGAGGATCGCGACGAAGTCATTCAGCGCGCAAAGGATGCAGGCGTGCATATGCTCCTCAATATAGGCTTTAACCGTGAAACGATTCCGACGACGATCGCGCTCGCCGAGCAGTACGAGTTCATTTACGCGGCTGTCGGCTGGCATCCTGTGGACAGCATAGATATGCTTCCGGAGGATTTAGAATGGATTGAACGTTTATGCGCGCATGAGAAGGTTGTTGCCATCGGCGAAATCGGTCTTGACTATCATTGGGATACCTCGCCTAAAGACGTTCAACAGCGTGTATTTCGCGAGCAGATCCGTCTTGCGCGCAAAGTAGGGAAGAGGGTCGTTATTCACAATCGCGATGCTCACGAGGATGTTGTCCGAATTCTTCGAGAGGAAAATGCAGCCGAGGTCGGAGGCGTCATGCATTGCTATTCCGGCAGCTGGGAAACCGCAAAAAAGTGCCTGGATATGAACTTCTATATTTCGTTCGGAGGACCTGTTACTTTCCAAAATGCAAGGGTGCCCAAAGAGGTGCTTAAGCAGGTTCCGCTCGACCGGATTTTGATCGAAACCGATGCTCCATATTTGGCTCCTCACCCGTACAGAGGGAAGCGAAATGAGTCCTCCTATGTGTCCTTAGTTGCAGAGACAGCAGCGGAATTATTAGGCAAAACGGTGGAAGAAATAGGCGCAATTACGACCGAAAACGGTAAAAAATGTTTTGGTATTGTCTGAGAATGAGAGAAATGAGGAGAATTTAAGACCTTTATCGCGTAAAAACTAATTTTTATATCGATTATCGCTTATTTTTTCCGTCTTTATTCACCTTTTTCGCTTAAATCGTCTTTTATCGTATCTTTACAATTGACCTCGTATGAGGGTATGATTCAACTCAGAGCATAACATTTTGTATTGGATTTCCAGTTTGCGCTTAATCTCCAATTTGGAGAGCGGGGGAACCAGATGCGGGAATTTATACCGCATTTTGAATTCTTCAGGGGTGAATTTCGGAGCCTTTGCCATGAGCATTGTGTAACGAATAGGGCGACTCTCTTGCCCGAATCCGTCAGCTAACCTCGTAAGCGTTTATAGAGAGTGATCAACCTCGTGCATCCATTTTTCCGTATCCCAGAGTAGTAATACCCGGGAAGCCACGAAACAGATCCTCTGTCGACGGCTTCTTTTTATTTTCGAATAATCGGGAATTTGTCGACATAGGGATTAAAGATGGGGGTGGGAGGTTCGGCAGCAGTACTGGATTGCGTGCTTGCACGCCAATATACTATAGTCGCGTCAGTTGTATCATGCGTAAAACTTGGCGGCGGGGCTATGAAGGAGGACCGATGAAGTGGGAATACTCCAGGTTAAGGACACCCATGGGAAACGATCATCCAGCATGTCTTTCGCATTGCGATGGAAGCGTGAAAACTTGCGTTTGATTCTTTTGAGTGCTACTATCTCAATCGCTATGACTTTCATGTTTTTGGTGTTGTTGTACGGAACGGCTGTCAAAAGCGTCTCCGTAGTAGTGAACGGACAAGAAACCATTGTGGAAACGAAGCAATGGGTCCTGCAACGCCTACTGGATGAACAAGCTATCGCAATTGGACCACATGATGAGGTGTCTAAACCGCTTAATGCGGCAATAAAGGACGGAGATCGTATCGAGGTAACTCATGCGGTACCGGTAATTGTGAAAGCTGATGGCAAGACCTCTACTGTGTACACGACAGAGAGAACAGTAAAGGCAGCGATCGAGGAATTACATATTCCAGTTCGTAGTCAAGATAAAGTAGTACCGCCGCTTAATACCGCCGTAAATGCGGAATTGACGGTAACAGTAGTACGCGTCGACACGAAGGTATCGGAAACGGAACGAGCGATGCCATTCTCTATCGTGAAGAAGAAGGATCCGACACTGGAGGCGGGCAAGGAAAAGCTCGTGCAAACCGGTAAACAAGGTCTTATTGTAGAGCATATCGAGAAGCAGTATGAGGACGGAGTTCTCATTTCGAAGAAGATGGTCAGCAAGGTTGTCGAGACGGCGGCTGTTGATCAGGTTATCGCTATCGGAACGAAGAAGGAAGAGCCTAAGGTAACGGTTCTCTCGAACAGAAGCCCAAGCATTGCTTCACTTTCGAAGAGCGGTGTCACGTTTAAGGCAAGGAAAGTGCTTAAGAACGTCACGTTGACTGCTTACTCAGCAGGCGTGGCTTCTACAGGCAAGGATGAAAGCCATCCGCAATACGGAATTACAGCATCAGGAGCCCGCGTGCAAGAGGGACGGACTATAGCCGTTGATCCTGAGATTATTCCGATTGGCTGGTGGGTGTACATTGAAGGCATTGGCTTCCGCCGGGCTGAGGATAAGGGCAGCGCGATTAAAGGCAACAAAATTGATGTATACTTTGACAGCACTAAGATTGCAAATAAGTTCGGCAGAAAGAAAGGCATCACTGTATATGTGCTGGGGCCGAATAGACCTTCCTCAAGCTGATGAGCGGGTTACCATCATTTTATCGTAATATTTAATTAAATATGCCATCATAAGGAGAGGCACTGCCTCTTCTTTTTGCATGTTTGCGGGCTTATTAGAATTTATGAAGAAGGGAATGATCTTGATGATCAAAGAGATCATTGTCGTTGAAGGTAAGGATGACACCGTAGCAATAAAACGGGCGGTAGATGCGGATACCATAGAGACGAACGGCTCGGCCATCGGTGAGGACGTGCTGAGAAGAATTACGCTGGCGAACGAGCGTCGCGGCGTCATTATATTTACAGATCCCGACCATGCGGGAGAACGTATCCGCAAAATAGTCGCTCGTCACGCACCCGGATGCAAGCATGCTTTTTTACCGCAGGAGAAAGCTTTGTACAAAGGGGACATCGGCATTGAAAACGCGAGTCCCGAAGCGATTCGTACAGCGCTCTCAGAGCTGCGTACAGAGTCGGCGGACGGAGCGGGAGAAATTAGCTGGGAAGACTTAATGGATTCAGGCCTGATCGTCCATCCGGACGCGTCCAATCGGCGCCTGGTTATGGGCAAGCTGCTTGGCATCGGTTATGCGAACGGAAAGCAGTTTTATAAACGTTGTACAAGCTTTCGAATTTCCAAAGCAGAATTTACGGAGGCGTTCCGTCAAATGGAAGAGGAACTGGAGGGTTAACGGGATGAGCGGACAAGAGCATACTGAGCAAAGCAAGACAACGGTAAAATCGGCTTCGGTAGAGGTGGCCACGCCCAAACGGACCAAAGAGATCATTGCCAAATACGGCTTCTCTTTCAAGAAGAGCTTAGGACAAAACTTTCTGATTGACCAAAATATTTTGAACAACATCGTAGCGGCTGCCGAGCTTGATGAAACAAAGGGTGCACTGGAGATCGGGCCTGGTATTGGCGCGCTCACGCAGCGGCTTGCCGAGGCCGCAGGGAAGGTGACGGCCGTAGAAATCGATAATCGGCTTATTCCGATTCTAAGGGATGTACTCGCCGAAGAGAACAATACGACTGTGATTCACGGCGATGTGCTGAAGCTTGACCTGAAGCAGCTGTTCGAAGAGCAGTTTGCCGGCGTTTCAGGCGTCAGCGTCGTTGCTAATTTGCCTTATTACGTGACTACGCCGATTTTAATGAAGCTGCTTGAGGAGAAGCTGCCGCTTGAGCACATCGTCGTCATGATTCAGAAGGAGGTAGCTGAGCGGATGGCCGCTAAGCCGGGCGGCAAGGAGTATGGCAGCCTTAGCGTTGCCGTACAGTATTACTGCGTGCCAAAGGTCGTCTGTACGGTACCGCATACGGTGTTTATTCCACAGCCAAATGTCGATTCGGCCGTCATCAAGCTATCCTTGCGCGATAAGCCGGCTGTCGATGTGCCTGATGAGGATCATTTCTTCCGGGTCGTACAAGCCAGCTTCGCGCAGCGCCGGAAGACGCTGGCGAACAATCTGACGGCATTTGTAGGAAAAGATCGGCGCGAGGCATTAACGGATCTGCTTCAAAAGAACGAAATTGACCCGATACGGCGCGGCGAGACGTTGTCGCTTGACGAATTTGCGCGAATTAGCCGCAGCATGCTGGAAGCGGGCTGGGGCGGTTAGGCTCTTAAACATAAAATACTCACCATTCGCCCTATCTGCCCATAGGATAGAGGAAGAGGTGATTTACGCATGAAGCAAGGGGACCTGGTCGTCCGCAAATCGTATGGCGGTGACGTGCTATTCAAGGTTGAAGCTGTTCGTACACATACGGCCGTTCTGAAGGGCACGGACTACCGATTGCTTGCGGATGCTCCGATTCCTGATTTATCGGTCATACGCGATCCAGAATCGACAAGTGCGGTGCAGCAAGTTCGGATTAAAGTAAACGATTCCTTAAGACGTATGCACTCGGAACGAGAACGTCAAGCGATTGAGAACGAAGATAGTATTCGGCATGCGTTGCAGCAGAGCCAGCCATTTTTTGAAGTGCCGGGGAAAGTGCTTCATCTCGACGGAGATGGAAATTACTTAAAGAAGAGCATGCAGCTGTACAATACGATGCGTGTCCCTTCGCATGGCCTTCACGTGCATGAATCCCAAATGGCTGATATGCTGTACCGTCTGCTGCCGCAAATCCAACCGGATATTGTCGTCATTACCGGCCATGACGGCGTGCTGAAAAGCCGTGCGCAAATGGACTTGTTTAGCCTAAGCAGCTACAAAAATTCACAGCATTTCGTTAATGCGGTCCGCGTAGCACGCGACTATGAGCGTAACCGCGACGGACTGATCGTTATTGCAGGCGCTTGCCAATCCCATTTTGAAGCATTGCTGCAGGCGGGTTCCAACTTCGCGAGCTCACCGGGGCGTATATTGATTCATGCGCTCGATCCTGTTTATATAGCCATTAAAGCAAGCTACACGTCGATTAAGGACACGATAAACTTAGGTGACGTCATTCATGGCACGATAAGCGGTATTGACGGTGTTGGCGGCATAGAGACGATGGGACGTTTTCGCGTTGGCTTACCGAAGCCAAAAATAACGTCATCCTCTTCTGTATTAAAGGCGTAACGGTTCTGAATCCAATTGTTTTACAAATTTCTTACATGCAAAATAGCGCCGCTCAAGCATGATTTTTTTATTGAAATATAAGCGTCGTATAATTCAGAACCAGGTACGATGCTTATATTTCAGAGCAGACCGAGACTGGGACTTTTTTACCAAAGCAGGCGCCAATCATAAACACATAATTTGAAGAAACTTCTTAATATGTATATTTTTTGCTTTCTTATGCATGGTTTTTTAAAAAATGGGTGAAAACACCGTTGACAAATAATTATTCCGGCTGATATAATATTTTGCTTTGTTTGACAACACCCCTCTTTTTGGTTATAATGGACAAGGAAAGAGGTGGTAGTGGACAATGGCAAAAAATGCGCTATTGGATATTAAACGCAGTTTGGAAGCTCATGTTGGCTCCAAAATCCGTCTTCGAGCGAACGGTGGCCGACGAAAGACCATCGAACGAACCGGCACGTTGGAAGAAACCTACCCTTCTGTTTTCATTGTTAAGCTGGATGAAGAGCAACATGCGTTCAAGCGTGTCTCATACAGTTATGCGGATATACTGACAGAGTCGGTGGAAGTGACCGTATGCAATGATGAAGGTCAAGTCCGAATCGCCCATTTGCAACAATAGATTATATATCGCCCAGTGAGGCATATTAGCGCAGAAAGCTTCTGCGCTTTTTTTTTGCGCTTATGCGGCCAAGCGTCTTATTCATATTGCTAAGTGAAGCGGAGCGGGTACGTTCAGCAATGTATGGCGAGGTCCAAATTGAAGCATACTACCTGTGCAATAGTGACAGCCGTATATACTTGGTTATCGTTAAAATGGATTTGGAGGTAATGGGAATGGGCCGCAGAAGACGTGGAGTGATGTCGGAGGAATTAAAATATGAACTGGCTAAGGACCTTGGGTTTTACGATACGGTGCAGCAGGAGGGCTGGGGAAGCATTCGTGCGAAGGATGCCGGAAATATGATTAAACGCGCGATACAGCTTGCTGAACAAGCCGCTGCAAAAACGAATCAGCCTTAATCGTGATCTGATATTTGTGCATACAAAAGCTAAGCTGTTGGCAACCGGAAATAAACCGATTGTCATCTCTTAGCTTTTATTGCGTTCGTTTGATATAATGATGTTTAAGCTTACGAACGAACGGGTGAACTTATCAGATGAAAATTTATGAAAAAGCTCCTGCCAAAATTAATTTATTGCTCGATGTGCTCCGCAAACGCGGTGATGGTTACCATGAGGTCGAGATGATTATGACGATGGTTGATCTTGCAGACCGTCTTGAAATGGAAGAGCTGCCTAGAGATACAATCATTATTTCAAGCCAAGTAGGCTACATACCGCTAGACGAGAAGAACCTGGCCTTTCAGGCGGCCAGGCTTATTAAAGAACGCTACGATGTGAAGCAAGGCGTATATATTCATTTGGACAAAAAGATTCCCGTCGCTGCGGGACTGGCTGGCGGCAGCAGCGATGCCGCTGCTGCGCTGCGAGGCCTGAACCGGCTATGGAAGCTGCAAATCCCGGAGGACGAGCTGTGCCGCCTTGGCGCGGAGCTCGGCTCCGACGTTCCATTCTGCGTGACCGGCGGCACAGCGATTGCCCGCGGACGCGGCGAAGTGCTGGAGCATATCGCAAATCCGCCGCAATGCTGGGTCGTACTGGCGAAGCCGCCGATTAATGTGTCGACAGCCGACGTATACGGCAGATTTCGCGCAAACGAGATTAAAGAGCATCCTTCCATCTCAAACATGGTCGGTGCGCTTGAACGGGGCTCTTTTACCGATATTTGCGAGGGGCTAGGCAATGTGCTGGAGAAGGTTACGCTGGACGTCTATCCCGAGGTGATGCAGTTGAAGGAAAGCATGATCCGGCTTGGCGCAGATGGCGTCTTAATGTCTGGCAGCGGACCGACGGTGTTCGGCCTCGTATCGAAGGAGGCTAAGCTTCCACGTATTTACAATGGGCTCCGCGGCTTTTGCAAAGAGGTCTATGTGGTAAGAATGCTGACATAGGACTGACGTTTTTCTTGATTAAATCCGTATAAAAATGTTATATTGACATTATATTATTCGGATTTAGTGGGGGGAGATGTGTTTGAAGAAGTTGAAACGGAGCTCACGGTTGGTAGAAATGACCCAATACCTGTTAAGTCGACCCCACGCGTTAATTTCACTGACAGCATTTGCTGATCGTTATCAATCGGCAAAGTCTTCAATTAGTGAGGACCTGGCAATCATTAAAGAAGTGTTTGAGGAAGAAGGCATTGGTGAGCTTCATACGCATGCTGGAGCTGCAGGCGGAGTAAAGTTTACGCCGAAGATGAAGGAAACAACAGCTCTTACCATTATGACAAACATATGCCGCCAGTTAGAGCAGCCTGAAAGGGTCCTTCCAGGCGGTTATTTGTATATAACGGATATGCTAGGCCAACCGGAGCTGCTGGCCGATGTCGGCAGAATGTTTGCAACCGCCTTCGCGGATCGGAAGATCGATGTCATTATGACGGTAGAAACGAAAGGGATACCGCTTGCTTTTGCAACGGCTGCCTGCTTGAACATACCGGTTGTGATGGTACGGCGCGATAATAAGGTTACGGAAGGCTCCGCGGTTAGCATTAACTACGTATCGGGGTCGACTAAGCGGATTCAGACGATGTCTCTGGCGCGCAGGGCGCTTAAGGAGCAGTCGCGTGTCCTTATTATCGACGACTTCATGAAGGCTGGCGGAACGATCCAGGGAATGATGGATTTGCTGTTCGAATTTAAGGCTACCGTAGCGGGCGTTGGCGTATTCGTAGAATCCGGAGAAGTGGAATTAGAGGAGCGCCTTCTTGAGGATTATGTATCGCTCGCTAAGCTGACCGCTGTTGATATGAAGACGAAGCAAACGACAGTTGTTCCGGGTAATTATTTTAAAGGATAAATGCGTGAGCGGATGATGACTTATATATCTTGTTAGGAAAGGCTGGGACCATAATGACAACGAAGCAACAACTGCAAGTGATTGCTACAGATAAAGCGCCTGCGGCGATCGGACCGTATTCGCAAGCGATTAAGCTGGGAGGATTATTGTTCACTTCAGGACAAATTCCGCTCGATGCAGCAGGACAGCTTGTAGAAGGCGGAATTGAGGAGCAAACTCATCAGGTGTTTCGCAATTTAGAGGCTGTGCTTGCGGCTGCGGGCGCCGGCTTCCAGGATGTCGTAAAAGCGACCGTATTTATGAAGGACATGAATCAGTTCGCAACGGTAAACGGCATTTATTCTTCTTATTTCGGAGAGCATAAACCGGCTCGTTCGGCCGTTGAAGTGGCAAGGCTGCCAAAGGATGTTCTTGTCGAAATAGAAGTCATTGCATCGACAAATGTCGAATGAAAACGAAAAAGATTCAATTTTAAAAAAATTTTTTAAATAGAGCATGATTTTACCAAAAATGTAGAAGGAATTGGCACAAAAACGTGGAAGTATACACCAAGTCTCTGATAGACAAAGGTGGTGAACACAAGTGCAAATTACTGATGTCAGACTCCGCCGTGTAAATTCCGAAGGGCGTATGAAGGCGATCGCATCCATTACTATTGATAATGAATTCGTTGTTCACGATATTCGTGTCATCGACGGAAACAATGGTATGTTTGTTGCAATGCCAAGCAAACGTACTCCGGATGGAGAATTTCGGGATATCGCGCATCCGATCTCTTCGACCACCCGGGAGAAAATCCAGGCTGCTGTTCTCGCAGAATATGAGCGCGCAGCAGAAGAAGTTGCGATTGAAGAAGGAGCTTAACCAGGGCATTTCATGATTTTTGGGGTTGTTTGGAGAAGAGAGCGAAGGCTCTCTTTTCTTTTTTTTTGCAATATAGGAACATCATCGTATAATGGAATATAATAAAGTTGGTATTTTTAAAGATGCCGCCAGGGACTACGTCAGTCGCTTGCGCGATGCGTTTAACAGAAATTATAATTCATAGTAATCTAGGGGGTCTTTCAATTGAAAGTTATGGCGATTGTGCTTGCCGCAGGACAGGGTAAGCGTATGAAATCGAAATTATATAAAGTGCTTCATCCGGTATGCGGGAAGCCGATGGTCGGTCACGTGCTTGATGTGGTGAAGGAAGCCGCTGCGGAGCGCGCTGTTGTCATTGTCGGCCACGGTGCGGAAATGGTCAAATCGTATTTGGGGGGTGGCGCTGAATACGTCTTGCAAGAGCAGCAGTTGGGTACGGGCCATGCTGTTCGTCAAGCGGAAGGCTTGCTCGGCGGAGAAGAAGGCACGACGATCGTCATATGCGGCGATACACCGCTCGTGCAGGCGTCGACGATTAGCGCAATGCTTGAGCTGCATGCTTCCAGCGGTGCGGCGGCAACTGTGCTTACGGCATCATTCGAAGTGCCAACCGGCTACGGCCGCGTTATTCGCGGCGAAGATGGAACCGTTCAGCGCATCGTCGAGCAGAAGGACTGCTCGACGGAAGAAGCGGCGGTAAAGGAAATCAATACGGGTACGTATTGTTTCGACAACCGGAAGCTGTTTGCCGCACTTGCTAAGGTAACGAGCAATAACGCGCAGGGCGAATATTATTTGACTGATGTCATCGGTATTTTCCGTGAAGCCGGCGAATCTGTTCAAGGTTATTGCACGGCTGATTTGGCGGAGGCGATTGGCGTAAATGACCGCGTTGCGCTTGCCGAAGCGGAGAGCTTCATGCGCGATCGCATCAATCGTAAACATTTGCTCGAAGGAGTAACTCTGATCGATGCTTCGTCGACTTATATTGAAGCAGGGGTTCAAATCGGCTCCGATACGGTCATTTATCCGGGAACAGTACTTCGCGGTTCAACGGTTATCGGCGAAGACTGCGTAATCGGACCGCAAGCCGACATTACGGACAGCACGATCGGTAACGGCGTCGCGATAAAATATTCGGTTATCGCAGAATCAATCGTAGGCGATACATGCTCGGTAGGGCCTTACGCCAATTTACGTCCAGGCTCGAAGCTCGGCATCGGCTGTAAAATCGGCGACTTCGTAGAACTGAAAAATGCAACGCTTGACGATGGAAGCAAAGTGTCGCATTTGAGCTACGTTGGGGATGCGAAGGTCGGGAAAGACGTTAATATTGGCTGCGGAGCGATTACGGTCAATTATGACGGTTACAATAAATTCGTGACGGAGATCGGCGATAATGCGTTTGTCGGCAGCAACGTTAACCTGATTGCTCCGGTGAAAATCGGCGATGGCGCTTATGTTGTGGCCGGATCTACGATAACGCAGGATGTTCCAGCCGGCGATCTGGCTATTGCGCGTGAGCGTCAAGTGAACAAGCCGGGTTATGCCGAGAAAATTCGCGGGCGTGCCAAAGCGAAGAAAGAAAAGAAACAACAGTAAGCGAGAGCTGCTGAAATAAAGGATGCAGCGACGAATTCAGATCCAGGAATTCGTTGCTGCATCTTTTTTTTGCGCGCTGTTAAGTCATTGAATGTTTTTTTAGGTTAAAAAGAAGTCCATGTTTGCCTAATAAAGTTTAATATCCGGTTCGTGTGGGTAAGTTATAGGGAAATGATTTACGAAGTAAGTTTTGCTTCACAAAATTTTTGGGAGGTTATCAATATGGCGATTGCTATGAATGCGGATCAACGAACGAGCACGACGAAAGGCGAGCTGCGCCAATTGCGGCTTCAAGGGAAAATTCCCGGCATTATTTACGGAAAGCAGTTAACGGAAGCCGCGCAAGTAACGGTGGATGGCAAAGAGCTGCAGGCGCTGCTTCGCTCCCATCCGAATGCGGTTATCGAAATTAATATTCCTTCACACGGCAAGACGTCTGTAATGGTATCAGAAATACAGCGTGATCAAATGAGCCGACAAGTGCTGCATGTTGATTTCCATCAAATTAATATGAACGAGAACGTGCGGGCGAGCGTTCGTATTCATGCTGACGGCGATTCCCCTGGCGTAAGAGAGGGCGGCATTCTCCAAGTGATTTTGCATGAGCTGGAGGTGCAATGCTTGCCGGGTAATATTCCTGATGCTGTTTCAATTGACGTATCATCGCTGGCGATAGGCGAGAGCTTACTCGTAAGCGATTTAAAGCTGCCACAAGGTGTCGAGTCGGTTGCTGAACCGGAGCAGGTTGTAGTGACGATTCTTGCACCGCAGAAGGAGCTCACTGAGGAAGAAGCAGAGGATGCGGCTGTGGAGCTTATCGAGGCGGAATCAGGTGCCAGGGAAAAGCTGCTCGAAGATATTAAAACTTTTTAATCCCCTGTTTGATATAGCTGCAGCCAGCTAGATCCGGCGCCGTCCTTGTATAGGGCGGCGTTCTTTTGCAATTTACAATCATAGTGCATGGATTAGATGCTTCTATTTCAGCGCGATATGCGCTTTACTGCTAAAGAATGGCATCAGCCGTTTACGCTTGCTATTGTTTATGTTACATTTGTCCGTAAAGGAGTGGAGCAAGCAATGAGGTGGATTGCAGGACTGGGGAACCCCGGTGCCGCTTATCAAGGAACCCGGCATAACGTTGGATTTATGGTCATTGATGAGCTGGCAAAACGTTGGGGCATCAGCGTAACGCAAAGCAAATGCAAGGCTTTAATCGGTGAGGGCAACGTGCAGGGCACGAAGGTAGTCCTGATTAAACCGATGACATATATGAATTTGTCCGGAGAGTCCGTACGGTCGTTTCTCGATTATTTTAAAGCAGGTATTGATGACGGACTAATCGTATATGATGATCTGGATACCGAGATAGGGAAGCTGCGGCTTCGTTATCAAGGCAGCGCGGGCGGGCATAACGGCATCAAATCGCTTATTCAGCATTTGGGCACACAGACGTTCGACCGTGTTAGAATGGGGATCTCCCGTCCGCAGCCAGGTATGAACATAGCAGACTATGTGCTCTCTTCCTTCCCGAAGAGCGAGCGTGAGAAATTGGAAGCGATGATAGCAGACGCATGTGATGCGATTGAATTCAGGCTGAAGGCGCCATTCGAGGAGACGATGGCAAAGTTTAACCGTTAATCTGTTAAAATACGATTATGCGGGCATACTGAAGGGTATAACGACCCTTCAGGAGGCATACATATGGCTGTAAACTATATTTGTCGGCACTGCAAAACGTCAATTGGATCCCTCAGCGGGTCAAATATAACCGAGCATCAGCTCGGTTTCCATTTCTTGACCCCCGAGGAGCGCAGCGATATAATAGCGTATAACCCAAATGGAGATGTGACGGTAAAAGTGGTTTGTGATTATTGCCGAGAGGCGATTGACGCGAACCCCGAGCTTCATTTGGTAGCTAATCCTCTTCAATGACGGCAAGTGAATAATTTGAGCCTTAGCGGGTGGCTGAGGCTTCTTTTCAATGTACAGGGAGCGATCGTATCACTCTCCGATTGTGTATAGAAACGGGGTGTCGCAAACGTTGAAAGCGTTAATTAATGCTTT